>JAKAIB010000237.1 GCA_021814605.1 Pseudomonadota bacterium | reverse complement strand
GTCGGGATCGCGGAAGTATGCGCCGTAGTAGTGCGCGTGATATTCGGGCCGAAGGCCCGGCGGGCCCGCGTCGGTGCCGCCATGCGCCAGCGCGACGGCGTAGACCCGGTCGACGAGCCCGCGCGACGCCGCGCGGAAAGCGACCATCTGCCCGTTCCCGGGCTGATGCGGCTGGCGGTCGTACGGGCGGCCGATCAGGAACAGCGGCCGCGGATCGGGCGCGGACTGCCATCCGGCCCAGGGCCGGTCGGCTTCGACGAACCGGAACTGCACGCCCAGCGCCGCCATCAGCGGCCGGTAGAACGCCATCGCCCGGTCGAAATCCGAAACGCCCACCATGATGTGGGAAAACACGCTGCCTCTCCCGATGATCGTGCCAAGGACGCCTTCCGGCCCGGCTCGATGCCGGCCGCGACGTGCGCCGCCGACCGGCTGCGTCCGACCCCCGGACCGTAGCATGTCCGCCGGGCGCCGTGACCGGGCAGCGGATACCGCAGCACGATCCGGCGCGCAGGCGGACGAAACCCAGCAAGCGCGGCTAGGCGCGGCCGCCATGCGGCGAGCGACGATAGCGTCCACACCCTCCGGACCATGACCACCGCCGCCACCCCCCTCGGAACCTACGCCCGGCGCTTCGACGCCGTGCTCGCCTACGTCGACGCCAACCTCGACGGCGACCTGTCGGTCGAGGCGCTGAGCCGCGTTGCGAACTTCTCGAAGTTCCACTTCCACCGGCAGTTCGCCGCATACGTCGGCCTGCCGGTCGCGCGCTACGTGCAGCTGATGCGGCTGCGCCGGGCCGCCCATCGCCTGGCGTCGCGCGAGCGCTGCTCGGTCCTGGATGCAGCCCTCGACACCGGATTCGACAGCCCGGAGGCGTTCAGCCGGGCTTTCCGCCGCGCCTTCGGCATGGCGCCGAGCGCGTTCCGGCGGCAGCCCAACTGGCAGGCCTGGAGCACGGTGTGCGTCGTCCCCTACCTTTCCAGGAGTCTCACCATGCAAGTGCGTATCGTCGATTTTCCCGCAACCCGCGTCGCCGCTCTCGAGCACCGCGGCCCGGCCGACCGCGTCGACGAAAGCGTGCGCCGCTTCATCGACTGGCGCATCCACAGCGGGCAGTCGCCGGTGGCCACCAGCCGCACCTTCGGCATTCCCTACGGCAACCCGGACACGACGCCGCCGGACGCGTTCCGCTTCGACATCTGCGGCGAGATCGACGAGCCGGTCGCGCCGAACACCGCCGGCGTGCGCGAACTCGTCATCCCGGGCGGCCGCTGCGCCGTGGTCCGGCACGTCGGCTCGACCGACCACATCGGCGAGACGATCTATCCGATCTACCGCGACTGGCTGCCCACCAGCGGCGAGGAGCTGCGCGACCAGCCGCTGGTCTTCCACTATCTGAGCGTCCACCCGGAAACGCCGCTGGACCGGTGGCAGACCGACATCTACGTTCCGCTGGTGTAGCAGGCCGCGGATCCGGGCGCCCGTGGCGGTGGGCGGGCCGGGGGGCCGTTCGCGCCGTCGGCGCACGCGAAGCGCGATCCGCCCCTAGACTTGCCGGCTCCGACTTCCGCTCCTGCCTCCGCCATGGATCTCGAACTTCGCGACCGAATCGTCCTCGTCACCGGCGGCAGCCGGGGCATCGGCCTGGCCTGCGCCCGGGCCTTTTCCACCGAGGGAGCCCGCGTGGTGCTGTGCGCCCGCAGCGCCGAGGGGCTGGCCGCTGCAGCCGCCCATCTCGGCGGCGTGCCGACCTATGCCGCGGACCTGAGCGACGCCGCCGCGGCCTCGCGCATGGTCGATGCCGTCGAGGCCGAGGTCGGCCCGGTCGACGTGCTGGTCAACTCCGCGGGTGCTGCGCGGCGCGCGCCGGTCGACGAACTCGATCCGGCCAAGTGGCATGCCGCGTTCGACGCCAAGTTCTTCAGCTACATCCATGTCATCGACCCGCTGGTCAAGCGCATGGCCGGGCGGGGCCGCGGGGTGATCGTCAACGTCATCGGATCCGGCGGCCGGGTCGCGTCCCCGACGCATCTGGCCGGCGGCGCGGCAAACGCCGCGCTGATGCTGGCCACCGCCGGCCTCGGCGCCGCCTATGCGCCGCGCGGTGTGCGGGTGCTGGGCGTGAGCCCCGGACTCACCGAAACGGGTCGCGTGGCCGAGGGCCTGCAGGCCGCCGCCCGCGCCGCGGGAATCAGCGTCGACGAAGCCCGGGCGCGCAGCGTCGCGGAAATTCCGATCGGGCGCATGGCAACGCCGGAAGAGATCGCCGATGCGGTGGTCTTCCTGTCCAGCGCTCGTGCCGGATATGCCACGGCGGCCACGCTGCCGCTCGACGGCGGCCGCAACCCGCTGGTCCTCTGACTGCCTGGGTCGCCGCGAAAAGGCTGCCGGCACGGCGGGGACGGTCGGCCCGCCCCGCCCCAAAGCAGATGCCGTTCAGGCCGGCAGCGCGGTCTCGATGGCCTGCCGGGTCGCCTTGATCTCCGGAGGCAGGCGCAGCGCCAGCTTCGCCAGCAGTTCGTCATGCAGCGCGAGTTCGTCGCGCCACGCCTTGGCGTCGGCATCGATGATCGCGGCGAAGCGACGTTCGTCGAAATCCAGCCCGGTCCAGTCGATGTCTTCGTAGCGCGGGCTGACGCCGAAGAAATGGCCCTCGCCGTCGGCCTTGCCCTCGACACGCTCGATCATCCACTTCAGCACCCGCGCGTTGTCGCCGTAGCCCGGCCAGATGAACTTGCCGTCGGCACCCTTGCGGAACCAGTTGACGCAGAAGATGCGCGGCAGCGAGCGGCCCTTGGCCTGCAGCCGGTTCTCCATGTCGAGCCAGTGGCGGAAATAGTCGCTCATGTTGTAGCCGCAGAACGGCAGCATCGCGAACGGATCGCGCCGCACCACCCCCTGCTGGCCGACCGCGGCCGCGGTCGTTTCCGAGCCCATCGTCGCCGCCATGTAGATGCCCTCGCGCCAGGTCCGGGCCTCCGTCACGAGCGGCACGGTGGTCGAGCGCCGGCCACCGAAGATGAAGGCATCGATCGGCACGCCGGCGGCATCGTCCCACGCCGGATCGAGCGCCGGATTGTTGGTCGCGGCGACGGTGAAGCGGGCGTTCGGATGCGCTGCCTTGGCGCCCGTCTCGGCGGCGATCTGCGGCGTCCAGTCGCGACCCTGCCAGTCGATGGCATGCGCCGGCGCCGGACCCATGCCCTCCCACCAGACGTCGCCGTCGTCGGTCAGCGCGACGTTGGTGAAGATCACGTCGCGCTCGAGGCTGCGCATGCAGTTCGGGTTGGTCTCGGCATTGGTTCCGGGCGCGACGCCGAAATACCCGGCCTCGGGGTTGATCGCGTAGAGCCGCCCATCGGCGCCGGGCTTGATCCAGGCGATGTCGTCGCCGATGGTCGTCACCTTCCAGCCCGACAGGGCCGGCGGCGGGATGAGCATCGCGAAGTTGGTCTTGCCGCAGGCGCTGGGGAACGCTGCGGCGACGTGGAACTTGCGTCCTTCGGGGTTGGTGACGCCGAGGATCAGCATGTGCTCGGCGAGCCAGCCCTGGTCGCGCCCCATGGTCGATGCGATGCGCAGCGCGAAGCACTTCTTGCCGAGCAGCGCGTTGCCGCCGTAGCCCGAACCGTAGGACCAGATCTCCTGCGTCTCCGGGTAATGCACGATGTACTTGTGCGTCGCGTTGCACGGCCAGGGCACGTCGGCCTGCCCGGGCTGCAGCGGCGCGCCGACGCTGTGGACGCAGGGGACGAAGTCGCCGTCGTTGCCGAGCAGGTCGAGCACCGCGCGGCCCATGCGGGTCATCAGCTTCATGTTGACCACGACGTACGGCGAATCCGACAGTTCGACGCCGATATGCGAGATCGGCGAGCCCAGCGGTCCCATGCTGAACGGGATCACGTACAGCGTGCGTCCGCGCATCGCGCCCTTGAACAGGGCCTGGTCGCCGGTCTGCAGCAGCCGGCGCATCTCCGCGGGGTCGACCCAGTTGTTGGTCGGGCCGGCGTCGTCGCGCTGCTGGCTGCAGATGAAGGTGCGATCCTCGACGCGGGCCACGTCCGACGGGTCGGAGCAGGCCAGGAAGCTGTTCGGGCGCTTCGCCGGATCGAGGCGCTTGAAGGTGCCGGCATCGACCAGCTGCTGGCAGAGGCTCTGGTATTCGGCGTCGCTGCCGTCGCACCAGTGGACGTCGGCCGCTTCGGTCAGCGCGGCGATGCGCGCGACCCAGTCGATCAGGCGGGCGTGGTGGACGTGTGCGGGGGCACGGGCGCGCTCGCGCGCCTGCGTCTGTTGGCTCATCAGGTCGTCTCCAATCTCGATTCTGCGGAGCGGGTCGCGGCAGCGCCCGCCCTCGTCGTGAACGGTCATGCCGGACGCCACCCGCAGCCTTCGCA
Organism: Pseudomonadota bacterium; assembly: GCA_021814605.1. Lineage (GTDB taxonomy): Bacteria > Pseudomonadota > Gammaproteobacteria > Burkholderiales > Burkholderiaceae_C > Thiomonas. The sequence continues at coordinate 482 of JAKAIB010000237.1, read as the reverse complement.
AGGCCGCGGCGGTCGACCGGCCGACCCAGTGTAGTCAATCTCGTCGCCGCGATGCGGTCGGTGGCGCCGCCGGCAATGGCCGCGCCGACCGGCGGGGATCCATCGCGTCCGACAATCCCCTGCCATGCAGCCGATTCTCCGGTCGACGATCACCTGCCCGACCTGCGGCCATGCCCAGGTCGAGACCATGGCCACGGACGCCTGCCGCTGGTTCTACACCTGCGCGGCCTGCGCCACCCTGCTCACCCCCAGGGCCGGCGACTGCTGCGTGTTCTGTTCGTACGGCGACGTCCCCTGCCCGCCGGTCCAGTTGCGCCGAAGCGCCGGACCCCGGCAGTGATGCCGCGCGGGGTTTGGCGCTGGGCCTGAGCGGGATGCCGCGCCGCGCGAACGCGGCTCACGGGCCGGGCGCGTCGGCCGCCCCGGCACGCCGCGTCTCGAAATAGCGCATCGTGTACTCGTAGGCGCTGTCGATGGAGCGC
>JAKAIB010000236.1 GCA_021814605.1 Pseudomonadota bacterium | reverse complement strand
AGATGTTGTGGCTGCGATCGCGTGCGGCGTAATTGCGATAGCCCCACCAGTGCCCGAGGCCGTTGACCACCCCGGCCGCCCAGAGCGGGATCCAGATCATCTGCGCCGCCCACACCGCGGCGCCGATGGCCCCGAACAGCAGCACGTCGACGATGAGCAGCAGGCTCACGCCGAGCGCGGTGAATCGCGAATAGACGTTGCGCTCGATCCAGTCGTCGGGCGTGCCGTGGCCGAATCGGGCGACCGTGTCGGCATTCGCGGCCTCGGCGCGGTAGAGCTCGGCGCCCCGCAGCAGCACCGTGCCGATGCCCCGCGTCACCGGGCTGTGCGGGTCATCCCGGGTTTCACAGCGCGCATGGTGCTTGCGGTGGATCGCCACCCATTCCCGCGTCACCATCCCCGTGGCCAGCCAGAGCCAGAAACGGAAGAAATGCGACACCGCCGGATGGAGTTCGAGCGCCCGGTGCGCCTGCGCGCGGTGCAGGAAGATAGTCACCGCGGCAATGGTGACATGGGTCGTCACCAGCAGGAACAGCACGGTCTGCCACCAGGCAGACCGCAGCAGGCCGTGGGCGGCCCAATTCAGAAAAACGTCAGACATCGAGAGAATCCAGGAAGAGAGGTGTTCCGCACGCCTCGGAATTGCTGCAAAACGTTTCCAGTTTAGGCGGCCGGAGCATGCCTCTGCAGGACCGCCGCATAAAAACCGTCGGTTCCATGTCGGTGCGGCAGCAGGCGCAGGTCGCCTTGCGGTGCCAGATCGGCGGCAGCGACGCCCTGCTGTTCCAGGATGGCGCCTGCCGGAACGCGCTCGAATTCCGGATGCGCGGCGAGGAATGCGTCGACCACCTCGGCGTTTTCCGCCGGCAGCAGGCTGCAGGTCGCATAGACCAGCCGGCCTCCCGGCTTGAGCAGGGTCGACGCAGACTCCAGGATGGCCGCCTGCTTGGCCACCATCTCGGCGACGTCGTCGGGCGTCTGGCGCCACTTCAGGTCGGGATTGCGCCGCAACGTTCCCAGGCCGGAACACGGCGCGTCGACCAGCACCCGGTCCATCTTGCCGGCCAGACGCCGCACGCGCTCGTCGCGCTCGTGGGCAATCACCACCGGATAGACATTGCTCAGCCCGCTGCGCAGCAGCCGCGGCTTGAGCTTGGCGAGGCGGTACTCGGCGACGTCGAAGGCATAGAGTCGCCCGGTGCTGCGCATCATCGCGCCGAGCGCCAGTGTCTTGCCACCGGCGCCGGCGCAGAAGTCGACCACCATCTCGCCGCGGCGCGGCGCGAGCAGCAGCGCGAGCAGCTGGCTGCCTTCATCCTGCACTTCGACCCAGCCGTCACGGAACAGCGTCAGATTCTGCAGCGCCGGCTTGCCCTCGAGCCGGACGCCCCAGGGCGAATAGCGGGTCGGCTGTGCCGGAATGGCCAGGCGGCCGAAGGCGTCGATCACCGCTTCGCGCCGCGTCTTGAGCACGTTGACCCGCAGATCGAGCGGCGCGGGACGCAGCAGCGCCTGCGCCAGCGCCGGAAACTCGTCGCCGTATGCGCTGCGCAGCGCGGTGTCGAGCCAGTCCGGCAGGCTCCAGCGAACCGCCTCCGGAAGACGCAGGGCATCCTGTTCGAGCAGGCGCTTGCGCCAGTCGAACTGCTCCGCCGTCAGCGCCTCGCGCAGCGACCGTGCGTCGCCCTGCCACCCCAGCACGGTCAGGCGCAACTCGATCGCGCCGCCGATCGAGTCGTCACTCTCCGCCAGGGCACGCAGCAGCCGCAGGTGCCGCAGGACCTGATAGACCGTGTCGGCCAGGATCTGGCGGTCGCGCTGGCCCAGTTGCGGCCGGGCGCGAAGATGCCGCGACAGCACCGCGTCGGCGGCCGCGTCGAATCGCAGCATTTCGCGCAGGATGTCGCGCCCCGTGTACAGCAAATCGCGCGGCTTCATGGCCTGCCCCCCGGAAGTTGCGATCTGGCCGAGTCCAGGATGCGCGTCCGCAGGCCGTCGACCTGCACCCGTCCCTCGAGCAGCGCACGCACGGCCGGAGGATAGATCCGGTGCTCCTCCTCCAGGACGCGCGCAGCCAGCGCCTCGGGCGTGTCGTCGTCGCGCACCGGCACCACCGCCTGGGCCACGATCGGTCCGTGATCGAGGTCGGTCGTGACCAGATGCACCGTCGCCCCGTGCCACTTGACCCCGGCCTCGATTGCGCGCCGGTGCGTCTGCAGCCCGGAGAACGCCGGGAGCAGCGACGGATGGACGTTCACCAGCCGTCCGGCGAACCGCGAGACGAAGGCGCTGCCCAGCACGCGCATGAATCCGCACAGCGCGACGACGTCCGGTGCGTGGGCCTCGATCGCATCGGCCAGCGCGGTGTCGAACGCGTCGCGATTCGGGAAGTCGCCATGCTCGACCGCGAGGGTCGCGACACCGAGCCCGCGCGCGACCGCCAGCCCGGCGGCGTCGGCGCGGTTGCTGACGACCGCACGGATGTCGACCTCCCACCGCTGCGACCGCGCAGCCTCGACGATGGCCTGCATATTGCTGCCGCGGCCGGAAATCAGTAACACCAGATTTTTCATCGGCGGGCAGTTTAGGGCCTGTTCCCCGGCGCCGAGGAATAATTGCGGCTTTGCTTCGCCGCCCCGCCATGAAATGCCCGTTCTGCCAGAGTCCCGACACGCAGGTCATCGAAACCCGCGAGGTCGAGGACGGCACGGCGCTGCGGCGCCGTCGGCGCTGCGCGCAATGCGACCGGCGCTTCACCACCTACGAGCGCGCCGAGGTGAGCTTCCCGGTGGTGGTGAAGAAGGACGGGCGGCGCACCGAATATGACCGCGACAAGCTGCGCGCGTCGTTCCTGCTGGCATTGCGCAAGCGCCCGGTCAGCGCCGAGGCGGTCGATACGGCGATCGGCCGCGTCGAGGAGCGGCTGCTGCAGAGCGGCGGACGCGAGCTGCCGTCGAGCCAGATCGGCAGCTGGGTGATGGAAGAACTGCGTTCGCTCGACAGCATCGCCTACGTGCGCTTCGCGTCGGTCTATCACAGCTTCAAGGATCTCGGCCAGTTCCTCGAGGTGCTGCAGGAGGTCCAGCCGCGACCGACTCCGCCGCGACGTTCGCGCGGGGCATCCAAGCCGTGAGCACGCCACCCGCCTGGTCCGAAGACGACCTGCGCCACATGCGGCGGGCCCTCGAGCTCGCGCGCGAGGCGATGTACCGGACCAGCCCGAATCCGCGCGTCGGCTGCGTGCTGGTGCGCGACGGCGTGGTGCTCGGCGAGGGATCGACGCAAGCCGCGGGACTGGACCACGCCGAAGTCCAAGCGGTCCGGCAGGCCGCCGCCCGCGGGCACGACCTGCGCGGCGCCACGGCCTATGTCACCCTCGAACCCTGCGCACACCACGGCCGCACCCCACCTTGCGCCGACCTGCTCGCGCAACAGGGCGTGACGCGGGTCGTCGCCGCGATGGTCGACCCCAACCCGCTGGTCGCGGGCCGCGGACTCGAACGGCTGCGCAGCGCCGGCGCACGGGTGGAGTCCGGGCTGTTCGAGGCCGACGCGCGCGAAATCAACCCCGGCTTCGTCTCTCGAATGGTGCGCGGCACGCCGTGGGTGCGGCTCAAGGCTGCGGCATCGCTCGACGGCCGGACGGCACTGCCCAACGGCGTCAGCCAGTGGATCACCGGCGCCGAGGCACGCGCCGACGGCCACCACTGGCGCGCGCGCGCCTGTGCCGTCCTGACCGGGATCGGCACCGTCCGCGCCGACGATCCGCTGCTGACCGTGCGCCATGTGCCGACCCCGCGCCAGCCGATCCGCATCGTGATCGACAGCCGTCTCGACCTCCCGCCGGCCGCCAAGCTGCTGCGCGACGCCACAGCACCGCTCTGGCTGGTGCATGCGCTGCCGCCCGATCAGGCCGCCGGCCGGATGACCGCACTGCGCACGGCCGCCGCACCCGGCCTGGACCTGCAGGACATCGCGCTGCCGACCGCGGCCGACAAGCCGGGCAAGACCGATCTGCAGGCGCTGATGCGCGAGCTCGGCCGACGGGCGATCAACGAACTCCACTGCGAGGCCGGCGAAAAGCTCAATGCCTCGCTGCTACGCGCCGGCGTGATCGACGAACTGCTGCTTTATGTGGCGCCGACGCTGCTCGGCGCCGGCGCCGGCGTCGCCGCGATCGGACCGTTCGAGGAACTGGCGCAGGGCATCGGCCTCCAATGGCAGTCGCTCGACCGCGTCGGCACCGACTTGCGCATCCTCGCCCGCCCCCCGGGGCGGCTCGCTTCCCTCCTTCCGCACTGATCCGCCATGTTCACCGGACTCGTCACCGCCGTCGCCACCATCGCCTCCGTCGCTCCGCTCGGTCCGGATCCGTCACATGGCAAGCGTCTCGTCCTGCGCGTCGATCCGTCGTGGATGCAAGGCGTGCAGCCCGGGGACAGCATTGCCGTCAGCGGCGCATGCATGACCGTGGTGGCGGTCCGCGCCGACGGATTCGACATCGACGTCTCGGCGGAAAGCCTGGCGCGCACCACCGGACTGGACCGGGCCGGAAGCCAGGTCAACCTGGAACAGTCGCTTACATTGCAGACCAAGCTCGGCGGACACCTGGTCACCGGGCATGTGGACGGCATCGGCCGGGTCGCGGCCTTTGCGCCGGTCGGCGAATCATGGCGGCTGCAGATCGACGTGCCCGCGGCGCTCGCCCGGTTCTTCGCCTACAAGGGATCGATCGTGGTCAACGGCGTCAGCCTGACGGTGAACGCCGTCGACGACCACGACGATGGCAGCCGCGTCAGCATCAACCTCATCCCGCACACCCTGCAGCACACCAACCTGCACGCGCTGCGGCCCGGCGACGGCGTCAACCTGGAAATCGACCTGATCGCGCGGTACGTGG
>JAKAIB010000235.1 GCA_021814605.1 Pseudomonadota bacterium | reverse complement strand
CGGCCTGAGCCTGCCGGCGGCCAAGGCGCGGCTGCTGCGCGCCCGCCAGCGTCTGCGTGCCTCGCTGGTGCGGCATTGCGGCGTGCGCTTCGACGCGTCAGGCAGCGTCTGCTGCCACGTCGGCCCGACCCGCAGCTGAAGCCGGCCGGACGGGCACGGCGGCATCGGGCTGCATCCTTTTCTCGGGTCGTTCGTCTTCTGGAGCAGAGTCCTTCTGCCGCGAGGTTTCGATGCACCGTCCCGCTTCCCCGTTGTCCCCTGTCGCCGCCGTGCGGCCTTCCGCCTGGCGCGCGTGGATCGTGCCGGTGCTGTATGTCGCCGGCTGGTTCCTGCTGTACTGGCAACTGGAGCCGGCGACCGATGCGTTCACGCGCTGGCTTGCGGCGTCGAGCGGCATCGCGCCGGACAGCCATCTGTATTCGGCGCTGAGCTTCCTGGCGTTCGAGGTGCCGAAGGTGCTGATGCTGCTGGCGCTGATCGTGTTCGTCGTCGGTGTGCTCCAGACCTTCTTCACGCCGGAGAAGACCCGCGCGATCCTGGCGGGCCGGCGCTCGGGCGTCGGCAACGTGCTCGCCGCGAGCCTGGGCATCGTGACCCCGTTCTGCTCCTGCTCGGCGGTGCCGCTGTTCATCGGCTTCCTGACCGCCGGCGTGCCGCTGGGGGTGACCTTCTCCTTCCTGGTGTCGGCACCGATGGTCAACGAGGTGGCGCTGGCGCTGCTTTACGGCATGTTTGGCTGGAAGGTCGCGCTGCTGTACACCGGCATGGGCCTGCTGGTGGCCATCGGCGCCGGGCTGGTGATCGGGCGCATGAATCCGGTACGCTTGGTCGAGCCGTGGGTGTTCGACATCCCCGCCGTCAGCAGTGCGCAGCAGCGCATGGACTGGGATGCCCGCTTTGCCCAGGGCTGGTCCCACGTGCGCGACATCGTGCTGAAAGTGGCGCCGTATATCGTCGCCGGCGTGGGCGTGGGCGCCTGGATCCATGGCTATGTGCCGCAGGATTTCATGGCGCACCTGATGGGCCGCAGCGCCTGGTGGTCGGTGCCGCTGGCCGTGCTGATCGGCGTGCCGATGTATTCCAATGCCGCCGGGATCATCCCGGTGGTGCAGGCGCTGCTGGGCAAGGGCGCCGCACTGGGCACGACCCTGGCCTTCATGATGTCGGTGACCGCGCTGTCCGCGCCGGAATTCCTGATCCTCCGGAAGGTGATGCGGCCCCGGTTGATCGCGCTGTTCGCCGGCGTGGTCGCCGCCGGCATCGTCGTCGTCGGCTACGTGTTCAACGCGGTGATGTGAGTCGCCGCTTCCCGTTCCATCCCCCTGCAAGGAGTCAATCCATGTTCAACGTCAAGATCCTCGGCACCGGCTGTGCCAGCTGCAAGGCCACGCAGAAGCTCGTCGAGGACGTGCTCGCCGCCAAGGGGCTGCCGGCCCAGGTCGACAAGGTCGAGGACATCCCGTCGATCATGCAATACGGGGTGATGCGCACCCCAGGCGTCGTGGTCGACGGCCGCGTCGTCCACAGTGGCGGCATTCCGAGCCGGGCCCAGGTCGAGGGCTGGTTCGCCGCCTGAGCGCACCAGCCGACGCCGGGACGCGGCGGGCGGTCGGGACCCCTGAAGCGGGCGGCTCAAGTCGGCGGGGAATGTGACGTTAACCGGCGGGAGCGGATCCGCGACGGCGTTTCCGCGGAACCAGTCGCTCTCGCGATCGGCAGCGGCGGGGTTGGCATCGTGCGTGCCCGCTTCGCCGTGGCGCCCGGACGCTCCGTCCGCGGCCGGCTGTCGCCGGTCGCCCCGAACGACTCCGATCGGACTCACATGGAGCGGCCACCATGTCTTCGATGCCCAGCGCAAGCGACGGCCAGACAGCCCCCGAACGGAATGCCCCGGCCCGCAGCGGCCGGATCGACACCACGGCTCCCGAACTGCCCGAACTGGCGGACGGCGGTGTCTTCCTCGGTTTCATCCCGCCGCACGTCGATTTCGCCGCGAGCAGCCGGCGCCTGTACGACGCGGTCCGCACCCGATCGGGCGAGTCGGTCGCGTTTCTCGCCTTGTCGTCGAGCGGCGCGCTCTGCGCCGGCGACACGTCGGCGTACTGCGGTGCCGGCGACACCGACCGGGAGGGCAGCTTCCTCCAGCTCGGCGGCGCCCTGATCGAGCGGGCCGAGGCGTTCGCGGTCGACCTGCACGTCGGCCAGGGACAGAGCGCGGCCGACCGCGTCCAGATCATCCGCGGCGAGCTGGACAAGGTTCGGCCGTCATTCCGGCTGTCGTCGGATTCGACCTTCGCGCTGGTCTTCTGCGACGGGCTGTCCGCGTCCGAAGGCTTCCTGATGCGCGCGTTCTACGAGACGCAGCGCTTTCCCTGCCTGACCATCGGCGGCAGCGCCGGGGGCAAGCTCGACTTCTCCGGCACCTTCATGAGCGACGGCCGGCGGACCTACACCGGTCACGCCATGATCGTGTTCTGCAAGGTCCGCGAGGGCGTGCGCTTCTCGCCGTTCAAGACGCAGAATTTCGAGCCCGCAGGCGCGAGCTGGGCCGTGGCCGAGGCCGACCCGATTGCGCGCACCGTGCGCAGCGTGTTCGACGGCAGCGGCAACACCGTGCCGTTCTCGACGGCGCTGGCGCAGCATTTGGGTTGCAAGCCCGAAGAGGTCCAGGCCCGTCTCGACCGCCACACCTTCGGCGTGCAGATCGGCGACGAGATGTTCATCCGCTCGATCGCGACCTACGGCGTCGACCAGACGACGTTCTTCTGCGACATCGAATTCGGCGACACGCTGCAACTGCTGCGCCAGACCGATTTCATCGCCAGGACGCAGCAGGACTGGGAATCGTTCCTGCAAGGCAAGGGGCGACCGCTGGCGATGCTGCTCAACGACTGCGTGCTGCGGCGCCTGGGCAACGCCGAACTCCTCGGGCGCGCCGCGTTCTTCCGCGACACGCCGGCCGCGGGCTTTTCCAGCTTCGGCGAGATCCTCGGCGTCCCGATCAACCAGACCTTGTCGGCGCTGGTCTTCTTTGCCGACGATGCGGGATACAGCGATCCGTTCATGGAGACGTTCCCGATCCAGTATTCGAACTACGCGGCGCATTACGCCAGTCGCGCGCTGCGGCGCTGGCGCACGCTCAACGCGATGCAGCAGTCGATGATCGAGCGCCTGGCCGGCTACGAGAAGGCGACCCAGCCGATCATCGCCATCCTGCCGACGGTGACCAAGAGCATCGAGCGCGATGCGGCGACGCTGCAGCGCGTTCTCGGGGTCATGTCGGACGTTGGCAAGACGGCCGGCGCGGCCAAGGAATCGCAGCAGCACCTGAACGACGGACTGGCCGATCTGGAACAGCTCTCCGCCAGCGTCAACGCCCTGGCGGGCAGCATCACCGAAGTGGCCGAGCAGACCAACCTGCTGGCGCTGAACGCCGCCATCGAGGCCGCCCGGGCCGGCCCGGCGGGACGCGGCTTCGCCGTGGTCGCGGACGAAGTGCGGCGCCTGGCACGCGGCTCGAAGAAGCAGGCGCACGATGCCAGCGAAAGCATCCACCGCTCGGCGCAGACGGTCGCGTCGATCCGCGACATCGCGCAGCAGTCGATCGGTGCGATGGGTGAACTCGTCGGCACCAGCGAATCGGCGGCCGAACAGATCAGCAGCATGGCGTCCGACGCGATGCGCGAGCATGCCCGTATCGAAGAGGCCCTGCGCGACATCGACGGTCTGACGCGGCGGATGCGGGAGGTGCAGGACATGGTCGAGCGACTGGAGTCGCTGCAGGCGATGGCCAGGGCGCTGTAACGGGAGGGCGGCATTCATGCGCTGCGGGAACCGCCGTGTGCCACCATGATCGGGAACGCCAGGATGTCCGGTCGGGCCGTGCCTTCGTGATGCCTCCCGCCGGGCGAGGTCTTGTCCAGCATCGCGGATTGCGGCAACAGCCGCTTCGGCCGCGCGGCTTCCATCGGTGCGGGCGGACGCAGGGGAACTGATTTGGTTCGGCGCGTCCACGTCTGGCTGGTCTCGATCCGCGATGGGTTCATCGCGCTGCTTCCGCTGACCTTCCTGCGCGTGCTCGCGGTGCTGGCCGAGTCGTTCCCGCTACCGGCCTATCAGCACCTGATGGCGCGCGTCTTCGGCGGCGGCTGGCAGTCGAGCCTGGACCAGGCGATCGTCGCCTTCATGGGCATCTACGGGGTGGGGTTGGCCGCCATGGTGGCGGTGCAGCTCTCCGAGCGCCTGCCGCCGTCCGCGCACGGCCATGGCCGCGAGCCGCCGCTGATGATCGCCGTCAGCGCCATTGTGAATTTCGTGCTGGTCTCGGCCGTCGTCGACCGCGGCACGGTGAATTTCGGCTTCGGCAGCATGCTGATGGGCATCGTGGTCGGCCTGGCTTCGGCCGAGCTGCTGCGCCGCGTCGCGCACTGGCGGATGCTGGGATTCGTGCGTCTGCCCTACGACACCGAGGCCACGCTCTACCACGCGCTGCGACTGAGCCCGGCGATGATCCTCGTCGGGTTGTCGATGTTCGCCGCGGCCCACCTCTGGACCCTGTTGCCCGCGTTTCCGTTGCACCTTCTGGCGCCGCTGGTCGTCTGGGCGCAGGCGCATGGCATCGGGGTCTGGGTGCTCAGCGTCGTCGCGGCACTGTTCAACCAGGTGGCCTGGTTCATCGGCATCCACGGCGGCCTGGCGATGGACGCCTACGCCTCGGTTGACCTGTTCGGTCGGGTCGGCGCACCGTACGCCAGCACGCTGGCCTGGCGGCCGATGTTCGACGGCTTCATCCTCCTCGGCGGGTCGGGGGCGACGCTTGGGCTGCTCGTCGCCATCGCCATCGCCACCCGGGACGGGGCGCAGCGCGAGATCGCCAGGCTCGCTCTGATCCCGTCGCTGTTCAACATCAACGACATCCTGCTGTACGGGCTGCCCCTGGTC
>JAKAIB010000234.1 GCA_021814605.1 Pseudomonadota bacterium | reverse complement strand
CCGCGACCGCCGCGGCACTGGGCGGCCGGCCTCAGCCGACGCGCAGCACCACGTTGCCGGCCACGCTCCCGCGTTCGACCATCTCGTGCGCGGTCGCGATGTCGTCGAGCGCGAGGCGCGCGGCGATGTTGTGCTGCAGCCGCCCGCGTTCGAGCATCCGGGTGAGGGTGGCGACGGCGACGGCGCGATCGGCCGGCGCGAGGTGATAGACGATGAAGAACCGCAACTGCAGGTTCTTCGCGATCAGCGGATAGAACGGCAGCTGCAGCGTGGCGGCACTGCTGCCATACGCCACGCACTCCCCGCCCGGCCGCAGCATCTCGAGATCGACCGCGCCGTTGACACCGACGTCCACCTCGATGAGCCGGTCCACGCCGCGCCCGCCGGTGAGCTCCGCGACCCGCTCGGCGAGCGGCTCGCTGCGGTAGAACACGACGTCGTCCGCGCCGGCGGCACGCGCCAGTTCCGCCTTCTCGGCGGTGCTCACCGACGCGATCACCCGCGCCGCGCCGAGCAGCCCGGCCATCTGCACCGCATAGTGGCCCACCGCGCCGGCGCCGCCGGCCACCAGCACGGTCTTGCCGGCGACGCCGCCGTCGAGCAGCACGGCATGCAGCGCCGTCAGCGCCGGAATCCCCAGGCAGGCACCGACCTCGTCGTCGACGGCGTCGGGCAGCGGCACGGCCTGCTCGGCCGACAGGCAGACCCGCTCGCAAGCGGTCCCGTGCGCGCGTCCCCAGGCCGCGTTCCAGGTCCAGACCCGCTCGCCGATGCGCGCCGCCGGCACCCCGGCGCCGACCGCGTCGATCACACCCATGCCGTCGCTGTGCGGAATCACCCGAGGGAACGGCATGACGCCGCTGCGCAGTCCCAGTCGCGACTTGACGTCGGACGGATTGACCCCGGACCACAGCAGCCGCACCCGCACCTCGCCGGCGGCGGGAACCGGGTCGGGCAGATCGCCGACGCGCAGCACGTCGCGCGCCGGACCGAGACGTTCGTAGTAGGCGGCCTTCATGCGGGGAAGTTTATCGGTCGCGATGCCCGGTGCATGCCGCAGGGGTTTCCCGACGATGCCATTGGCAGATGGCCGCGGTGCCCGGCCCGCGCCGACCCTGCCGGCAGCAAGGCTGCTGGGGTTCGATGCAACATCTCGGGGCCGGGCTCGCCGCGCTCCGGCACCATCCAGACCGCCATCGACCATGCCCGCTCCCGCATGCCACCACCCGCACCGCGCGGACCGGCGCCTTGATCGGCTGCGCCGCCCCGGATCGGCCGCGGCGACGTCGCGGTGAACGGCGATGGCCGACATCCGGGTCAAGCGCGTCCACGAGCCGGCTTCGCCGGACGACGGGCTGCGGCTGCTGGTCGACCGCCTGTGGCCGCGCGGGCTGCGCAAGGATCAGGCGCGGGCCGATCGCTGGCTGCGCGACATCGCCCCCGGCGACGCGCTGCGGCGCTGGTTCGCCCACGATCCGGAAAAATGGGATGCGTTCCGACAACGCTACTTCGCCGAACTCGACTCCCGGCCGCAAGCGGTCGCCGAACTGCGCGCGCTGCTCGCCGCCCACCGGCGCGTCACCCTGCTCTACGCCGCGAAGGACCCCGAGCACAACAACGCGCAGGCCCTCGCCGAATACCTGCGGGGTCGCTGACGGCGCAGCGGCGACCGGCGCCCTGCAGCCTGCCGGGACATACTGTACGATCCAGTCCATAACCGACGCCGACGGCAGCGCGGTGCGATCGCCGCGGGTCGGCCCAGCCCGACACCCCGAGGTCGCCATCGATGGAACTGTTCGAACTCGCCGCCGCCGATCCCGCGGTGCGCTTCAGCCCCAACTGCTGGCGCACGCGGCTTGCGCTGGACCACAAGCAGCTGCCGTACGACACGATCGCCTGGCATTTCACCGAGAAGGACCGCATCGCCCGCAGCGGCCAGGGCAAGGTGCCGGTGCTGGTGGACGGCGATGCGGTCATCCATGACAGCTGGGTCATCGCCTGCCACCTGGAAGACCGCCATCCCGACCGCCCCAGCCTGTTCGGCCCCGGCAGCGGCCGGGCGCTGGCGCGCTTCGTCAACCAGTGGGTGAGCGAGGTGGTGCATCCGGCCCTGTCCCGCGTCCTGGTGCCGGACATCGCCGAGCTGGTCGCCGCCTGCGACCGGGACTATTTCCGCAGCTCGCGCGAAGCCGCGCTCGGCACCTCGCTGGACGCGCTGCGGTCGCAGCGCGACGCCGCGATCGCAACGCTGCGCGCGGTGCTGCAACCCTTGCGCAGCACGCTGCAGGGGCAGACCTTCGTCAGCGGCAGCACGCCGCTCTATGCCGACATCGTCGCCTTCGCCGCGTTCCAATGGGCGCGGATCTGCCTGCCCGGCGACGCCGCGCTGCTCGCCGCCGACGACCCGCTCCGCGCCTGGCTGCGCCGCATGGACGACGCGTTCCCGCAGGCGGCGCAGGCACCCGGCGTGCGCGAGCGCTTCTGATCGATTCGAGGCCGTCATGCCCACACCCATCCAGGCCTATGTGTTCGATGCCTACGGCACGCTGTTCGATGTCGCCTCGCCGGTGCAGCGCCACGCCGCCACCCTCGGCGCGAAGGCGCAGACGCTGGCGACGGTCTGGCGCGACCGGCAGCTGCAGTACACCTGGCTGCGCTCGCTGCAGGGACGCTACGTCGATTTCGAGCAGGTGACCGCCGACGCGCTCGATCACGCCCTCGAACACATCGGCGCCGCCGATCCGGACCTGCGCGGACGGCTGCTGCAGGCCTACGCGACACCGCGCTGCTACGACGAGGTCGGCACGACCCTGCGGGCGCTGCGCGGCCGCGGCTTGCGCACTGCCATCCTGTCGAACGGCACGGCGCGCTGGCTCGACGCCGCGATCCACGCCAACGGGCTCGACGACTGCTTCGACGCGGTGCTGTCGGTCGACGCGCTGCAGGTGTTCAAGCCGCACCCGTCGGTCTACCGCTGCGCCGAAACCGCCCTCGGCCTGCCCGCCGCCGCGATCAGCTTCCAGTCCTCGAACGGCTGGGATGCCTGCTCGGCACAGGCCTACGGCATGCGCGCCGTGTGGTGCAACCGCACCGGCCAGACCCCCGAACGCCTGTCGGCACCGCCGGCGCGCGTCGTCTCGCGGCTGGACGAATTGCTCGACATGGCGTGACCGCCCCTGCGCCCGCGGCTCCGCGCCGCGCGGCACCATCGCCCGGGGCCGCGTCGTGCGTCCCCGGCATCCACTGGAGAAAGAGAAGACGATGCTGTTCGATCCCTTGAAGATCCGATCCCTGGAACTGCGCAACCGCGTGGTCATGGCGCCGCTCACGCGCAGCCGCGCGGTCGAGGCCAACACGCCGAATGCGCTGATGGCCGAGTACTACGCGCAGCGTGCCTCGGTCGGCCTGATCATCGCCGAGGGCACTTCGCCGTCGCCGAACGGACTGGGCTATGCCCGCATTCCCGGGCTGTTCAACGCGCAGCAGGTCCGGGGCTGGCGGCAGGTCACCGACGCGGTGCACGCCAGGGGCGCGCGCATGGTCGTGCAGCTGATGCACACCGGCCGTGTGTCGCATGTCGCCAACCTGCCGGCCGGCGCCGAGGTGCTCGCCCCCACCGACGCCACTCTGCCGGGCGAGGTGCATACCGATGCCCAGGGCATGCAGCCCTACAGCCGGCCACGCGCGATGACCGAGGGCGACATCGCCCACGCGGTCGACGAGTACGCCCAGGCGGCACGGCTGGCGGTCGAGGCCGGGTTCGACGGCGTCGAGATCCACGCGGCCAACGGCTACCTGATCGAGCAGTTCCTCAACGCCAACGTCAACACCCGCAGCGACGGCTACGGCGGCAGCGCCGCCGGGCGCAACCGCTTCGCGCTGGAAGTGGTGCGCGCTGCGGCCGCTGCCATCGGTGCCGGCCGCGTCGGCATCCGGCTGTCGCCCTACGGCGTGTTCAACGCCACTGGCGCCTTCCCCGAACTCGAGCCGCAATACCTCGCGCTGGTCGGCGAACTGTCGCGCCTGGGGCTGCTGTACCTGCATGTGCTCGACCACTCGGCCATGGGCGCGCCGCAGGTGCCGGCCGAGTTCAAGCGCAAGCTGCGCGCGGCCTTCGACGGTCCGTTCATCCTGGCTGGCGGCTTCGACGCGGCCAGCGCCGAACGGGCGCTGGCCGCGCGTGACGCCGACCTGATCGCATTCGGCCGCCCGGTGCTGGCCAACCCCGACGTGGTCGAGCGCATGCGCCGCGGCGCGGCGCTGAACGCGCCCGACATGGCGACGTTCTATACGCCCGGCGCCGCCGGCTACACCGACTACCCGACGCTGGCCACGGCCTGAATCAGGCCTCGGGAAAATCCGCGCCGACGCTGGTCGCCTCCCAGGCATCGATATCGGCGCGGAGCGCGTCGATCTTGCGCCGCGCCAGGTCGACCGCGGCGCGGCCGAGGAGCAGATGCAGCGGCGGCCGGTCGGCCAGCGCGGCATCGAGGATGGCCTGCGCGCCGCGCACCGGGTCGCCGGCCTGGTTGCCGCTGCGCGCGGCGGTCTGCGCGCGGCGACCTCCGGCGGTCGCTTCGTAGTCGGCGATGCGAACCGCCGATTCCTTGATCGACGGCCCGGCCCACTTGGTACGGAACGGCCCGGGCTCGACGATCATCACGTCGATGCCCAGCGGACCGGCCTCCAGCGCGAGCGACTCGGACAGTCCTTCGACCGCGAACTTGGTGGCGTGGTAGTAGCCGGTGGCGGCGAAGCTGGTCAGCCCGCCGATCGACGACACGTTGACGATCAGTCCGCTGCGCTGCGCGCGCATGCCGGGCAGCACCGCCTTGGTCATCGCGATCAGCCCGAACACATTGGTCTCGAACATCGCGCGCACCGCCGCGTCCTCGCCTTCCTCGATCGCCGCCAGGTAGCCGTAGCCGGCGTTGTTCACCAGCGCGTCGATCCGGCCGATGCCCTGCAAGGCCG
>JAKAIB010000015.1 GCA_021814605.1 Pseudomonadota bacterium | reverse complement strand
TGAAGTGCAGTCGTTCCAAATGCCTTGAGGAGTGCAGGCTGCGCGCATCGATTGTTCATATGCCGTTCGCAGGCTATCCATCTGCATGCTTGTGCATGCGCGCAGAGGCGGTGGATATTGGCCTGGCGCAGGGAACTCGAAATCCGGCCCAGCGGCGAGAGCCTGCTCCATCGTCAGGAAATGCCCATCGGGGTCGACGTGAATCTCAATGTCCACGAATCCCGCTGCATCAAGCAGCGCGTACAGACGTTCCGGTGTTCCGACTTCCTGGCTCAGTCTGATGTGAATACCGATTGCGGCAGCCAACTGCTGCACCACGCGCGAGGTGACAAAGGCGGTATCCGGGTTGGCTTGCAACCCAAGCCATCCGCCGGGGACGAGCAGCGTCAACCATTGCGCCAGTACTCGCGGGACATCGCGCATCAGCACGAGCGCGGTGCAGCACAAGACGTGGTCGAACGACGCTTGGGGCAGACGCAATTTCTCTGCATCTGCAAGCATGAAGTGCAGATGCTGGAGACCCAGCGCCGTTGCCTTCCGGCGCGCTTGCTCCAGCATCTCGGGCGTGATATCGACCCCGAGGACATGACCCTCGGGACCGACGTGCTCGGCAGCATCGAACGCCACGAGCCCGGTGCCAGTCGCAATGTCGAGGACGCGCTGGCCAGGCGTAAGCTGCGCGCGCTTCACCAACAATGCTGCAATGCGCCGGTGCCAATCGCTGTTGACTGGTGTGATCTCGTAGTTGGCGGCGCGCGCTCCATAGGTACCTGCGACGCGTTGCTGGTATTCATCAAGCGTCGGAGCGGACGCTTCTGCCGGCGCATGCATTGAGGTCCCTCAGTTGCGTTTATGACGATCGATTGTCCGACAGAACAAGCCGCAGCAGAGGCCATGGCCACTATCGCGAGGCTGTACAGGCGGTATAAGCCGCCCCCGGTTCCGTGAAGGCCGGTTGGTTTGAGTCGCACCACGGTGGCTGACGGGCGGCCGATGACCTTGCCACTGCAGTCATCGCCATGTGCCATGCCGAGCGACTGTTCAGGCCGAACTGGAGACGATGAACTGGGAGCAATCGGCGGTGTGATCTAACTTCGGTTTGTCGCACGGGAGCGTTGGATGTCGAACGCGGCCGTACAGCTATCCCGCCCAGCTGTCCCAGACCCACCAGACCCGCCCCACAAGGATGCTGGCAGGTCTGGGCGTGGTGCAGGCTCAGTCATCGCATGTGAAACCAGCGGCCGGCACCTGCGCATGGTCAAGATTGAGTAGGTGTCCATCCCACTTCAGACTGGCTGTGCGACCCGAGAACTTCGGCGGTGCTACTTGCAGGAACGCTCCGAGCCTCCGCAGGGGGCTCGGCACTCGGACCGCAGCGCTGCAGCGTCAGGGAACCTCCGCGACCCACCGCCCCGGCAGGTAGGCGCCGCTGATCTCCAGGCACTGTCCATCGAACTCGAGGTGCGCCGTTTGCCGCCGGAACCGCGCGGGCACGGCGCGCAGGAAGGCCGTCAACTCCACCTCGGCGAATCCGAACCAGGCGCCCCTTGCCGGGCACAGCCATTGCTGCTGGTCCGCCTGTAGCGCGATCTGGTCGCCGATCTGCGTCATCCAGAGCGTGGCGTCGGCCGGGAGCTGACCGCGGGCGAGCGCGGACTTGAGACGGTTCACGATCGCACGCAGCATCGGCCCGTCGGCGTCGAGGTGCGGGAGTCCGGGAATCAGCTTGCGACGTACCACCTTCCATTCGCGGTAGACCTGCCCGAGCTGGAACGCCTGGGGGCAGGGCGCCGCCCCGAATGCGGTCCGCCAGAACTGCATCAGCATCTCCAGCACCGCCCCCTGCGGGGTTTCCTCGAGCACCCGCCGTTCATCCCACGCGGCCTCCCGACGCGACTGCGTCGTGCCGACGAGGGTCCACTGGCCGAACCAGTCCACACCGGCGAGGATCTTGAGCGTCTGGCCGGCATGCTCGCCCAGCCAGACCAGCGCGTCGGGTGCGGTGTCGCCGATCGGGGTGCCTCGGGCCGGCTGGAATCCGGCATCGAGCAACACCGCGGCGATCGGCCGAACCCTCAGCGCCTCGTGAAGTTCGCTCGTCATCGCGGCTGGCGAATCACCTGACCCAGACGAGGTGGTCGTTGCGCAGCTCCGATTCCCCCGCCCAGCGATAGCCCACCAGCGGGCCGTCCTTGGCGGCAGACCAGTCCAGGCAGGCCAGCTTCGGGCTCTCGATCACCGGCTGGCCTGAGAACCAGTGGTGGCCGATGAACACCGGCGCCCCTTCGACACACTGCAGCGCGATGTCTTCCGGCAGGGCAATGTCCGGGACGAAGTGCTCCTGCCCGCTGGGCACCAGGGCGACGTCGCGCAACGCCTTTGCGCCATGGCGCCAGTCGGCAATGCGCACCTCGCCGTGGGTGTGCCCGGCCTTGTCGACGATGTGGTGACCCGCGGGCAAATCCCACTCCAAGCCGCAGCTCAGCCGCTTGCGCGCGGCCTCCAGCGCCGAGCCCTTGACGTGGCTGCCGTACAGAAACGCGTCCGACATGCGGCCGCCATCCCAGTAGCAGGCGTTCACCCGGTCGACAGCGCTGGGCTCCCAGCTCGCGTGCACCGCGCGGATCCCGCCCAGATCCAGCGCCAGGGGCAGAGAACGGAACCATTCGACCGCTTCCCGGTGCCGAGCCGAGCCTTCGCCCACTTGGGCGAGGAACTCGGCATGCTGCTCGCGGTTGCGCCGCGCCTTGGGGCTGTCCAGCCGATTCGCCCGCAGGCATTCGCCGGGGTTGTTCGGGTCTTCGGTGAGGAAGCCGATGGCGTTGAACTCGTGATTGCCCATCACACACAACGCCTGGCCACGGTCCACCATGGAGCGCACGATCTCCAGCACCCGCAGCTGGGCCGGACCGCGGTCGATCAGATCGCCCAGGAACACCGCCTGGTGGTCCTGGGGTGCCCGGTAGCCTCGGCCGTCGGGCACATAGCCCATGCGGCGCAGCAGCGCTTCGAGCTTGTCCGCGTGGCCGTGGATGTCTCCAATCAGGTCGTATTGCATCGCAGGTCCTTTCCGTTCACTTCGTCGTATCACGCAACGAAGTATCGCAGACTTCGGCGCATAATGCAACGAACAGGAGATCGCGATGCCAAAGTCCCCCGCAGCGACCACGTCACCCCCGATCCACCCGATGCCATTTGTTCGAGTGGAACTGATCGTCATGTCGATCCAGGATGAGCGGCTGGTCATCCTCCAGGGCAAGCGCGAGCAGGCCCCTTATGCCGGGCGCTGGGCGCTGCCGGGCGGGGTGTTGCGCATCGATCTGGACAAGACGCTCGACGACGCCGTGCAGCGGGTGGCGCAGGAACGGCTCGCGGTGCAGCTGCCGCATGTGCGCCAGCTCGCCGCGGTCGGCGGCGCCAAGCGCGATCCGCGGGCGCCCTGGGCGCTCAGCGTGGTGTACCGCGCGCTGGTGCCGATGGAGGCCTTCGCGCCGACGCCGGGCAAGCGCCTGGCGTCCCTGCGCTGGGTGGCCGCCGAAGCGGCCGTCGCCGACACGCAGCTGGCGTTCGATCATGCCCAGCTGATCGACCAGGCGGTGCGTGCGATGCGGAAGGACGTGGAGGCGCTGGATCTACCGGTCGGGTTTCTGCCGCTGGACTTCACACTGACGGAACTGCAGCAGATCTGTGAGGCGCTACTCGGGCATCGGCTGGACAAGTCGAGCTTCCGGCGCAAGCTCGAGGACCGCAAACTGGTCGCGCCGGTGGAGGGGGAGATGCGCGCGGCCGGGGCGCATCGGCCGGCGCAGGTGTTTCGCTTGATGTCTCAATTGCAAGTAGTGATTTCGTGATCTAGAAAAGAGCGAAGAAGCTTGCCACTCGCTGTGTGGCGCATGCCGATGAAGCCTGCGCGGATCAGTTCCCGAGCGAGTCAGGTGGCATTGGGCATTCCGTGCGAACGCGCTGGGAGTCAGCGCCGCGCGCCAAGCCGGATGTAGCTGCTCCGCAGATCCAACGACAAATGAAGCAGCTGTTCAAGGGCACCAGTCTTAGCGGCTCATGTCAAGGTATCCAGGCGACGCTGACCGACCGGTGGCCAGCCATCCTCGAAGACAAAGCCGATCAGATTGCCGGAGTGCTGACGCTATGCTTGGGTCAAATCCACGGATCGGGGCCCGGCGGTGACGCGAAGCATCGAATCGGACGTTCTGGTAATCGGCGGCGGCATTGCCGGCATCGTCACGGCGCTGCAATGCTTGCGCGGCGGGCTCGGCGTGGCGTTGGTCGACCGCGGCCCGCCGGAGCAACTCGGTGGCCTGGCGGTTTCGGCGTTCGGTGGCATGGCGCTGGTCGGCACGCCGCTGCAGGCCAGGCTGCGGATTCCCGACACGCCGGAGTTGGCCTATCGGGACTGGTTGCGTTTTGGAGAACTGGCCGACGAGGACTCCTGGCCGCGGCGCTGGGCTCGCCATTACGTCGAGCGCAGTTGCGCGGAAGTCCACGACTGGCTGCGCGGCGAAGGTCTGCGCTTCATGCCGGCGGTGAATTGGGTCGAGCGCGGGCGTTTCGGCGACGGCAACAGCGTCCCGCGCTATCACATCGTGTGGGGCACCGGGCGCGAACTGGTCCGCTGCCTGCTGCGTGCGTTGCACGCGGCCGCGCCGCCCGGTCGCCTGCAACTGCTGCACCGCCTGCGCGTCGACGCCCTGGAGCGGCGCGGCGGCACGCTCTGTGGCGCGTACGCTGTGCATGAAGATGACGGCGTGGAGTTCGCGCTGCGGGCACCGGTCGTCGTCCTCGCGGTCGGTGGCATCAACGGCAGCCTCGAGCAGGTGCGCGCGAACTGGCCACCGGACCGGCCGCGGCCGGCCACGCTGCTGAATGGCGCACACCCCGGCGCCGACGGCCGACTGCACCGCTGGATCGCGGAGCAGCTGCGCGGGCGCGTCAGCCATGCCGGTGACATGTGGAACTATGCCGCCGGCATCCCGCACCCGCGCCCGCGCTTTCCCGGGCACGGGCTGTCGTTGATCCCGTGCAAATCGGCGCTGTGGCTGGACCACCGCGGCATGCGCATCGGTCCCGAACCGCTGGTCACCGGCTTCGACACCCACTGGCTGTGTCGGCGCGTGGCGGAGCAGCCGCAACCGTATGGCTGGCAACTGCTGAACCGTCGCATTGCGCTCAAGGAGCTGGCGATTTCCGGGGCCGAGTACAACCCGCATATCCGCGACCGGCAGCCATTGCGCTTTGCGCTCGACCTCGCATTCGGCAACCGCGCGCTGCTGCAGCGGATGCTTGACGAATGTCCGCAGTTCGTGGCCGACGCGACCCTCGCTGGACTGGCGGCAAAGATGAATGCTCTGACCGGCAGCGATGATGTCGATCCGGCGGTGTTGCAGGCCACCGCCGACGCCTTCGATGCCAATTTCGCGCGCGGCGCCGCGCTGCAAAACGACGACCAGATCCGTCGCCTGCTGCACGCCCGCCAATGGCCGGCCGACCGGCTGCGCACTTGCCGTCCGGCGCCGCTGCAGCGGCCCGGAGCCGGGCCGTACATCGCCATCCAGACGCAACTGATCACCCGCAAGAGCCTCGGCGGCCTGCAGACGGACCTGCAGAGCCGGGTGCTCGACGTTGACGGCCGTCCGCTGCCCGGGCTGTATGCGGTCGGTGAAGCCGCCGGTTTTGGCGGCGGCGGTGCCTGCGGCCGGCGTTCGCTCGAGGGTACGTTCCTGCCCGGCTGCATCCTGACCGCACACGCCGCGGCGCGCGCGCTGACAACAGCATGACGACCGAGGATCCCACCGTGAGCAATGGCGCTCGCGCGCTGCTGCGCACCCTGACTGACGCCGGCGTCACGGTGTGCTTCACCAACCCCGGCACCTCGGAGATGCATTTCGTCGCCGCGCTCGACGCTGAACCGTCGATGCGCGCGGTGCTGACGCTGTTCGAGGGCGTCGCCACCGGCGCCGCCGACGGCTATGCCCGGATGGCCGATCGCCCTGCGGCAACGCTGCTGCATCTGGGCTGCGGCCTGGGCAACGGCCTGGCCAATCTGCACAACGCCCGCAAGGCCCGGGTGCCGGTGCTCAACATCGTGGGCGACCATGCGACGACGCACGCCCGCTACGACACGCCCCTGCAGTCCGACATCGCGACGGTGGCGCGCAACGTCTCGGCGTGGATCCGTACCGCGTCATCGCCGGCGCAGTTATGCGACGACGCGCTCGACGCGCTGGACGCGGCGCTCGGCCCGCCCGGCCAAGTGGCCACACTGATCCTGCCGGCCGACGTGGCGTGGGGGGAGGGCGCGCAGCCGCGGGCGCGCAAGCCGAAGCCATCGCCATCGAGAGTGACCGAGTCCTTCATCGACGCGGCCGCCCAGGCGCTGCGGCGCGGCCGACGCACGGCGCTGCTGCTCGGCGGGCGTGCGCTGCGCGCGCCGGCCCTGCTGGACGCGGCGCGTATTGCGCAGCAGACGGGCGCGCGACTGTTCGCCGAGGTGTTTCCGACCCGCCTGCAGCGTGGCGCCGGGCTGCCGGCCGTCGAACGGCTGGCCTACCTTGCCGAGTTCGCCACGCTGCAATTGGCCGAGTTCGATGATTTGATCCTGGTCGACGCCAGGCCGCCGGTGTCGTTCTTCGCCTATCCGGGCAAACCGTCCGAGTTGATCGCTCCGGGCTGCACGATGCACACGCTGGCTGCCCCGGAGCAGGACGTCGACGACGCGTTGCGCCGGCTGGCCCGGTGCGTCGACGCGGAAACGCTGCAGCCGGCGCTGCAGGGCGCCTGGCGTCCGCCGCGGCCCCGTGGCAGGCTGAGCGCCGAAAAGGTCTGCAAGGCCGTGGGGCACCTGCTTCCCGACGATGCAATCGTCGTCGACGAGGCGCAAACCTCCGGCGTGATGCTGCCGCACTACACCGCCGGCGCACCGCAGCACGATCTGCTGGCCTTGACCGGCGGCGCCATCGGCCAGGGCCTGCCGCTGGCGGTGGGCGCCGCGATTGCGTGTCCGCAGCGCCCGGTACTGGCGCTGGTCGGCGACGGTGCGGCGATGTACACCCTGCAGGCGCTGTGGACCATGGCGCGCGAGCAGCTGCACGTCATTGCCGTGGTGTTCGACAACCGCGCCTACGCCATCCTGAACGTCGAACTGCAGCGCGTCGGCGCGCGCGGTGCAGGCAGCCGTGCACGGGCCCAGTTCGAGTTGACTGCGCCGCCGCTCGACTTCGTGCAACTCGCACGCGGCATGGGTGTGCCGGCGGAGCGGGCGACGACCGGCGAAGCATTCACTGCAGCGCTTGAGCACGCGCTGGCCACGCCGGGGCCGCACCTGATCGACGCCGTGGTGCCGAACGCGTTCTCCGGACTTCGGCTGCGCCTGCTGCCGCATCTCCTTTCCTCGCTGAACGGGCTGCCGCGGCCGCTGGCGCAGGCCGTCAAGCGTCGCGTCGCGCCATAGTGGCGCGGCGCCTCATTGCGCGCACACCTCCGTGCATCCGCCCCACGGGCGAAAGGCCTCGCCGGTGTTCACCGGGCCATCGCCGCGGCCAACCTGCCGTTGTCCGCCTGGTGATGTGTGCACGGCGCCGAGCAGCGTGCCGCCGAAAAAGAGGACAGCATCCACCGACGTCGCCACGGTAGGCGAAGCGACCGTGCTGGCTGGGGTGCCGGAGAACTGCTCCACGGGAGCGACCGCTTGATCGACAGGCTGCTCTCTGCCATCACCCGGCCGCTGGCCGGACCGCGACGAATTCGGCTTCGATGCGCAGGCGTACCGTGTCGCCGACCAGCCCGGGCCACGCCTTCAGACCCAACCGGCTGCGCGAGAATTCTCCGGTCGCCGAGAACCCCAGCGTGGGGGCGCCCGTGACGGGATCGATCCCGTAGCCATTGAAGCGCACGCGCAACACCAGTGGCGTTTGAGCGTGCCCGAGCGTGAGCACGCCGGCGACGTCACCGTCATGCGGCGCCGTGGCCTGCCATCCGACGGCGTGGAAGCGGATGTCGGGATGCCGCGAGGCGTCCAGCATTGCCGGCGAACGCAGTTCCCTGTCCAGGGCGGGCACGTTGGTGTCCACGCTGTCCGTGTACACCAGGGCCTCCAGCGCGGCCGCACGCGCGCCGGTGCGGGGCCAGATCAGGGTGGCCTCCATGCTGTCAAAGCGCATGATGAACCGGGAGAATCCCAGGTGGTTCACCGAGAACACCACGCTGCAGTGTTCCGGATCGAGTCGGTACTTTCCGGGCGGCACTGCGGCCATGCGGGTGTCCTGCACGCGCAGGGCCGAACGCAGGTCGGCGCATCCGCCGAGCGCCAGGAACCCGGTGGCGAGTCCGGCCAACAGCAGGCGGCGAATATTCAGTGTGGAGATGGGCATGACAACCGCCAAGAGCCTGGTCTGCGAATGGTCGACAGAGCGCTGCCCACGTTTGGGCAGCACGATATCCGTGCCTTGCGCAGATTATGACAATGGTCCGGATGTGCGCTTCCTGAAGGCTTGCGCACGGTTCGGCCGAATCTCCCCTGCTGGAGGGCAGTGCATCTTCACTTCGCCAGGCAGCTGGTGCTCAGGGGTTCGGCGCGACCGACAGCATCAAACCCGGGCGGCGTGGACGACGTGGCAATCCGCCCGGAACTGGGTGCGCCAACGGCCGGCCTGCCGGCGGCACCAACTCGGCCGACGGGACGGCCGTCCGGGAGCTGGAATACCCCCGACGCCGCCGACGCGTGAGGCCTGCCCAGAGGCAGAGCGATGCGAGTCCGTGCGTGGCAATCACTTGGGCTGGGCAACGACCCGCAGATAGGGCTTCAGGGCCTTCCATCCTGCCGGGAATTTCTGCTTTGCGACCTCGTCGGAGATGGATGTGGGAATGACGACGTCATCGCCGGGGTGCCAGTTCGCCGGCGTCGCCACGCCATGCTTCGCCGTGAGCTGCAGCGCGTCGAGCAGGCGGAGCACCTCGTCGAAATCGCGGCCGTTGCTCATCGGGTAGGTGAGCATCGCCTTGATCTTCTTGTCGGGGCCGATGAAGAACACGCTGCGTACCGTGGCATTGTCCGCGGCGGTGCGGCCGTCGGATGCTCCGGTCTCGTCTGCCGGCAGCATGTCGTAGAGCTTCGCCACGTGCAGGTCGGTGTCGCCGATGATGGGATAGTTCGGTGCGGTGCCTTGCGTCTCCGCGATGTCCTTGGCCCAGACGCGATGGTCAGCGACGGGGTCGACCGACAGGCCGATGAGCTTGCAGTGGCGGCGGTCGAATTCCGGTTTGAGCCGGGCCACGGTTCCCAACTCCGTGGTGCAGATCGGAGTGAAGTCCTTGGGGTGCGAGAACAGCAGGGCCCAGCTGTTGCCAATCCATTCGTGGAACCGAATCGTGCCGTCGGTGGTTTCAGCGGTGAAGTCCGGGGCCGTGCTTCCGATGCGCAAACTCATGTCAGTCTCCTTGCCTTGTCGAATTGTTCTCAACCAGCAAGGAAGGTAGACCGGTTCCTGGATCAAGGGAACGACGGTGTTTTCATACCGCTATGTCCGCAGGGTCTAAGGCGCTCGACATCTCGTTCCGACAGGAGTGGGACGCACCCCGCCAGCGGCCGGTCGTCGCCGCGGCGCCTTCACTCCGGGATGGATGGCGCCTGCGCGCCACTGCGGTTGAGCGAGCGGTGGCGATCGCGCTGCCGCGCAAGCGTCTGGCGAAGGACGACGTCCGCCTCGATGCGAGTCCAGGTGTCCCGTGCAGCTCGAAAGCGGCGTCAGGCGTGACCGGTGCTCGTGGCTGCCAGTTCCAGCAACGACTTGAATCCGGCGCGCCCAGGGGCTAGGTCTCACGGCCGCCAGCGGCGGCGTGTCGAATCGGCGCATTCCGAGTGCATTGGTCGGTGATACATGGGAAAGTTTACCAACTCAAAGTATCCTCCTGTGACAATTGGGAGAAGAATCATGTCCATCCGACGCGCATTCGTGCATGGTGCCGTTGTTGCCTGGTGCGTTGCAAGCTGTCTCACTCTCGCTGCCTGCGGTGGCGGTGGCGGTGGTGGGGGCACGGCGGCGTCAGGGGAAAACACGGTCTCGGCGAGCAACGGCAGCTCGGGTGATGGCGACGACGTCGGCGGCGGCACGACGAACGCCAACCCGGGCACCGGGGCGACCACCGGCACGGGAGCCACCTCGTCAAGCGGCACCGGCTCGACGGTCGCGGCGCAGTCGGTGGTGGTCGTCGCCTGGAATGATCTTGGCATGCACTGCGTGGATGGCAAGGACTATTCGGTTTTTTCGATCCTCCCGCCCTACAACAATCTGCACGCCCAGGTGGTCAGCCGCAATGGAGGCGGCCTCGTCAGTTCCGGCGTGTCGGTCACCTACGAGGCAACCCCCGACACGACCGGCTCGATCAACACCATCAGCTCGACCAAGACGAATTTCTGGAACTGGGTGAAGGCACTCTTCGGCGTCGCGCTGGCGCCCGACACCGGGCTGAACCTGAGCAACCCGTCGCTCCACAATCCCGTCCCGTCGACCGTGCCGGCCGCGCTGCAATACAACGCATCGCAGGGGTGGTGGAACGCGGAAGGGATTCCCTTGCTCCCGTACCCGGACAACTACGCCATCACGGGCCAGAAGAACTACTACCCGATGGTCAAGGTCGTCGCCCGTGACCCTTCGGGCAACGCCCTGGCGTCCACCAGCGTGGTGCTGCCAGTGTCCGACGAAATGAGTTGCGTGACCTGTCACGCGTCCAACAGCGACGCCGCAGCCAAGCCGTCCGCAGGCTGGGTCGGCGACCCAAGCACCGAGCGCGACTGGAAGCGCAACATCCTGCGACTGCACGACGAAAAATTTCCGAACGCGGTCGCCACGGCCGGCCAGCAATCGCGCTATCCGGCCGGGCTCCTACTGGCCTCGGCCGACTCGGGGCAACCGGTGCTCTGCGCCTCCTGCCACCAGTCCAACGCCCTGCAGACCCCTGCCATTCCGGGAATCGAACCCCTGACTACGGCCATCCACAGCCTGCACGCAAAGGTCACCGATCCGGCTACGGGAACAGCGCTGGACGCGTCCAGCAATCGCGCCTCCTGCTACAACTGCCACCCTGGCGCCACGACCAACTGCCTGCGCGGCGTCATGGCCAATGCGCGCAATCCCGATGGCAGTTACGCCATTCAATGCCAGAGCTGCCATGGCAACCTCTCGCAAGTCGGCGCAAGCGCTCGGCAAGGCTGGCTTGACGAGCCGACCTGTCAGAGTTGCCACACCACCGACGCCACGGGCGCCTATCAGCGCTACACCTCGGCATTCGTGTCGTCGGGCGTGGTGCGTGCCGCGCTGGACACCCGCTTCGCGACGACCCCGAACGTTCCGGCGGCGGGCAAATCGCTGTACCGGTACAGCACCGGCCACGGCGGCCTGCAGTGCGAAGCCTGCCACGGTGCCACCCACGCCATCTATCCGACGTCCGAGCCCAATGACAACGTGCAAAGCACCGCGCTCCAGGGGCACGCCGGGACCATCGCCGAATGCTCGACCTGCCACGCCAGCGTTCCCCTGACCAGCAATGGCGGCCCGCACGGCATGCATACGGTCGGCAGCGCCTGGATCTCCGGACACCAAAGCGCGGCACGCGGCAACCTCGCGGCCTGCGCGGCCTGCCACGGTAGCGATTACCGCGGCCGCCCCCAATCGGCCACCTTCACCGCGCGCAGCTTCGGCGTCGAGGGACGCACCATTGCCTTCTCCGCGGCACATCAGGTCGGCTGCTACGACTGCCACAACGGCCCCAACGGCGGCGATTGAACGCAACGGCGCGTTGTGAGGCACCTGGCTGTTGTTGCGCAGGCGTTCGTCACCCGTCAAGCGTGTGCTGCAATCCTCGGGTCGGGGTCGCGACGGCCCCAGTCCAGGTCCGTGCGCGCCGGCAGCGCGTCTTGATTGACCGGCGGAGGAGAAGGCTTGCATGCAGGTCCTGCCTGATGTCAGGCGATGATCGCGACCCGGGGCGCCAAATGAAAAAGCCGTTCTAGACCAAAAATCTAGAACGGCTTTCTTTGCGTCTTGGTGCCCAGAAGAGGCGCCACAAACATAGCATTTATGCGGCTTCCAGTGGGTTGTGGGACAAAAAATCCCCGCGCATTTAGCGCTCCGACAGCACCCCAAGGGAGATTCGGAGGATCGTCACCAGCGTCCAAGTCGACTGAAGATCCAGCAACACGCCGTTCACCCGCAACTCCAAGCTACTGTTGACGCCGGTGCTGATTTGAGCCCTGCGCCAGGCTTGCGGTGAGCAGCTTGGAACGCGCCGAAATTCGAGCTTGGCGGCTCGCGCAGCTCGTTTGCCATGGCGCAATCGCCGATCGGTATGTGGCTCAAATCGGCATCGGCGCCCACACCATAACCTCGGCGGTCAACTGACCCTTCTCATTTGCCGCCGAGGCGCTTCTTCTCGGCACGGGAATAGTGGCTGAAATGGCCTTCGTGTTGAGCTTGGCGTCGCGCCGTCGCAATCAGCGCTTTGCTTCGGGCAGGGGCGGCGGGCGCGGTGACGCATTTGGCAAGTTCGGTGCTGGCGCAGTGCGGGCACTGCGGGATGGACGATCCGCGCACCAGGAGTTCGAAGCGCCGGTCGCAGGACTTGCACTGATAGTCGTAGATGGGCATGGCGGCATTCAATCGGAATGGCGGATCGGGCAACTGCCGGGGAACGCCGCGGCGCAGCCCTCGGCGCCCATCCCGGGGGGTACGGCGGGGCCGGACAGGCCGATCCAGGCATCGATCTGCGCCGGGTCGAAGCCGGCCACGCGGTGGCCGGTGGAGTCCTCCATCAACGGGCGGCGGATCAGCTGCGGCTGGCTCAGCAGCAGGTCGAGGGCCGCTGCAGGTGACAAGCGCTCCGGAACGAGACGGCCTTCCCGGACGTCCGGCGCGGAACGGTTGAACCAGTCCGAGACGGGCAGTGCGGCGAGGAAACCAAGCAGACGCTCGTGCGTCCACGCTTCGGAGAGCAGGTCGCGTACATCGAGCTCATGGCCGGCGGCACGGAGCCAGTCCTTCTGTCGGGCGTTGCCGGCGCAGCCGGGCTTTTCGTAAAACACGATACGGGCCATCAGGAAGCTCCTTGCGGTCGGGATAGCGCCAGCAATGCCGATGTCTGCGCGGTGATGGCGCGCACCAGGACCTGGTCGATGCGGTCGAGCCAGCGGCGCGGGAGGGCTTCGGCGCCGCAACGCGCACCGGCCAGCATCCCGACCAGCGCGCCGTTGGTGTCGGCGTCGTCGCCGCGGTTGACCGCCGCGACCAGCGCGTCCTCGAAGCGTGCATGGCGGAAGAAGCAGTGGAGCACCGTCTGGACCGTGTCGACCACGTAGCCGCTGGCGCGCCCCGGATAGGGATCGAAGCGGAATGCCGGATGATCGGCCACCAGCCGCGCGGCGATGCCGGCGCAGCCGACGGCGTCGCCGTCGGCGACGAGGCGGCGCGCCATCTCGCCCAGCGCCAGCACCGCGGCGTCGGACTGCGGATGGTTGTGGGTCAGCCGCGCCTGTGCGAGGGCGCGCTCGGCGAGCGTGCCGGCGTCGTCGAGAGAGGCCAGGACCACCGGCAGGTTGCGCATCGCCGCACCGTTGCCGGCGTCGCCGTCGTTGGGCGGCGCGGTCAGGCTGCCATCGGCGAGGTACCGACGAATTCCACGGCGGCAGGTGTTGCCGCAATCGATCGGACCGGCGCGCAGCCAGGCACCGAAGCTTGCCGCGATCGCCGGGAGTTGCCAGCCGCCGCAGCGCACGATCGCGTCGCCCAGCGCCAGGCTCATGGTGGTGTCATCGGTCACGTGCCCCGGGGCCAGGCGCAGCCAGCCGCCCCCGACGATGTCGCGATGCACGCCGTAGCGGCGTGCGATCTCGGTCGGCGTCATGAACTCCACGGTGGCACCCAACGCGTCGCCGATCGCCAGTCCGAGGTAGGCGCCGAGCGCGCGGTCGGCGCGCCCAGCGGCTTCGCGCGCGGCGTCAGGCATAGCTCGCCTCGACCGCGAAGTCGCCGCCGATTGCCAGCACCTCGCCTTCGCCGCCGAGCACGGCGCTGCCGAGGAGGCCCGGGTAGAACACCACCTTGGACTGCGGGAGCCGGGTGTGCAGCAGCCAGTCGCCGAAGCATTCGGCCTCGTCGCGGCGCAGGCTGAATGACACGGCGTTGTTGAGGCGGACGATGCAGCGCCGCGCGCGCAGCGACCCGGCGACGAGCTGCTCCTCGCAGCGGTTGCTGCCGCGCCAAACGGCGAGCGGCCCGGCACCCAGCGGCGCGAATCGCGCCAGGCTCCACTGGCAGAACTCATAGAGCAGGTCGAGCTGCTGGCGGATGTTGTTGCTATGGAACCGGCTCGATGCCTTCTCCTCCAGGTAGTCGATCCATGCCGTCGAAGGGAAGCGCACGAGCGGCGCCTTGTGGAATGTGGGGACGAGGCCGAAGCGGCTCTCCACCCAACCCTTGATGACGGCACCGGCCGGGCCGTTGGCATCCATTCCCCAGCCACGCAGCAACCGCAGGTAGCTGGCGTGGAACCGCCGGTGACCGGACAGCGGAACGTCCCGGCGCAGGTCGAACGCCAGCTCGAGGTAATGCGCGAAGGTGGCCGCTGCGCCGGCCGCGTCGGCGCAGTCGTCGAGCAGGGTGAACAGACCGTGGTGCGCCTCCCGGGTGCCGGCGATCGACAGCACCAGGGCGGAGTCGTTGAACGCGACGCCGCCAAGC
Source organism: Pseudomonadota bacterium (assembly GCA_021814605.1). GTDB lineage: Bacteria > Pseudomonadota > Gammaproteobacteria > Burkholderiales > Burkholderiaceae_C > Thiomonas. The sequence continues at coordinate 8,261 of JAKAIB010000015.1, read as the reverse complement.
AGTGTCGCTGGCACACCGACCAGATTGGTGGTGAACCAGCGGCGCGGGTCCTCGGCCGCGTCCATTCCCTGCAGGCGTCACACGGGCCGATTGGCATACAGGTCGCGCACCGGCCCCATGAGCGCCAGCCCCTGTTCATAGGTGATCGCCGGAAAGACCTGCGAGAAGCGCTGCGCGGCATCGGCGATGGCGTCGGTCTTGCCGGCGGTGTCGAGCTTCTTGAGGTCGCTGCGCTCCAGACCGAACAGGTCGAGGATCTCGTTGTAGACCGTCGACTCGTCGATCGGCAGCACGTGGAAGGTCGCGCCCCCATAGTCCACCTGATAGCGCTTGGACAGATCGATGTTGTCGCAGAAGAGGAAGTACTTGCCCTGCGGAGACAGCGCATCGCCCAGGGCCTCGGCCAGCAGCTTGAGGTATTCGAATGACAGCAGGAAGCCGGTCAGGAAGGCCACGTGCGTCTCGCCGACCTGAGCGGCGGCGATCACCTGGTCCGAGCTGATCTCGGGCGGGCGCTTCTCGTCGGCGAGCCGGGGCGCGAACTTCAGCGCGAGGTCGCCGCGATAGCCGATCCGGCCGGGCCGGTGTGTCGGCCCCTTGAGGATGCTGTTGAACAGTCGGCCTTCGGCGTCAAGGCGGGCGAAGGCGGTCTGGGCGATGGCGGTCATGCAGGACTCCGTTGGGCAAGGGTCGATCGGGATTTGCCTGCCAGGCACGAGCAACGTCCGTGCCCGCGTCCGGCGCCGGTCGGGACGGAACGCGGGAACGCCCGGGTTCCCGAGGGGGAGTCGCCTCGGGCCGCCACTCGGCGTTGTCGCTGCGCAGGCCGCCCGGCCATGGCCGGCGGTCGCGCTTTGTCGCATTCCGGACAATCGCCACGGCGTCTGATGCGTCGACAAGAACGGCGGAAAACCGAGGAAATTCAATGCCATGCATCAACAGGGGAAGTGTGGCACGGCGCTTGCAAACGGGGTGATGCGCGGACCCGATGTCTGGCCCCGAAGTGGCTTCAGAAGAAGACCATAGAGATGCCCAAGGCTGCATAGCGATCGCGAAACCGCATGTGTCGTCAACCTTGTCAATGATTGGAGAATCGAAATGGCCGCACTCAGGCAAATCGCTTTTTACGGCAAAGGTGGTATCGGGAAGTCGACCACGTCGCAGAACACGCTCGCGGCTCTGGCCGAAATGGGACAGAAGATCCTGATCGTCGGCTGCGACCCCAAGGCCGACTCGACCCGGCTGATCCTGCACGCCAAGGCGCAGGACACCATCCTGTCGCTCGCGGCCGAGGCCGGCTCGGTCGAGGACCTCGAGCTGGAGGACGTGATGAAGATCGGCTACCGGGACATCCGCTGCGTCGAGTCCGGCGGGCCGGAGCCGGGTGTCGGCTGTGCCGGTCGTGGGGTCATCACCTCGATCAACTTCCTGGAGGAGAACGGTGCCTACGACGGCGTCGACTACGTGTCGTACGACGTGCTCGGCGACGTGGTCTGCGGTGGATTCGCAATGCCCATTCGCGAGAACAAGGCGCAGGAGATCTACATCGTCATGTCGGGCGAGATGATGGCCATGTATGCGGCGAACAACATCTCCAAGGGCATCCTGAAGTACGCCAATTCGGGCGGCGTGCGCCTGGGCGGTCTGGTGTGCAACGAGCGGCAGACCGACAAGGAACTGGAGCTGGCCGAGTCGCTGGCGAAGAAGCTCGGCAGCAAGCTCATCCACTTCGTCCCGCGCGACAACATCGTGCAGCACGCCGAGCTGCGGCGCATGACCGTGCTCGAGTTCGCGCCGGACTCCAAGCAGGCGGGTGAATACCGCGCGCTGGCCGAGAAGGTCCACGCCAACGCCGGCAACGGCACCATCCCGACGCCGATCACCATGGACGAGCTCGAGGATTTGCTGATGGAGCACGGGATCATGAAGGCGGTGGACGAAAGCCAGATCGGCAAGACGGCAGCCGAACTCGAAGCCGCCTGATCAGCACGCCGGTCCGACGGCGGCGCCGCGCAAGGCGGCGCCGTCCCGTATCCCCGCAACACCCAAGGAGCACCCACCATGAGCATGACGGTTGAAGAGCGCAAGGCCGAGACGCGCGCCCTGATCGACGAGGTCCTGAAGGCCTATCCGGACAAGATGGCCAAGCGCCGCGCCAAGCACCTCAACGTGCATGAGGAAGGCAAGTCGGACTGCGGCGTCAAGTCCAACATCAAGTCGCTGCCCGGGGTGATGACCATCCGCGGCTGCGCCTATGCCGGCTCGAAGGGCGTGGTGTGGGGGCCGATCAAGGACATGATCCACATTTCGCACGGCCCGGTCGGTTGCGGCCAGTATTCCTGGGCGTCGCGGCGCAACTACTACATCGGCACGACGGGGATCGACACCTTCGGCACGATGCAGTTCACGTCCGACTTCCAGGAGAAGGACATCGTGTTCGGCGGGGACAAGAAGCTCGACAAGATCATCGACGAGATCCAGCAGTTGTTCCCGCTGAACAAGGGCATCTCGATCCAGAGCGAATGCCCGATCGGGCTGATCGGCGACGACATCGAGGCGGTGTCGAGGAAGAAGAGCAGGGAGTACGAAGGCAAGACCATCGTTCCGGTGCGCTGCGAGGGCTTCCGCGGCGTGTCGCAGTCGCTCGGCCACCACATCGCCAACGACGCGATCCGCGACTGGGTGTTCGATCGTGTCGACCCGGCCAAGAACGCGTTCGAGGCCAGTCCCTACGACGTTGCCATCATCGGCGACTACAACATCGGCGGCGACGCCTGGGCCAGCCGCATCCTTCTGGAGGAAATGGGACTGCGGGTGATCGCCCAATGGTCGGGTGACGGCACACTCGCCGAGCTCGAGAACACCCCCAAGGCCAAGCTCAACGTGCTGCATTGCTACCGCTCGATGAACTACATCAGCCGGCACATGGAGGAGAAATACGGCATCCCCTGGGTCGAATACAACTTCTTCGGCCCGACGATGATCGAGAAGAGCCTGCGCGAGATTGCCAGCCACTTCGACGACACCATCCGGGCCAATGCGGAGAAGGTCATCGCCAAGTACAAGCCGCTGATGCAGGCGGTGATCGACAAGTACAGGCCGCGGCTGCAGGGCAAGAAGGTGATGCTGTTCGTCGGCGGCCTGCGCCCGCGCCACGTGATCGGCGCCTACGAGGACCTCGGCATGGAAGTCGTCGGTACCGGCTACGAGTTCGGTCACAACGACGACTATCAGCGCACCACCCACTACGTCAAGGACGGCACGCTGATCTACGACGACGTCACCGGCTACGAGTTCGAGAAGTTCGTCGAGAAGGTCCAGCCCGACCTGGTCGGTTCGGGCATCAAGGAAAAGTACGTGTTCCAGAAGATGGGCGTGCCATTCCGGCAGATGCACAGCTGGGACTATTCCGGGCCCTACCACGGCTACGACGGCTTCGCCATCTTCGCCCGCGACATGGACATGGCGATCAACTCGCCGGTCTGGGGTCTGACCAAGGCGCCGTGGGCCGTCTGAGGCCCGACCACGCAATCCGAAGGAGAACCGTCATGCCACAAAACGCAGAAGCCATCCTCGACCACGAGATGCTGTTCCGCGAGCCCGAATACCGGCAGATGCTGGACAACAAGCGTGCCAGCTTCGAATACCGCGTCCCGGCCGAGGACCTTGCGAAGACCATCGAGTGGACCAAGAGCTGGGACTATCGCGAGAAGAACTTCGCCCGTGAGGCGCTCACCGTCAACCCGGCCAAGGCATGCCAGCCGCTCGGTGCGGTGTTCGCCGCAAACGGCTTCGCGAACACCCTGCCTTTCGTTCACGGCTCGCAGGGCTGCGTGGCCTACTACCGCTCGCATTTCTCGCGGCACTTCAAGGAACCGACCTCGTGCGTCAGCTCGTCGATGACCGAGGACGCGGCCGTGTTCGGCGGCCTGAACAACATGATCGACGGCCTGGCCAACAGCTACAACCTGTACAAGCCGGAGATGATCGCGGTATCGACCACCTGCATGGCCGAAGTGATCGGTGACGACCTCGATGCGTTCATCAAGAACTCGAAACAGAAGGGATCGATCCCCGCCGACTTCGACGTGCCGTTCGCGCACACGCCGGCGTTCGTCGGCAGCCACGTCACCGGCTACGACAACGCGCTGCTGGGCGTGCTCAAGCACTTCTGGGACGGCAAGGCGGGCACTGCCCCGGCACTCGAACGCCAGGAGGACGGCAGCGTCAATTTCATCGGCGGGTTCGACGGCTACGTCGTCGGCAACATGCCGGAGATCCGGCGGATATTCGACGCCTTCGGCACCAACTACACGGTGCTGTGCGATCCATCCGAGGTGTGGAACACCCCCACCGACGGCGAGTTCCGCATGTACGACGGCGGCACCACCAAGGCCGAGGTCGAGCGCGCCATCCATGCCCGCGCAACCGTCGTGTTCCAGGAGTTCAGCGCCGAGAAGACGGCCAAGTACATCGCCGAAAAGGGGCAGGAGGTCGTCGCGCTGAACAGCCCGATCGGCGTCGGCGGCACTGACCGTTTCGTGATGGAACTGTCGCGGCTGACCGGCAAGGCGGTTCCCGTCGAACTCACCCGCGAGCGCGGCCGGCTGATCGACGCCATCGCCGACAGCCAGGCGCACCTGCACGGCAAGCGATTCGCGCTGTATGGCGATCCCGATCTGATGCTGGGGATGACCCAGTTCCTGCTCGAACTCGGCGCCGAGCCGGTCCACGTGCTGTCGACCAACGGCGGGGACGAGTGGGCGCGGAAGGTCCGGTCGCTGCTCGACGCCAGCCCGTTCGGCGCGGGCTGCAAGGTCTACCCGAAGAAGGACCTGTGGCACATGCGTTCGCTGCTGCATACCGAGCCGGTGGACTTCCTGATCGGCAACACCTACGGCAAGTACCTGGCGCGCGACTGCGGCGTGCCGCTGATCCGCTTCGGCTTCCCGATCTTCGACCGGCATCACCACCATCGCTATCCGACCTGGGGGTACGCGGGCGCGATGCGCGTGCTGGTCGCCATCCTCGACGCGCATTTTGACCGGATGGATGCGAGCACCATCCAGACTTCGGTGACCGACTTTTCCTACGACATCATCCGTTGAACGGTTCCGGGGCACGGCGCTCGCCGCGCCGCGCCGCGGGGAGAGACGCGATGCAGGTGACCCCGAGAGCCGGCCATGCGATCGCCGCGCTGGTCGATCTGGTGCAGCACGGTGCGGCCCGCCATGTCAGCCTGCACAGCATCGCCGCGCGCCAGCGGATCTCGCTGTCCTATCTCGAGCACCTGTTCGCCCGGCTGCGCCGTCACGGACTCGTCTGCGCGTCTCGCGGGCCCGGCGGCGGCTACCGACTGGCGCGGGCTGCAGCGCAGATCAGCGTCGCCGACGTCGTTGCGGCATTGGGCGAGACGGCGGTGGCGGCGCATGGACGCGCGCGGCGTCCCGGTGCCGGCAATGTCGCCAGTCCTGAGGCCGCGATCGCCGAGTCGATCTGGCGTCGTGCCGACGCACACCTCGACGCGACGCTGCGGCGCATCGACCTGCAGGGCCTGGCTCGGGAAGCACCGGCCGTCGAAATGCGGGCCCCGCCGCTCGCCGAAGTCGCTGCGCGCGCCTCGCCCGTGCATCCGCGCCGGACGCGCGGAACCGCGTTGCCACGGCGCGCGGTGTCGTCGGTGTTCGATCTGGCGGAAATCCTCTAGGTGCGTCGAACCGTCGCGGAACCTGCCAGGGACGATCCTTCCGCCACGTCAGCAGCGCATGGCAAACAGTTCCGGGCGGCTGGCACGATGAACGCGCAGCCATAGCAGCAGAGCCGGAGTCAGCGAGTCCACCGCGAACCAGAGCGCATCGTCCCGCGCCGATCCGCCGGGACTGCGCAGCGCCGGGTCCAGCCGTGTCCACGCTGACCAGTCGATCTCCGGCATCGCATGGCCCAGTTTGCTCTCCAGATCGGCCAGGGCGGCGCAGACGATGCCGAGTTGACGCTCGACCTCCCGGCGGGTCAGCCGCGAGCGCAGCAGCGCGTCCCGGTCGAGGTTCTCGGCCAGGGTGAGGATATCGAGCCCGGCCTGCTCGGCGATCGCGAGCAGCGCGGGCGTGGCGAGCGGTGAATTCAATCGATCAGGCGAAGCGCAGCAGCTCGACGGTGATCGCGTCGTCGCCGATCGTCGCCCGGCAGGCAAGCCGGGAGCGGGAGCCGACACCCACCAGCATGTCGAGCTTCTCATTCTCGGCACGGTCGATGCGCGACAGTGTCTTGCGTCCGTCGTGAACGAAGACATGGCAGCTGCCGCATTCGCCCTTGCCGTCGCATTTGTGCGCCAAGCTGGCGTCGGCGGCGAGCAGGGCCTGGAGCAGGGTGGTCCCTGGGATGGCGTCGACGGTGGCGCCGGAAGGGAGGATGGTCAGCAGGGGCATGATGGTCGGGGGATGGAGCGGGGAAATCAGTGACCGCGGTGGCCACGGTCGAGGTTCACGCGGCGCGCGGCTGGGCCGCCGGGCTGGCGAGCACCGTGGCGGCCAGCCGAGCAGCGACGGCATCGAGCGGCAGCGCGATGCGTTCGATCCGCTGTTCGTCGAGGAAGCGCTGCTCCATGCGGGTCGGCTTCTCCGGCAGAACCGCCCAGTGCCGGTCCGACGACCGCTTCATGATCTGGCGGGCGAAGGCGCGGGTCAGCTGGTCGTCGAAGCGGCAGCCGAGAAAGAGGAAGCTGCGGCCGCTGCGCAGGTCCTGGACCGCCTGCGGGATCGGGGTCTGGATGTCGATTTCCGTCAGCACCTCGACGAAGTCGCTGTCGGAGACCAGGTAGTTGCCGGCCGGCGCGTGTCCGCCGAGCGGCTGGTAGAGCAGGGCGTTCCAGCCTGCCGGAAGTCCTTGCTCCGGCAACGCGACCACCTGCGCGCCGTCGTGTGGGTAGGCGGCGGTCCAGGTGCCGAAATGCTCCGACTGCGACAGTCCCTGCACCTGTCCCCAGTCGGCGGCGGGGCGGGCCTGCATCATCGCCCGGGCCACCGTGTCGTCGTACCACGTGTGTACCAGCAGCGGCGCGGCGCTGGCCGCGAGCGCGAGGTGCAGCGCCGAAGGCGTCGGGGCGCTGGCAAAGGCGCCGTCCATCAATCGCACCAGGGTCTTGCGATGCTTGAAATTCTCGATGAACTGCGCGGCCTGCGTGAGCCGGTCGCGGATCTTGTGCGGGACGCTGGCCTGCGTGGTCAGCACCGCGGCCAGCGCCTTCGGCGTCACCGGTACCGTTGTGTCCGGACAGAGCGACAGCATGCCCGGGCCGAGGTAGGGGATCACGCCGCCGGCGTCGATCAGCCGGGCGACGGTGGCGAGGGAGTCCTGCGGAGCGTCGTTCATGGTGGCATCCGGTGCGGATTTCTCAGAGGTAGATCGCGGCGCCGGCGCCGACGTTGATCGAGGCGTCCTTCAACGTCTTGACGATGAAGCGGATCTGGTCGGCGTCGAGCCCGGCGTGCAGGGGCAGCGCCAGCGCACGGTCGGCGATGCGTTCGGTCAGCGGGAGTTGTCCGCGCGCCATGCCGAACTGGTGGTAATGGAACTGCTCGTGCAGCGGCCTGCAGTAGGGGGTGGCCTCGATGCCGTCGGCGGCGAGATCGTCGATGATCTGGCGCCGTGCGCTGGCGGTGAAGCGCGCGCCGAGGTGGACGACGTACAGCATCCAGTGGACTTCGTCGACGTCGGGGCCGAGGTAGGGCGGTTTGATGCCCTCGAACGACTGCATCTGTTCCAGGTACCAGCCTTCGACCTGCTTGCGCCGCGCGAGCAGGTCGTCGATGCGTACGAGTTGCGCCAGGCCGAGCGCCGCGGCGAGCTCGCCCATCTGCGCCTGCAGCGGCACCCGGCTTCCGGCCGAGACCGAGGCGCGGTCGCGCAGCTCGTGCCGGCGCAGCAGCCGCAATTCGGCAGCGAGGTCATCGTCGTCGGTCACGATCATGCCGCCCTCGCCGGTGTGCAGCGCACCCGGCGAGGAGAAGTCGAACAGCGACGCATCGCCGAAGCGGCCCACCGGCTGGCCGGCATAGCGCGATCCGAGCGCCTCGGTGCTGTCCTCGATCAGCACCAGGCGGTGGGCATCGGCGAGTTCGCGCAGCGCGCGCCATTGCGCGGGCTGGCCGTTGACGTTGGCCGCGAGGATGGCACGGGTACGTGGCGTGAGCACCCGTGCCGCGCGCTCGGCGCTCACGCAACCGGTCCAGTAGTCGATGTCGGCGCAGACTGGAACGGCGCCG
>JAKAIB010000233.1 GCA_021814605.1 Pseudomonadota bacterium | reverse complement strand
CGTGGCGGGTCTGCGAACTGGTGGCGCGCGGTCTTGATCTTCCGGTCGAGAGCGCGGCATGAGGAAGATTCCCGGCGCCGGGTTCCGCCAGGGCTGGCGGCTGGTCCTGCTCGACGCCCTGCTCATCGCCCTCGCCTGGCTGCTCGCCTTCCTGTTCCGCTTCAGCCTGCTGCGCAACAACCCGCCGGCCAACCTGGCGCAGATCCTGGCGGTCAGCACGCCGCTGGCCGTGGCCGTCTGGCTGGTGGCGCTCGGCGCGTTCGGCGCCTATCGCACGCCATGGCGGCACACCAGCGTGCCCGAGTTCAAGCGGCTGGCTGCGGCGATCGGCGTCGCGGCGCTGGCGCTGGCCACCGTGCTGCTGCTGTTGCGGCTGCCGAACTTTCCGCGCTCCATCGCGCTGCTGCACCCGCTGATCGCCGCCACGCTGCTGCTCGGGCTGCGGCTGGGCGCGCGCATCCTGGCTGAAGGGCGGCTGACCCGGGCAGCCGCAACCAGTGGCAAGCCGCTGCTGGTCCTCGGCACGCTCGACGAGGCGGCACGCGCGCTGCAGGCGCTGCGCAGCAGCGCCGGCTGGCACGTGGTCGGACTGGTCAGCCCCGACCCGGCGGAATCGGGACGCAGCGTGCTTGGCGTGCGCGTCGCCGGCGGCGCGGCCGACCTGGGCCAGGTGGCGCAGGAACTGGGCGCGGCGCATGCCCTGATCGCGAGCGACCCCGGCACCGCGGGCCGGCGCGAGCTGATGCTCACCGCCAGCGACGCCCGGCTGACGCTCCTCACCCTGCCGCGCGCCGACGACTGGCTCGACCGCGGCGCTGCCAACACCGCCCCCCGCCAGGTCGAGCTCGACGATCTGCTCGGCCGCGCGGCGGTCCAGCTTGACGTGCGCGGACTGTCCGGCCTGCTCGCCGGGCAGGTGGCGCTGGTCACCGGAGCCGGCGGCAGCATCGGCTCGGAGCTGTGCCGGCAGATCGCCCGCTTCGGCGTGCGCCAGCTGGTGTGCATCGACGCCTCGGAGATCGCGATCTACGCCCTCGAGCAGGAGTTCAAGACACGGTTCCCCGAACTCGCGGTGCGGTACTACACCGCCAATGTCCGCGAGGCCGACCGCATGCGCGACCTGTTCGCGCGACATCGTCCGGCGGTGGTGTTCCACGCCGCGGCATACAAGCACGTGCCGCTGATGGAGGACGACAACGCCGTCGAGGCGCTGCGCACCAACGTGCTCGGCACGCTGAACTGCGCCCGCGCGGCGAGCGCCTGCGGCGCGGCGCGCTTCGTGCTGATTTCAACCGACAAGGCGGTCAACCCGACCAATGTGATGGGCGCGAGCAAGCGACTGGCCGAGCTGGCGCTGCAGGCGCACGCTGCACAGCACGAGCAGACGCATTGCTGCGCGGTGCGCTTCGGCAACGTCCTGGGCTCGAGCGGCAGCGTGGTGCCACGCTTCACGCAGCAGATCGCCGGCGGCGGCCCGGTCACGGTCACCCACCCGGACATCGTGCGCTACTTCATGTCCATCCCCGAGGCGGCGCAACTCGTGCTGCAGGCCGGGCTGATGGGGCGCAGCGGCGAGATCTACGTGCTCGACATGGGCGAGCCGGTGCGCATCGTCGACCTGGCGCGGCTGATGATCCGGCTGTCCGGCAAGACCGAGGACGACGTGCCGATCCACTTCACCGGGCTGCGCCCGGGCGAGAAGCTGTACGAGGAACTCCTCGCCGACGACGAGACCACCCTGCCGACGCCGCATCCCAAGTTGCGGGTGGCGCGGCAGGCGGCGCAGACTCCGGTCGATCTCGAGGCATTGCGCCGCTGGATCGATACCGCTGGCCCCATGGCGCCTGCGGCGATCAAGGCGGCGCTGGCCGAGCGCGTCCCCGAGTACGTTCCCCAGATCAATCCCTGAGCGTTCCCGCACATGGCCGAACCCATCCTGCTCGCCGAACACGTCCGCAAGCGCTACACCGAGGGTCCGCAGCCGGTCGACGTCCTGCGCGACGCCGACCTGCAGATCGACCCGGGCGATACCGTCGCGGTGATCGGGGCGTCGGGCTCGGGCAAGAGCACGCTGATGCACCTGCTGGGCGGGCTCGACCGAGCCGATGGCGGCAGCATCCGCGTCGCCGGGCGCGACTGGGCGCGAATGAACCCGGCCGAACAGGGCCGCTGGCGCAACCGCCACGTCGGCTTCGTCTACCAGTTCCACCACCTGCTGATGGAGTTCAGCGCCATCGACAACGTCGCGATGCCGCTGCGCATCCGGCGCGAACCGGCCGAGGCGGCGCGCGCCGCAGCCGCGGCGATGCTCGAATCGGTCGGGCTCGGCCACCGCCTCGACCATCGCCCGGGCGAGCTCTCGGGCGGCGAGCGCCAGCGGGTCGCGATCGCCCGCGCGCTCGTCACGCGGCCGCAGCTGGTGCTCGCCGACGAGCCGACCGGCAACCTCGACAGCGCCGCGGCCGAGGTCGCGCTCGACCTGCTGCTCACCGCGGCGCATGCGCAGGGCGCCGGCATCGTCGTCGTCACACACGAGGCCGCGGTGGCGGCCCGCTGCGCGCGCCGCCTGCGTCTGGCCGCAGGAACGCTGCACGACGCCTGAACCGTGCCGGGCCGTCCCGGCCGTTCCATTAGCATGCAGGCTTCGTAACGCGCATCCTGCAAGCGCCCGAATCATCGATTTCCGCCCATGCCGCGTTCCTCCCGATCTCCCCTGTTCGACCTGCGCAGCGGCGCCATCGACGCCGTCCACCTGGTCGTCCGGACCGCCGACTTCGCCGCGCTGCGCGACGCGCTGCAGCAGCGTTTCGACAGCACGCCGGAGTTCTTTTCGGGCGAACCCGTGGCCATCGACCTGCGCCGGCTGCCGGACGACGCCCGACTGCCGCTGGACGAGGTTGCGGCGTTGCTGCGCGACCTGCGGATGCGCCCGCTGGGCGTCGTCGCGCTCGACGCGCAGCGCGACTGGGCCGGCGGCGCAACGCTGCCGCTGCTCGACAGCCGCGAGACGCGGAAGCCTGCGGAAGCGCCGCCTCAAACCGCGCCCGCGGCGCCCGAACCCACAGCGGCGGCGGAGCCGCCGGCCGCTCCGATCGCAGACACGACGGCGCCAGTCCCTCCGCCGGCGGCACCGGCCGCCACAGCGCAGACCGTGTTGATCGACCGCCCACTGCGCTCCGGCCAGCGGGTGTATTCGCCCGGTGACCTGATCGTCCAGGGCGTGGTCAGCCACGGCGCCGAGGTGATGGCCGAAGGCAACGTGCACGTCTACGGCACGCTGCGCGGCCGCGCGCTCGCCGGCGCGCGGGGCAACACGGCGGCGCGCATCTTCTGCACCAGCTTCGAGCCCGAGCTCGTCGCCATCGCCGGCATCTACCGAACGGCCGAGCAGGAACTGCCGCCGGGGGTGCGCGGCCAGCCCACCATGGTCCGGCTGAGCGACGACAGGCTGCTGATCGAACCATTGGCCATCAAATAACCGGAATTCCAGGAAGGACCCCACTCATGGCGAAAATCATCGTCGTCACTTCGGGCAAAGGCGGCGTCGGCAAGACCACGACCAGCGCCAGCTTCGCGTCCGGTCTGGCGTTGCGCGGCCACAAGACCGCCGTCATCGACTTCGACGTCGGGCTGCGCAACCTCGACCTGATCATGGGCTGCGAGCGGCGGGTGGTCTACGACCTGATCAACGTGATCCAGGGCGAGGCGAAGCTGACGCAGGCGCTGATCAAGGACAAGCAGTGCGACAACCTGTTCATCCTCCCCGCCTCGCAAACCCGCGACAAGGACGCGCTGACCAAGGAAGGCGTGGAAAAGGTGCTGCAGGAACTCGACGAGATGGGATTCACCTACATCGTCTGCGATTCGCCGGCCGGGATCGAGAGCGGCGCGCTGATGGCGATGCATTTCGCCGACGAGGCGCTGATCGTGACCAATCCGGAGGTGTCGTCGGTGCGCGACTCCGACCGCATCCTGGGCATCCTGTCGAGCAAGACGAAGCGTGCAATCGACGGCGGCGAGCCGATCCGCGAGCACCTGCTGATCACCCGCTACAACCCGAAACGGGTCAGCGACGGCGAGATGCTGTCGCTGCAGGACATCCAGGACATCCTGCGTATCAAACTCATCGGCGTGATCCCCGAAAGCGAAGCGGTGCTGCAGGCGTCGAATCAGGGCACACCGGCGATCCACCTCGCCGGGACCGACGTCGCCGAGGCCTATCAGGACGTCGTCGCCCGCTTCCTGGGCGAGGACCGGCCGATGCGCTTCACCGATTACCAGAAACCGGGGCTGTTCAAGCGGCTGTTCGGCGGCTGACCCGGAGGAACCCCATGTCGATCCTGTCCTTCCTGCTGGGCGAAAAGAAGAAAAGCGCATCGGTCGCCAAGGAGCGGCTGCAGATCATCCTCGCGCACGAACGCGGCGGTGCCGGCGCGCCGGCAGACTGGCTGCCGGCGTTGCAGCGCGAACTCGTCGACGTGATCTCCAAATACGTCAAGGTCGGCAACGACGACATCCAGGTGACGCTGGAGCGCAAGGACACCCTGGAGATCCTCGAAGTCAAGATCGAGATCCCGCCGCGCTGAGGCGCGCGTCCCGCGGCGGCATTCCCGCCGAGACCAATTCCGGCGGGCCGCCGGTCGGAGCGACACTGCCGCGGAACACCCGGTGTCCGGCTGTTCCGGCGGACTGCGTGTCGCCGCGTGGAACCTGGCATCCGGCATCGGCAGGCTGTTAATCCACGCCGATTGCAGGCTCATCGGCCAGAGTTCGTCCGCATCGCTTTCGAAATATGTATTTCGTTTGATTCAAATATTCGCATCTAACAAATAGACGATTAAAAATAATCAATATATATCAATGACTTGGAATTTCGATATATCCGTCAAGTCATAATGCAGAGAAATTTCAATAGAGAATCACGGATACAAAAGTAAAATCGATCAGACAAAACGAATCATTTCGTTTTCAACTGCAAACACTGCTCACTATAAA
>JAKAIB010000232.1 GCA_021814605.1 Pseudomonadota bacterium | reverse complement strand
CACGGGACACACGCCGACCTCGTACATCAAGGCCATGATCACCGGCTGGGAGGACGGCGAGGATGACGGCGTCGTCGACACGGCGAAGGAAGGACACTCCGCATGAAACCGACAGGAACGACCATGAACCCGAGATTCCGCACGACCCTCCGTCGGCTGACGGCACCCGCCGCCGCAGCGCTGCTGCTGGCCTCGGCGGCCGGCGGTGCGATGGCTGCCGGGAATTCGGCCATCGACCTGCGCAACCCGGCGCTCACCGACACGCCGGGGTCGACCCCGTCGATCGCGCCGACGCCCTCCGGCCTCGGCATCGGCGCGATCAAGCAGTACCAGGGCGCGGTGGTGCTCGACAGCGCGATCCTGCTCAAGGTGTACTACTACGCATTCTCGAAGCAGCCGGTCGACTACAGCGCGATCCTCACCGCCAACACCGAGATGATCGATCCGCCCAAGCCGGTGGTGCCGACCGCGGCCGACAAGTCGGCGCTCGACGCGATGATCACCTTCGCCCGCGCGCATCCGAACATCGTCATCCGGGTCGACGACATCGCGCTTGACGCCTACGTTGCCGACGGCGGCTACTACCCGCTCGACAACCGGCTGTTCATCCACGGCGTCGGCTACTACTTCGACAACTCGCCGTACCACTACGCCTATCTGCATCCGGAGGGGTTCCGCCATCTGCACTGCACCGATGCGGCGACGCGCAAGACCATCGACGCGGCGATCGCCAATTACGTGCACTACAAGATGGACATCTACGCCACCATCAACGGGGCGAACGTGGCCGACAAGTCGCTGCTGGTCACGGTGCGCAACGTCGCGCTGCGCGACGACATCGGCAACACGCTGATCACCCAGTCGGCGAGCTGAGCTGGCCGGATGCTGCCGGCCCGGGCGGGGCACGGCAGCATCCGGCGGGTGGTCAGCGGATGGCCTTGAGGTAGTGCGACTCGAACCAGCGCTTGGCCCAGGTGAACAGCCGCGACGGCGGCAGCAGCACGTTCTTGTTCGGATCGCGGTAGACCAGGATTCCCGAGTCGACGGTGTCGACGATGCACACCAGTTCGGGCCGGGGAACGTGCTCGGCCGGCTTGCCCCGCATGGCGAGCAGCAGGTTGGCGGCCGCGGCGCGCGCCTGCAGGTCGGCCATGTGCGCCTGCTTGGGCAGCCAGTCCGGACCCGGATAGCTGCCGGCGTCGCCGGCGACGAACACCCGCTCGAACCCGGGGACGGCGCAATGCGCGTCCGCCTGGATGAAACCGCCGGGCGAACGCGGCAGTTCGGAGTTGTGCGTCCAGCCCGGACCGGTGATTCCGGGCATGAACAGGATGAGGTCGGCCTTGATCTGACCGCCCTCGGTCTCGACGCCTTCGGGCGAGAACCGCAGCGGCTTGTGGCCGAGATGGGTGTCGATGCGCCGCTTGGCCATGTGCGACAGCAGGCTCGTGACCGCGCGCTCGCCCAGCCGCTGCCCGGGCGTCTCGGACGCGTTGAAGAACACCAGTTCGACACGGTCGCGCTTGCGCTGCCGGCGCAGCCAGGTGTCGATGCCGAACAGCAGTTCGAACATCGGGCCGCCGCGCACCGCGGTCGGTTCCTGCGGGTTGCCGCCGAAGCCGCAGGCGATGCGGCCCGAGTCGAGCGACAGCAGGCGTTCGCGGATCGTCTCGGCGGCGGGAATGCCTTCGCACAGCGCGATCGCGTGTTCGATGCCGGGCAGCTTCTTGATGAAGCGCCCGCCGGTGGCGATGATCAGCCCGTCGTTCTCGACCGGGCCCTGCGTGGTCAGCACGGTACGCCCGCCGTCCTGCAGCCCGGTC
Organism: Pseudomonadota bacterium; assembly: GCA_021814605.1. Classification (GTDB taxonomy): domain Bacteria; phylum Pseudomonadota; class Gammaproteobacteria; order Burkholderiales; family Burkholderiaceae_C; genus Thiomonas. The sequence continues at coordinate 3,183 of JAKAIB010000232.1, read as the reverse complement.
ACCTCGGCGGCGACGAAGTCGATGCGCTGGCGCTGGAGGAAGGGCCCGAGCGGGACGACGAGATCGCTGCTCTGGCGCACCCCGGTCGGCACCCAGATCAGGCTGGGGAGATAGACGAATTCCGGCTTGGGTGCGATCAGCGTGATCTGCGCCGCCGGGGCGTGGGCGCGGAGTTCGCGCGCCGCGGTCAGCGCCGCGAATCCCGCGCCGAGGATGACGAAGCGGTCGGACATGGTGTCGGTGATTCCGGGAAGCCAGGGTTCGGCCACAGCATAGGTCGTGCCGACCGTTGCCGTGTTGTGATCCGTCAGCCGGCGTGGCGGTGCCGGCGCCGGGCGCGTCAGTCGGGGATTCAGCCCTCGGCGGCGCGGCAGACCGCGGCCAGCTTGTTGCCGTCCGGGTCGCGGACGTAGGCGACGTAGAAGTCCGGTCCGTAGTGCGGCCGCAGGCCGGGCGCACCCTCGCTGCGGCCGCCGTGGCGCAACGCGGCGGCGTGGAAGGCGTCGACCTGCGCCCGGCTGGCGGCGCCCAGTGCGACCATGGTGCCGTTGCCGGCGCTGGCGGTCCGGCCGTCGAACGGCGCACCGACCCACAGCGCCAGCTCCTGGCGGCCGTCGTCGGCGTAGCGTCCCCAGCCGATCAGGCCTTCGGCATCGTCACCGGCCGAGCAGCGCGCGTGGCCGAGCGCCCCCAGCACGGCGTCGTAGAACCGGCCCGCACGGGACAGGTCGTTGCTGCCGAGCATGACGTAGGTGAACATGGCGCGCAGTCGCCGGCTCGCCGTCAGCCGGCGAAGATCTTTCCGGGATTGAGGATGTTCGCCGGGTCGAGGGCGCGCTTGACGGCGCGCATCACGGCGATCGCGTCGTCGCCGATCTCCTCGCGCAGGAAGTCCTGCTTGTGCAGGCCGATGCCGTGCTCGCCGGTGCAGGTGCCGCCCAGCGCCAGCGCGCGGCGGACCAGCTTGGCGTTGAGCTGTTCGGCCAGATCGCGTTCCTCGGGCCGCGCCGGGTCGATCAGGTAGCCGACGTGGAAGTTGCCGTCGCCGACATGGCCGACGACGAAATACGGCAGCCCCGCGGCGTCCGCTTCGGCGACCGTGGCGTTGATGCTGTCGGCCAGGCGCGAGATCGGCACGCAGGTGTCGGTGGTCACGGCGCGGCAGCCGGGACGGGTCTGCAGCGCCGACAGGAAGGCGTGGTGCCGCGCCTTCCACAGCCGGGTGCGCTCTTCCGGCGTGTCGGCCCAGTCGAAGTCGCTGCCGCCGTGCTCGGTGGCGATCGCCTGCACGCTTTCGGCCTGCTCGCGCACGCTCGCCGCCGAGCCGTGGAACTCCATCAGCAGCAGCGGCTGCTCGGGCAGGCCGAGCCGGTCGTGGGCGTTGACGGCGCGCACCGCATTTGCGTCCATCAGCTCGCAGCGCGCAATCGGGATTCCGGCCTGGATGACCGCGATGGTGCAGTCGACCGCCTGCGCCACGCCGGGGAAGGAGCAGACCGCGGCGGCGACCGCCTCGGGTTGCGGATAGAGCCGCACCGTGACCTCGGTGACGATGCCCAGCGTGCCCTCGCTGCCGACGAGCAGCCGCGTCAGGTCGTAGCCGGCGCTGCTCTTGGGCGCGCGCGTTCCGGTGCGGACCACCTTGCCGTCGGCGAAGACCACGGTCAGCGCCAGCACGTTGTCGCGCATCGTGCCGTAGCGCACCGCATTGGTGCCGCTGGCGCGGGTCGCCGTCATTCCGCCCAGGGTGGCGTCGGCGCCGGGATCGATGGGGAAGAACAGCCCGGAATGCCGCAGTTCGTCGTTGAGCTGCAGCCGAGTGACCCCCGCCTGCACGGTGGCGGTCATGTCGGACGCGGCGACGTCGAGGATGCGGTTCATCCGCGACAGGTCGAGGCTGATGCCGCCCTGCACCGCCAGCAGCTGGCCCTCGAGCGACGATCCGGCGCCGAAGGCGATCACCGGCACGCCGTGCGCCGCGGCGAGCCGCACGGCGTCGGCGACGTCCTCGGTGGACGCGCAGAACACCACCGCGGCCGGCGGCGGCACGTCGAACGGCGATTCGTCGCGGCCATGCTGCTCGCGCACCGCCTGCGCGGTCGACAGCTGCGGTCCGAAGCGCGCCGCGAGGGCATCGATCAGCGCGGGCGGCACCGGGCGGGAAAGCGCCTCGGGGGCTTGCGGGGCATTCATCGGTTCGTTCCTCGGATTCATCGGGGGCCTGAGGCCGGTTCAATTGAACAAGAATACGCTTGCTGCTGACTCGCAAAGGAATCCCATGGGACATCGCCTTACCGCCATCTCGACCCGTACCGGCGATGCCGGAACCACCGGCCTCGGCGACGGCTCGCGCTGCTCGAAGACCGCGGCGCGCATCCATGCGCTGGGGGAGGTCGACGAACTGAACTCGCACATCGGACTGCTGCGCGCCGCGGGACTGCCCGCCGCGGTCGACGCGCTGCTGCTGCAGGTGCAGCACGACCTGTTCGACCTGGGCGGCGAACTGTCGGTGCCGGGCATGAGCCTGCTCAAGGCGGAGCAGGTGCGGGCGCTCGACGATGCGCTGCAGGACTGCAACTCCAGGCTGCCGCCGCTCGCCGAGTTCATCCTGCCCGGCGGCACGCCGGCCGCGGCGCAGGCGCATGTCTGCCGCACCGTGGCGCGCCGCGCCGAGCGCGCCGTGGTCGCGGTTGCCGACGAGGCCACCGCGCCCGGTGGCGCGGCCGTGTTGCTGCGGCCCGAGCTGCTGCAGTACCTCAACCGGCTGTCCGACCTGCTGTTCGTGCTGGCGCGCACCCTCAACCGGGCCGGCGACGCCGACAGCGCCGAGGTGTACTGGAACCATCACCGCACCCCCCCGGCCTGACCCCGTCCGGCCGTCGACACAGTTCTTCACATCGCCTGCATACGGCTTTCATGTCCGGCCGGCACCATGGGCCGTGCTCCGTTGTCTCGTCATTCCATTGCCTCCCCACGCTCATGAATCCGCGTTCCGCCCAAGCCGAGCCGTCTCCGAATCCGTCCCGTCCGAGGCGCGGGCGCTGGCTGTGGGGGGGAGCGGCGGTCGCGCTGCTTGCGGCGGGAATGGTGGCGCTGATTGGCCGCGAGGCGCCGGCGCAGGTGCCCGGCCGTGGTGGCATGCAGAAGGGCGCGATGCCGCCGCAGCCGGTCACGGCCGCAGTG
>JAKAIB010000231.1 GCA_021814605.1 Pseudomonadota bacterium | reverse complement strand
CCGATCTCGAACTGCTGCAGCCGATGGCAGAGATCGGGCTGCACATCGACACCAGCCAGATGAAGGCGGCGCAGTTGCGCGACTGGATCAAGCAGACGCTGCGGCTGCCGGCGTCGCAGATGGTCGTGCTGTTCGAGTCGTTCGCGTTCAAGCGCGGCGTGCCGCTCGATGCCGATTACGTGTTCGACGTGCGCATGCTGCCGAATCCCCATTACGACCCGGCGCTACGGCCGCTGACCGGGCGCGATGCTCCGGTCGCCGAGTTCCTGGCCGCGCAACCGCTGGTCGGGCAGATGCAGCGCGAGGTCGCCGCATTCCTGCGGAACTGGTTGCCGCGGCTGGCCGCCGACCATCGCAGCTACGTCGGCGTGGCCATCGGCTGCACCGGCGGCCAGCATCGCTCGGTCTACCTCGCCGAACAGCTCAGCCGCGAGTTCGGCGCGCAGTACGCCGTGCTGCTGCGGCACCGCGACCTCAGCGCGACCTGATCGGCGTCGGCGCGAGCGAGCAGTGGCCGGCATCGGCTGCCGGGCCGTTGCCCAGTGCGATCGGTGGCGGCTCGGTGAAGCGGTCGTGCGGCTTGCTGGCGTGCCAGTCCAGCCCGATGAGCGCGAGCACCACGGCCCAGAACAGCCAGGCGCGGATGGAGCGGGGGAGGCGGGTCTTCATGAGTCAGTCCCTCATGCCCAGCCCGTGCCGCAGCCGGACGCCGACCAGGCTTCCGGCAAAGGCGCAGCCGAACCAGATCCAGCCGTGCAGGCTGCCGGTGGCGATCCCGGAAAAATACGCGCCGATGTTGCAGCCGAAGGCGATGCGCGACGTGTAGCCGAGCACGACGCCGGCGACGATCGACGCGATCCACTGCCGGCGCGTCGCGGGCACCGAAGGGCAGGCCTTGCGCTTGCGGGTCGCCGCGATCAGCGCGCCGAGGAACAGCCCGAGGTCGGTGATGCTGGTGTTGTCGGCCAGCAGGCTCGAATGCAGCTGCGCCTGTTGTGCCGGCAGCCCCCAGTAGGCGTTGCCGCTCAGGTCGACGCCGAGTGCCTGCACGATCTTGGCGCCCCAGAGCCCGAGGCCGTAGACGATGCCCCAGGGCTGGCCGCCGACCACCAGGTTGGCCGCTGCCAGCAGGGCGAGCCCGATCGCGGCCCACCAGATGGTGCCGCCGCGCCAGCGCGACGGCTGGTTGCCGCGAAACCGCCAGACGATGGCGCCGAGCAGCCCGAGCGCGCCGAGCTGCATCGCCAGCGTCGCGCCGGCGCCGAACCGCTGCACCAGATCGACCGGCGGCAGCGCGCCGAGCGCCAGCCAGGCCGGGATCTGCGCGGCGCCGAGGAAACTGCCGATGACGAAGGCCGGCAGCACCGCGAGGCTGATCGGGTGGCCGAGCCCGGCCTTGTACAACGTGCCCGACCCGCAGCCGTCGGCGACCTGCATCGCCGCGCCGAAGACGAAGGAGCCGACCAGCAGGCTGATCGACAGCGGTCCGTCGGCGCCTTCGAGTTCGGGGTGCGCCGCCAGCAGCGGCACGCTGAGCAGCATGGCGACGGCGATCGCGAGGAACTGCGCCAGGATGCCGACCGGGTCGCGCCGCGTGATCCACACGCGCCAGCCGGTGGTGAAGCCGAACGCCGCGGCGCTGAGCAGCATGCCGTAGCCGAGCCCGATCAGCCAGAGGAATCCCTGCCGCCAGCCGACCAGCCAGGTGACGGCCGCGAATCCGGCCAGTCCGCAGGCCAGCAGCAGCCCGGGGACGAGCCGCGCGCCGCCGGTTGCGGCGGGCGCGGTCGGGGCGGGCGCTGCGGTCAGAGCGCCTGCCATAGCTGCGCGATCTGGGCGTGGAGTTGCTGCAGCCGCGACGGCACGTTCGCCATTGGGGCGTCGGCGCGCGACCAGTCGACCATCGATCCCGGGTAGAGCCGAACGTCCGGGCGATGCAGCACCTCGGACAGCACGAACCAGTTGGTCGCGGCCCAGTGGCCGGTGTTGCAGAACGACACCGTCTGCGTCGCGCCCGGCTGCTGCGGCAGGTTGCGCGCGATGGCGGCGAGGGTCGCCGCCGACGGCAGGTTGCCGCCGCCGTCCGGGAACCAGCGGGCGTTGTTGAAATCGCGGGCGCCTGGCAGGGTTCCCGGGCGGCGTGCCGCCGGCGCTTTCACCCGCCCGAGGTAGAACGCGCGGGGCCGCGCGTCGAGGAACAGCGTCGCGCCCGGGTCGGCGAGATCCTGCTCGACCGCCGGGCGGGTCGCCACGATCGCGGCGTCGAGCCGGGCGACGAAGTCGCTCGGCCGGACTGCGGCGGGACGCGTCGAGACCGGCAGGTGTGCGGCCTGCCAGGCGGCCATCCCGCCGTTGAGGATCGCGAGATGCTTCACCCCCAGCCATTTCAGCGTCCAGTAGACGCGTGCCGGGGCGCCAAAATCGCTCGGGCTGTCGCCAGCGGCGACGAGGACCACCGGCGTGCCGGCGTCGATGCCCAGGCTGCGGACCAGGGCGACGAAGCGCGGCACCGTGAGCAGCGCGCCCGGGTTGTCGGCCGGGCCGCGCCAGGCGGAATATTCCGCCGCGACCGCGCCGGGAATGTGTCCGGCGGCATACGGGGAGTCCGGCCCGTCGCCCTCGCGGAGGTCGACGACGCGAACCCGCCCGAGTTGCGCGTCGAGCGCGGTCGCGGAGATCAGCGGGCCGAACCCGGCGGACGTCGGCAGCGGCGCGGCGCTCACGCCTTCGCTCAGCGCAATCGCCGCCAGCGCACAGAACAGGCAGACAGACCGCCACAGGCGCTGCAGGGCGGGCGTCCGACGGCTGCCCGGTGTCGGGGCCGGTCGCGTCGGGCGGCTGGAAGCACGATGGATGTTCATGGCCGCAATTCTTTGCGGTGGCCCAATGAAAGGGAAATACAGTTTTCACATGCGCATCGAACCGCGAGAAATAAGCGCGTCTCGTGCCTGCGGGAGGAACGAGAGCGGGGAAGTGTGACATTTCCCGCAGCCCGGTGCCGTCGCCCGGAGTACTCTGGAAACAGAACATTCCGCCCGCGAACCAACAACAACCAGGCAGGACATGACAGACACTCCCGAAGCCGCCAACCCGGGATCCGGTGCCGATCCGCCCGCGCAGTCCGGGCTCGATGCGGACGTCCGCTGGATCGAGCGGATGCCCGCCGGCGTCGCCATCCTCGTCGCAGACGTGGTGCGCTACGTCAATGCCGCTGCGCTGCAGCTGCTGCAGGCGAGCGATCCGGCCGAAATCGTGGGCAGGCGAGTCGACGATTTCATCCACCCCCTCGACCTGCACCGCACCCTCGCCCGCTTGCGCCGTGCCGAGGAAGGCGGCGCCAATCCGCCCACCGAGGTGCGCATGATCGGCTGCCGCGGCACGGCGCTGATGGTGGCGATGGCCAGCACCCCGCTGGCGACGCCTGTCGGCGTCGGCGCGCTCGCCACCTTTCTCGACCTGACCGAGCGCGCGGCGATGGAGCGGCAGCTACGGGAGACCGACGAGAACTTCCAGCGCATGATGAACACCATGCAGGACGTGTTCTATCGCACCGACGCGCATGGCATCACCCGCTACGTCTGCCCGGCGGTGAAGAACGTGCTCGGCTACGAGGCGGAAGAGATCATCGGCCTGCCGGCGGCGGCGTTCTATCCGGACCTGCGTGAGCGCGACGTGCTGGTCGCCGCGATCCGCGAGCGCGGCTTCGTCCACGACTTCCCCGGCCGGATGCGACGCAAGGACGGGGTGATCATCGACATCTCGATCAGCACCCGGGCGCTGCACGACGAGCTGGGCAACTTCGCCGGCGTCGAAGGCATCTGGCGCGACATCAGCGAGCGCAAGCAGATGGAGCGCCAGCTCGAATACCTCGCCACCTACGACAGCCTGACCGGCGTGCTCAACCGCCGCACCGTGCTCGGCCATCTCGAGCGCCTGCTGTCGCGCTCGGCGCCGGTCTCGGTGCTGCTGATGGATCTGGACCACTTCAAGCAGGTCAACGACGTCCACGGCCACGCGGCGGGTGATCATGTGCTGTGCCAGTTCACTGCGCTGATCGCGACCGAGAAGCGCAGCCGCGACTATTTCGGCCGGCTCGGCGGCGAGGAGTTCCTGCTGATTCTCGACAACGCCGACGTCGACGAGGCGGCGCAGATTGCCGAGCGGCTGTGCCGCCGCGTCGCATCCGCGGCCATCGTGGTCCAGGGTGGGCAGGCGGTGCCGCTGACGGTCAGCATCGGGCTGGCGCAGGCGCGGCAGCAGGACCAGCGGACCAGCGACCTGCTCGAGCGCGCCGACCGCGCCTTGTACCGCGCGAAGAATCAGGGACGGAACCGCGTCGCGCAGTGAGCCGCGCGGTCAGTAGTCCGTGCGGATTCCGCCCGCCAGCGCGATGAACGCCCGCGCCGCCATCGCGACGAACGGGCGCAGCCACCACGGGGCGCGGGTGCGCAGCCGCTCGGGGGTGTCGATCGGCAGCGAACGCGCGATCTCCGCCTCGACATGCGCCGCCAGCGCGTCGGCGAAGGCGCGGTCGTGGAGCACCACGTTGGCTTCGAGGTTGACCAGCAGCGACAGCGGCTCGATGTTCGAGCTGCCCACTGTCGCCCAGTCCGAGTCGACGACGGCGACCTTGGCGTGCAGGAAGGCGCTGGTGTATTCGAAGATGCGGACCCCGGCGCGCAGCATCTCGCCGTACAGCGCCCGTGCCGCCCAGGCTGCCATGCGGTAGTCGACCCGCCCCTGCAGCAGCAGCGTGACCCGCACGCCGCGCGCCGCCGCGTCCTTGAGCGCCTGGCGGAACACCCGTCCGGGATAGAAGTACGGCGTGACGATCAGCACGCGCTGCCGGGCGCGGGCGATGGCGCGGACGTAGCTGTGCTCGATCGCCCGCCGTCGCGAGAAATTGTCGCGCAGCACCAATGCCGCCAGTCCGTCGCTGCGGCCCCAGTCCACGGGATCGGCCTCGCGGTCGGGCGGTGCGGGGGCATCGTCAGCACGGCGAGGGCCGTCGCGGT
>JAKAIB010000230.1 GCA_021814605.1 Pseudomonadota bacterium | reverse complement strand
GGTGTTGGCGCAGATGAACTCGACGCCGCGCACGCCGGACGCGATCATGTGCTCGACCGCGTTGCCGCCTCCCCCCCCGACCCCGATCACCTTGATGTTGGTTCCCTGGTTGAACGAGCTGTCCGCTGCGTCCTCGATCATTTCAAAAGCCATCTCACACCTCCTTCGAAAATCGGGTGGCGCACCCTACGCCTCCCGTACCGCTCCCGCACCGGAACGATCCGCGCAATGCGGCCGCTCCGGAACAGGGTCCTAGAAATTTCCCGCGAACCAGTCGCGCAACCGTCCCAGCGATCCCTTGACCGTGCTGCTCTTCTGCGCGATGCGCGCGCCGCGCTGGCGCTGGTGCAGCGCCTCGGCAAGCAGACCCATGACCGTGGCCGTGCGCGGATTGCGCACCATGTCGGCCAGCGGGCCGCTGTAGCTCGGCGTGCCCACGCGCACCGGCTTGAGGAAGATGTCCTCGGCCAGGTCGACCATCCCCGGCATCTGCGCCGAGCCGCCGCACAGCACCACGCCAGACGACAGCACGTCCTCGAAGCGCGACTCGCGGATCACCTGCTGCGCGAGCGCGAAGATCTCCTCGGCGCGCGGCTCGATCACGCTGGCCAGCACCTGGCGCGACAGCATGCGCGGGCCGCGGTCGCCCAGTCCCGGGACTTCGAGCGTCTCCTCGGGATTGGCGAGCACCTGCTTGGCGATGCCATGCTCGATCTTGATGTCTTCGGCGTCGCGCGTCGGCGTGCGCAGCGCCATCGCGATGTCGCTGGTGATCAGCTCGCCGGCGACCGGAATGATGGCCGTGTGGCGGATCGCCCCACCGGTGTAGATGGCGATGTCGGTCACGCCGGCGCCGATGTCCACGACGGCGACGCCGAGTTCCTTCTCGTCCTCGGTCAGCACCGCGTGGCTGGACGCCAGCGGATGCAGCACCAGCTGCTCGACCTCGAGGCCGCAGCGGCGCACGCACTTGATCACGTTCTCCGCCGCGGTCTGCGCCCCGGTGACGATGTGCACGTTGACCTCGAGGCGGATGCCGCTCATCCCCACCGGCTCCTTGACCTCCTGGCCGTCGATGATGAATTCCTGCGGCTCGACCAGCAGCAACCGCTGGTCGGCCGGGATGTTCACCGCCTTGGCGGTCTCGATCACCCGGGTGACGTCGGCCTGGGTGACCTCGCGGTCCTTGATCGCGACCATGCCGTGCGAGTTCTGGCCGCGGATGTGGCTGCCGGTGATGCCGGTGATGACGTGGGTGATCTTGCAGTCGGCCATCAGCTCGGCCTCCTTCAGCGCCGACTGGATCGACTGCACCGTCGCCTCGATGTCGACCACCACGCCGCGGCGCATGCCGGCGGTCGGCGCCTGGCCAAGACCGACGATCTTGAATCCGGCCGCCGGGTTGTCACGGTCGGCGAGCATCTCCGCCACCACGACCAGCACCTTCGAGGTGCCGATGTCCAGAGCGACCACCAGGTCCTTGTAGTCCTTCGCCATCTCAGTTGTCCTTCCCAGGAGGTTGCGTTCCCGCCTTGCCCGCCGACGCGCCGCGCGGCTTCATGCCCGGCAGATCGACGCCCTGCAGGTGCACGGCGAAGCCGTTCGGATAGCGCAGATCGACGCTGTCGATGCGGTGCCCGTAGCGCGCTTCGAGTTGCGGCGCGAGTTCGAGGAATTGCACGAGGCGCTGCTGCAGCGCCGGGTTCTGCGGCGCGTCGCCGAGATCGATGCGCAGGCCGGACGCGGTCTGCAGCCGCCAGTTGCCGCCGCCGCCCAGCGACAGCGCGGCGATCGCCTGCCGGTGCTGCACCAGCAGCGGGCGCAACGCGTTCGCCATCTGCAGCACCTGCCCGCCGCTGCCTTGCGGGCCGCTGAATCGGGGCAGCCCGAGTCCCTGCACCTCGCCGAGGTTGGCGCTGAACGGCTGGCCCTCGGTGTTGAGCAGTTCGGTGGCGCCGCCGTCGCTCCAGATCGCCGCCGGCTTCTGCGCGTGCAGCGTCACGGCCAGCTCCATCGGCCAGAGTCGCTGCACCACGGCGGCGCGCACCCAGGGCAGTTGCTCGAACGCCCGCTGCGCGCTGGCAAGATTGATGGTGAAGAAGTTCCCCTGCAGCCGCGGCAGCGCGTCGGCGCGGATCGTGACCGGATTGACCCGCTGCAGGTCGCCCTCCAGCCGGACCGCGCGGATGTCCCACCAGTTGCGCTGGATCAGCCAGTTCCCGACGGCGACGAGACAGCCGGCGACGAACAGCCAGAGCAGCGCCCGCGTCGTGCCCTGCATCAGGCGGACGTCGAGCGGCAGGTCGCGCACGGCGTGGCTCATCGAGCCTCCTCCGTCCCGCCGTGCGCGTGCGGCTGGTCGAGCGCCGCCTGGCTGAGCACCAGCAGGCAGAGGTCGGGGTAGTCGAGTCCGGCGACGCGCGCCGCCATCGGCACGAGCGAATGCCCGGTCATCCCGGGCGAGGTGTTGATCTCGAGCAGGAACGGCCGGCGGTCGCTGCCGCGGATCATGATGTCGGCACGGCCCCAGCCGCGGCAGCCGAGCACGCGGTAGCTGCGCAGCACCAGGTCGTGGATCCGCGCCTCCTCGTCGGCGGGGAGTTCGCTCGGGCAGATGTAGCGGGTCTCGTCGCTGAAGTACTTGTGCTCGTAGTCGTAGTTGCCGCCGGGAGCGACGATGCGGATCAGCGGCAGCGCGCGCGCCTGCGCGCCGGCGCCGAGCACCGCGCAGGTGACTTCCTCGCCGGTGATGAATTGCTCGACCAGCACCCGGCTGTCGAAGCGCGCCGCCTCCGCGTAGGCGCGATCGACCTGCCCGGCGTCATCGGCGCGCATCAGCCCCAGCGTCGAGCCCTCGTGCGTCGCCTTGAGAATCACCGGGTAGCCGATCTCCGCCGCCGCCGCGCGGGCCTCCGCCAGGGTGCAGACCTCGCGCCACTGCGGCGTCGGCAGCCCGGAGCAGTCCCACAGCCGCTTGGTCATCGCCTTGTCGATCGCCAGAGCCGAGGCAAGCACGCCGGGGCCGGTGTACGGAATGCCCAGCAGTTCGAGCGCGCCCTGGACCGTGCCGTCCTCCCCCCAGCGACCGTGCAGCGCGATGAAGGCGCGCTGCACCCCGCGCGAGCGCAGCGCGCCCAGGTCGTCCTCGGCGGGGTCGAAGGCGAAGGCGTCGACCCCGCGCGACTGCAACGCGGCAAGCACGCCCTTGCCCGACAGCAGCGAGATCTCGCGCTCGGCGGACAGCCCGCCCATCAGCACCGCGACGCGGCCCAGCGCGCACGGGTCGATCTTCGGCCATGCAGCATTCATGTCGATTCCTCCGCGGCGGCAAGCGTCGCGACCTGCGCCGCGACCGCGCCGATCGATCCCGCGCCCATGCAGACCACCACGTCGCCGTCGCGGGCGACGTCGAGGATGGCCTGCGGCATGTCGGCGATGCGTTCCACGAAGACCGGCTCGATCCGCCCGGCGACCCGCACCGCCCGCGCCAGGCTGCGCCCGTCGGCGGCGACGAGCGGCGCTTCGCCCGCCGGATAGACCTCGGACAGCAGCAGCGCGTCGACGCCGCCGAGCACCTTGACGAAGTCCTCGAACAGGTCGCGCGTCCGGGTGTAGCGGTGCGGCTGGAACGCCAGCACCAGGCGGCGGCCCGGGAACGCGCCGCGCGCCGCGGCCAGCGTCGCCGCCATTTCCACGGGATGGTGGCCGTAGTCGTCGATCAGGGTGAAGCTTCCGCCCTGCCCGGCCGGGATGTCGCCGTAGCGCTGGAACCGCCGTCCGACGCCGCGGAACTGTGCCAGCGCCCGGACCATGGCGTCGTCGGGCACGTTGAGTTCGGTGCCGACGGCGATGGCGGCGAGCGCGTTCTGCACGTTGTGCCGCCCCGGCAGGTTGAGCACCACCGGCAGCGGCGGCAGCTCGACACCATTGCGCCGCAGCACGGTGAAGCGCATCGTCGCGTCGTCCGCGGTGACATCCACGGCACGCACCTGGGCATCGTCGGCGAAGCCGTAGGTGGTGATCGGCTTGGACACGAAGGGCATGATGTGCCGCACGGCGGGATCGTCGACGCACAGCACGGCGGCGCCGTAGAACGGCAGCCGGGCGAGGAAGTCGACGAAGGCGTGCCGCAGCCTTGCCGGGTCATGGCCGTAGGTGTCCATGTGGTCGGCGTCGATGTTGGTGACCACCGCCATCACGGGCAGAAGGTTGAGGAACGACGCGTCGGATTCGTCGGCCTCGACCACGATGTACTCGCCCTGACCGAGCCGGGCGTTCGCGCCGGCGCTGTTGAGCCGGCCGCCGATGACGAAGGTCGGATCCAGCCCGGCTTCGGCCAGCACGCTGGCCACCAGGCTGGTCGTCGTCGTCTTGCCGTGCGTGCCGGCGATCGCGATGCCGCGCTTGAGACGCATCAGTTCAGCCAGCATCACCGCGCGCGGCACCACCGGAATGTGCCGCGCCCGCGCCGCGAGCACCTCGGCGTTGTCGGGCTGGACCGCGGTCGAGATCACCACCGCGTCGGCGCCCTGGACATTCGCGGCGTCGTGACCGATGGCCACGCGCAGCCCCAGCCCCCGCAGGCGAACCACCGTCGCGCTGTCGCTCAGATCGGACCCGCTGACGGCGTAGCCGAGGTTGTGCAGCACCTCGGCGATGCCGCTCATGCCGGCGCCGCCGATGCCGACGAAATGGATGTTGCGGATGGCGTGCTTCATCGCCTGCGTCCTTCGATCAGTTGGTTGCAGCCGGCGACGACCGCGGCCACGGCATCGGGCCGGGCGAGCGCGCGGGCGTTGCGTGCCAGCTCGAGCAGCCTTGCGCGGTCCAGGTGGCGCAGCAGGTCGGCCAGCTTCGGCGCGTCGAGATCGCGCTGCTGCGCCAGCAGCGCGGCGTCGCGGCTGCAGAGGAATTGCGCGTTGCGCGTCTGGTGATCGTCGACGGCATGCGGGAACGGCACGAACAGTGCGGCGACCCCGGCGCATGCCACCTCGGTCACCGTCGACGCACCGGCGCGACAGATCACCAGGTCGGCCGCGGCATACGCCGCCGCCATGTCGTCGATGAACTCGACGCAATCCGCC
>JAKAIB010000229.1 GCA_021814605.1 Pseudomonadota bacterium | reverse complement strand
CGGCGGTGAAACTGTCGCCTGCACCGCTGAGCAGCACGGCGCGCACGGCCGGCTCGGCGCCGGCACGCTCGAACGCGGCGTTCAGCGCCTGGTACATCGCCACGGTCAACGCGTTCTTCTTGTCCGGGCGCTGCAGCACGACGTGCAGCACGCCGTTGCGCAGTTCGGTCTGCACGAGGCTCATGGTGGGGTCTCCTCTGACGGGTTGGCCGTGCCGACGTCGAACCGCCGGGCCACCCGGATTCTCGCCGAACCCCGGGGCCGCGCGGAACGCGCCCCCCGGGGAGACTCGCTCAGCAGCGCTCGAAGATGCCGGCGGCGCCCTGGCCGGTGCCGATGCACATGGTCACCATGCCGTACTTCAGGTTGCGACGGCGCATGCCGTGGATGGTGGTCGCCGCGCGGATCGCGCCGGTGGCCCCAAGCGGATGCCCCAGGGCGATGGCGCCGCCCAGCGGATTCAGCACATCAGGGTTAATGCCCAGGTCCTTGACCACAGCGAGGGACTGCGCGGCGAAGGCTTCGTTGAGTTCGATCCAGCCGATGTCGTCCAGCGTCAGCCCGGCCTTGTCCAGCGCGGCGGGGATCGCGTACTTGGGACCGATGCCCATGATCTCCGGCGGCACGCCCCGCACCGCGAAGCTGACGAAGCGCGCCAGCGGGCTGAGGTTGAACTGCTTGAGGATCTTCTCGCTCACCAGGATGAGCGCGCCGGCGCCGTCCGACGTCTGCGAGCTGTTGCCGGCGGTCACGCTGCCCTTGGCCGCGAACACCGCCTTGAGGCGGCCCAGCGCCTCCAGCGTGGTATCGGCCCGCGGGCCTTCGTCGACCGCCATCCTGCGGGTCCTGACGTCGACCTCGGCGGTGCCCAGGCGCGGGAACTTCTCGATGATGTCCAGCGGGGTGATCTCGTCGGCGAACTCGCCGGTCTCGATGGCCTTGAGCGCCTTCTGGTGCGACGCCAGCGCGAACGCGTCCTGCTCGTCGCGGGTGACCTTCCACTGCTGCGCGACCTTCTCCGCCGTCATGCCCATGCCGTAGGCGATGCCGACGTGCTCGTTGCTGGCGAAGATGTCCGGGTTGAAGCTGGGATGGAATCCGCCCATCGGCACCCGGCTCATGCTTTCGGTGCCGCCGGCGATCATCACGTCGGCCTCGCCGACGCGGATGCGGTCGGCCGCCATCTGGATCGCCGTCACGCCCGAGGCGCAGAAGCGGTTGATGGTGACACCGCCCACGGTGTCGGGCAGGTCGGCCAGCAGCGCCGCGATACGCGCCACGTTCATGCCCTGGTCGCCCTCGGGCATCGCGCAGCCGATGACGGCGTCCTCGATCAGCTTGGGATCGAGCCCGGGCACCTGCGCCAGCGCCGACCGGATGGCGTGCACCAGCAGGTCGTCCGAGCGGAAGTTCTTGAGCAGGCCGCGCGGCGCCTTGCCGATGGGCGTGCGGGTGGCGGCGACGATGTAGGCGTCCTGGATCTGTTTGCTCATTGCGGTCTCCTAGAGGGCTCAGTTGCGCACCGGCTTGCCGGTCTGCAGCATGCCCATGATGCGTTCCTGGGTCTTGGTCTGGCCGAGCAGCTCGCAGAAATGCTTGCGCTCCAGCGCCATCAGCGTGGCCTCGTCGGCCTGCGCGCCCTCCTCCACGTCGCCACCGCACAGCACGGTGGCGATGCGGGTGGCGATCTCGTCGTCGTAGGCGGAGATGAAGCCGCCGTCGCGCAGGTTCACCAGCTGGGCGCGGATGGTCGCCACGCCGTTGCGGCCGAGCACCGGGAAGGTCTGCCCCGCCAGCGGCGGACGGTAGCCGGCGTCGAACAGCGCGCGGGCCTGCCCGACGGCGACATGCAGCAGTTCATGCGCGTGCATCACGATCACGTCGCTGGGCAGCAGGTAGCCCAGGCCGCGGTTCTCCAGCGCCGACTTGCCGACGGTGGCCATGGCCGCAGCCTGGAAGCCGGTCTTGAGGAAATGCAGGATGTCGCCCCCCTGCGCCTGCTCCGCCGCACGGCGGGCAAGGTAGGTCAGCCCACCGCCGCCCGGCAGCAGGCCCACGCCCATTTCGACCAGGCCCATGTAGCTCTCGAAATGCGCCACGCGCTTGGCGCAGTAGACGCCGAGTTCGGTGCCCCCTCCGAGGGCGATGCCGCTGATCGCGGCCACCACCGGCACCTGCGCATAGCGCAGGGTGAGCATGAGGTCCTGCAGCTTCTTTTCCTCCGGCTCGATGGCCTTCGGACCGCCGGCCATGAACGCCGGCATCATCGACTGCAGATCCGCGCCGGCACTGAACGGGCCGCCCGACAGCGAGGTCGGCTGCCAGATCACCACGCCCTTGTAGCCGCCTTCGGCCAGTTCCACCGCCTTGTGCAGCCCGGCGGTGACGCCGGGGCTGATGGTGTTCATCTTGGTCTTGAAGCTGGCGACCAACACGTCGTCGGCGCCGGGTGCGGTCCACAGGCGGATCGCGTCGTCCTCGAACACGGTGTTGCCGGCCTTGCGCGGATCGGGCGCGTCCTCGCCGAGCACGGCCTGCTTGAACGGCTGGCGAGCATAGACCGGCAGGGTCGAGCGACCGACGTAGGCGTTCTTCGCCGCCGAGTACGACCCCTCGGGCTTGTGGACGCCGTCGACCTTCCCGACCCAGTCGGGCAACGGCGCGGTGCACAGCGCCTTGCCGGCAGCGATGTCCTCGGCGATCCAGTCGGCCACCTGCCTCCAGCCGGCGGCCTGCCAGGTCTCGAACGGCCCTTCGTTCCAGCCGAAGCCCCAGCGGATGGCGAAATCCAGGTCGCGCGCGTTGTCGGCGATGTCCGCCAGGTGCAGCGCGACGTAGTGCCAGACGTCGCGGAAGATGCTCCACAGGAACTGCGCCTGCGGATTGGTCGACTCGCGCAGCAGCTTGAAGCGCTCGGCCGCCGGCTTCTTCAGCATGCGGACCACGATCTCGTCCGCCTTGCCGCCGCCGGGCACGTAGTCGCCCTTGGCCGGATCGAACTTCAGGATGTCCCTGCCGACCTTCTTGTAGAAACCCGCGCCGCTCTTCTGGCCCAGGGCGCCGTTCTGCACCAGCGTGGCCAGCACCGGGGGCGTGGCGTACAGCGGCGCGAACGGATCCTTGCTCGCCGGCAGGGTGTCCTGCATGGTCTTGATGACGTGGGCCATGGTGTCCAGGCCCACCACGTCCGAGGTGCGGAAGGTGGCACTCTTGGCGCGGCCGAGCTTGCTCCCGGTGAGGTCGTCGATGACGTCGAATCCAAGCCCGAACTTCTCGCCCTCCTTGATCACCGCCAGGATGGAGAACACGCCGACGCGGTTGGCGACGAAGTTGGGCGTGTCCTTGGCGCGCACCACGCCCTTGCCCAGCGTGGTGGTCAGGAAGGTTTCCAGCCGGTCGAGGATGGCGCCGTCGGTGTGCGTGGTGGGGATGAGCTCCACCAGATGCATGTAGCGCGGCGGATTGAAGAAGTGCACGCCGCAGAAGCGGCTCTTCAGCGCGGCGTCGAAACCGTCGGACAGGGTGTTGATCGACAGCCCCGAGGTATTGGAAGCGAAGATGGTGTTCGCGCCGAGGTGCGGCGTGACCTTCCGGTACAGGTCGTGCTTCCAGTCCATGCGCTCGGCGATCGCTTCGATCACCAGGTCGCAGTCCCTGAGCAGTTCCAGGTCCGTCTCGTAGTTGGCCTGGGTGATCCATCCGGCCTCGGCCGCATCGCCCAGCGGAGCCGGACTGAGCTTCCTGAGGTTCTGCACCGCCTTGGCCACGATGCCGTTCCTGGCGCCGTCCTTGGCGGGCAGGTCGAACAGCACCACCGGCACGCGGGCGTTGATGCAATGGGCCGCGATCTGCGCGCCCATCACCCCGGCGCCCAGCACCGCGACCTTGCGGATGTGAATCGTCTGTGTCATGTCAGCTCCTGTTGAGTGCCCCTGGTGCCGGGCCTCTCCCGGCACGCCCCGCGTCGGGGTCAAGGAAACCTGGGGCGGTCCGGCATTTCCTCGAGGGGATTCAGGCGAACACCGCGTCGGTGTCCGTCAGGTTCTTTGCGCCGCTGCGCGCCATGCGGATGGCGGCGGCGGATTCGGGATACAGGCGCGCGAAGTAGAAGCGCGCCGTCTGCAGCTTGGCCTGGTAGAACGGCGTGTCCTCGCCCGCGGCGATCTGGCGCAGCGCCACCTGCGCCATGCGGGCGAAGGCATACGAGAACACGACGTGCCCCGCGACCCGCAGGTACGGCACGGCGGCGGCCCCCACCTCGTCCTTGTCGACCATGGCCTTCATGCCGAGTTCCATGGTGAGCTTCTGGACCTTGTCGGCCAGGTCCGCGAGCGGGTTCACGAACTCCTGCATGGCCTCGTTCACGCCTTCGGCCTCGATGAATTCGGTGAGGATCTTGCCGAACTTGCGCAGCCGGGCACCGCCGTCCATCAGCACCTTGCGCCCGAGCAGGTCGAGCGACTGGATGGTGTTGGTGCCTTCGTAGATCAGGTTGATGCGGGCGTCGCGCACGAACTGCTCCATGCCCCATTCGCGGATGTAGCCATGCCCGCCGAACACCTGCAGGCATTCGTTGGTGGCCTGCAGTCCGTTGTCGGTGATGAAGGCCTTGACGATCGGGGTCAGCAGCGACACCAGGTCGTCAGCATCCTTGCGGACCTCGGCGTCCGGATGATGCAGCGACCGGTCGAGCAGCAAGGCGACCCAGTACGCCACGAAGCGACCGCCCTCGGCCCAGGCACGCGCGGTCAGCAGCATGCGCCGCACATCCGGATGGACCAGGATGGGATCGGCCGGCTTCTCCGGCTCCCTGGGTCCGGTCAGCGCGCGCATCTGCAGGCGGTCGCGGGCGTAGGCCAGGGCATTCTGGTAGGCCACCTCGGTCAGGCCGAGCGACTGCATGCCCACGCCCAGACGGGCGCCGTTCATCATCACGAACATGGCCATCAGGCCCTTGTTCGGCTCGCCGACCATCCAGCCGGCAGCGTCCTCCAGCGTCATCTGGCAGGTCGCATTGGCGTTGATCCCCATCTTGTGCTCGATGCCCGAGCAGAAGATGCCGTTGCGTTCGCCCACGCCGCCATCGGCG
>JAKAIB010000228.1 GCA_021814605.1 Pseudomonadota bacterium | reverse complement strand
TCACCCACGACCCCCGGCTGGCCCAGCGCTGCGATCGGGTCGTCTCGCTGCTCGACGGACGGCTGGTCGAGGACATGCCAGCCCAGCCCATGGAATAATGCGGTTAAGAATGATTCGCATTAATAGACGCGATGGCCCCCGCATCCCAAGTCCGACTGCACTTGCTGGCACTGATCTCCACCGTGATCCCGTCGTGCGCGATGGCCGCAACCGTCGCACCGGGGACCGGACCCACCTCGCCGAACACCCAGCTCGCGCCATTCACAGCGCCAGTCGCGCCGCCGGCGACGACCTGGTCGAACGGCCTCAGCACCTTGCTGCATTTCGATGCCGAGAGCGTCGGAATCGTTGGCGGCAGCGGCGGACGGCGGGCGATTTCGGTGGGGGCATTCCAAGCCGGCCTCACCCTCGACACCAGGCGCGCGGGGTGGTGGAGCGGCGGCCAGTTCGACGTCATGGCGATGGGACTGCGCAATGACGGCAACCTGCAGGCGACGACGGGTGATGCGCAGCTTCCCAGCAATCTGTGGGCGCCGAACTTCCTGCGCATCTACCAGCTCAGCTACCGTCAGACTGTGGGCGCCGGGTTCGTCCAGGGCGGAATCATGGACGTCAACAACAGCTTCGACGTCACCGAGGTCGCGGGACACCTGCACAACGCGTCGTTCGGCATCGCGCCGACGCTGACCGGAAACGCCGACATCGCGACCTTCCCGAGCCCGGGCCTTGGCCTGCTCGGCGGACTCGATCTGGGGGACGGGCTGAGCGCCCAGGCCGGTGTCTGGCAAGGCGATCCGCCTGGCTTGTCGGGCGCGCTCAGGCGCGGCGCGCTGCTGCTGGGCGAGATCGACAAGACCTGGAACCGGGGCCGCGGCAAC
Organism: Pseudomonadota bacterium; assembly: GCA_021814605.1. Lineage (GTDB taxonomy): Bacteria > Pseudomonadota > Gammaproteobacteria > Burkholderiales > Burkholderiaceae_C > Thiomonas. The sequence goes on along the minus strand of JAKAIB010000228.1, from coordinate 4,221 downwards.
GCGACGACGCTGAAGCTGGGACTGTGGCATCAGCACCAGACCGACGTGCCGACGGCAGCAGGCGTCTACGCCATCGCCGAGCAGAGCTGGCGCGACGCGCAGCACCGTCGGTGGAGTGCGTTCCTGCAGGCCGGCAACGCGCCGGAGGCGTCCAGTCCGGTCAGCGCCTACCTCGGCGCCGGTGTGCGGGCCCGCGGGCTGAATGCGTTCCGGCCGGCCGATGTCCTCACCGTCGGGCTCGCCCGCGCACGGCTGCGGCAGCTGCGTGCCGAGACGGTGCTCGAAGTCGTGTATTCGATGAAGATCGCAGGACACGTGTATCTGCAGCCCGACTTCCAGCGCATCGCCCACCCGGGCGGGGGGCCGGGTATGCAAACAGTCGCAGGGCTGCGGATCCATATCGAACGTTGACCCGGCCGGCGCGGCCCGATCGCGCCGCAGGATGTCGCCATCCGGGCCTCGGGCTTGCGCGCCATCCTGCAAAGACGAGATCCGCTGGGCGTGCGCTCCCGCAGGATGCGTCCGTCTCGTGCGGTGGTCCGCTCCAGCAAGGACTCGCTGATCACTACAATCGGCACTGTTTTTCCAGGACAAAACGAGGACAAAGGGTTGCGTCAGCGTGCGCTTGTCCCTGGATCTCCATCGCCCCCGGTTCGCCTCGCGCGGATCGCGCTACGGGCTCCCGCACCCTCCCGGTGTCGGGCTCGATGGTGCGGAAGGGGTTGATCTCTAAGGACAATCCATGAGTCTCAAATGCGGCATCGTGGGCCTGCCCAACGTCGGCAAGTCCACCCTGTTCAACGCGCTGACCCAGAGCGCGATCCCGGCAGAGAACTATCCCTTCTGCACCATCGAGCCCAACACCGGGATCGTCGAGGTGCCCGACCCGCGCCTCGGACAGCTTGCCGAGATCGTCAAGCCGCAGCGCGTTCTGCCGGCGGTGGTGGAATTCGTCGACATCGCGGGTTTGGTCGCCGGCGCCAGCCAGGGCGAAGGGCTCGGCAACCAGTTCCTTGCACACATTCGCGAAACCGACGCCATCATCAACGTCGTGCGCTGCTTCGATGACCCCAACGTCATCCACGTCGCTGGACGCGTCGACCCGATCGCCGACATCGCCGTCATCCAGACTGAACTCTGCCTTGCGGATCTGGGCACGGCGGAGAAGGCGCTGCATCGACTGGCCAAGCAGGCCCGCGCCGGAGACAAGGATGCCAAGCGCACTGCCGATCTGCTGGAGCGGGTGGTGCCGGCGTTGAACGAAGCCCGGCCAGTGCGGTCGCTCGAACTGGCTCCGGAAGAGCGCGCGCTGCTGGCGCCGCTCTGCCTGATCACCGCCAAGCCGGCGATGTACGTCGGCAACGTGATGGAGGACGGGTTCGAGAACAACCCGCATCTCGACCGACTGCGCGAGTACGCGGCCAAGGAGAACGCCCCGGTCATCGCCATATGCGCCAAGCTAGAGAGCGAACTGGCGGGGATGGACGCCGACGAGAAGCTTGCGTTCCTCTCCGATCTGGGGATGGAGGAACCCGGGCTCAACCGGCTGATCCGCGCCGCGTTCCAGTTGCTGGGGTTGCAGACATACTTCACCGCCGGGGTCAAGGAGGTGCGCGCCTGGACGGTCGCGATCGGGGCGACGGCACCGCAGGCTGCCGGCGTGATCCACACCGACTTCGAACGGGGTTTCATCCGTGCGCAAACCATCGCGTTCGACGATTTCATCCAGTTCCGGGGCGAGCAGGGCGCAAAGGACGCTGGCAAGATGCGGGCCGAAGGGAAGGACTATGTCGTCAAGGATGGCGACGTCCTCCATTTCCTGTTCAACGTCTGACATCGTTCTCGTTCCGGAGACCGGCCGGCGGGGCCGGGATGCGGCGCGGACGGCCCTAGCCGCTCCGCGCAGCGCGATCGGCAACCTTGCTCCGGTCCGCCGGCCGACGCACCCGCCCGAAACCGCCTACTCCACGACCACATGAATTCCGGCGTCGTCTACGCGCTCCTGGCGTATGTCATCTGGGGGCTGTTTCCGATCTACTTCAAAGCCCTCGAGTCGGTCCCCGCACTGCAGATCCTGGCGCACCGGATGGCATGGTCGCTGATCGTCGTCGCGCTGCTCCTGGCGGTGCTGCGGCGCTGGTCCTGGCTACGGACGCTGCGCGACAATCCATGGACCGTGGCCCGGTTCGCCGCCAGCGCCATCCTGCTCTCGAGCAACTGGGGCCTGTACATCTGGGCCGTCAACAGCAGTCACGTGGTCGACGCCAGTCTCGGCTACTACATCAATCCGCTGGTCAACGTGGTGCTTGCCGCCATGCTGCTGCACGAGCGTCTCCGCGCGCCGCAGTGGGTCGCCGTCGGGATCGCTGCCGTCGGCGTCGTCGCGATGACCTTCGAACTCGGCCACCTGCCCTGGATCAGCCTCGGGCTGGCGCTGACCTTCGGCGGATACGGCCTGCTGCGCAAGACGGCGACCCTCGGTTCGCTCGAGGGTCTCGCGCTGGAAACGGCGCTGCTGTTCCCGCTCGCGCTGCTCTATCTCTACTGGCTCGGCACTCAGGGGCAGAACGCGTTCGTTGCAGCCGATGCCGCGACTCGCTGGCTGCTGGTCGCGGCCGGCCCGGTGACCACCATCCCGCTGCTGCTGTTCGCGGCAGGCGCACGGCGCATCCCGTTTTCATTGCTCGGGGTGCTGCAGTACGTCACGCCGAGCCTGCAACTTGCGCTCGGCGTGCTGCTGTACCACGAACCGTTCGGCCCGGCGAAGATGGTCGGCTTCAGCCTAGTCTGGCTAGGCCTGCTGGTGTTTCTCGCCGACGGTCTGCGCGTCAGCCTGGGCCGGCGCGGCTGAACCCTCCGATCAGGGATAGAGCCCGCGCTCCTCACGCGCCTGGAGCACCCGTTCGCAGGCGACAGCAAACGCCGCCGTGCGCAGGCTGACGCCCAAGCGGTCGGCCGTATCCCAGATCCGCGCGAGCGCGTTGCCGAGAATCTTGTCCAGCCGGGCGTTGATCTCGTCCTCGTCCCAGAAGAAGCTGGAAAAGTCCTGCACCCATTCGAAATAGGACACGGTCACCCCACCCGCGTTGCAGATCACGTCGGGGACCACCAGAATGCCGCGGCTGGCAAATATGTCGTCGGCGGCCGGGAGCGTCGGTCCATTGGCGCCCTCGAGCACGAGCTTCGCGGTCGTTCCCCGTGCGCGCTCGGCGGTGATCTGGCCCTCCAGCGCCGCCGGAATGAGCACGTCGCACCGGACATTCCAGAAGTCGGTGTCGGCGATGCGCTCGGCACCGTCGAAGCCCGCGATGCCGTGGCGCTCTTCGACGTGACGCGCCAGCGCGGCGACGTCGATTCCGCGCTCGTTCGACAACGTCCCGGTGTGGTCCTGCACCGCCACGATCACCGCACCTGCCTTGGCGAACAATTCGGCAGCGGTGCCGCCGACGTTGCCATATCCCTGGACCGCGATCCGCAGTCCTTTGACCTCGAGACCGAGCCGCCGAATGGCTTCGGATCCGGTGACGAATACGCCGCGGCCCGTGGCCTTGACCCGGCCGAGCGAGCCACCGAGCGGGATCGGCTTGCCGGTCACGACGCCCGTCGCCGTCGCACCGACGTTCATCGAGTAGGTGTCCATCATCCACGCCATGATCTGGGCGTTGGTGTTGACGTCCGGGGCTGGAATGTCCTGTTGCGGCCCGATGATGATGCCGATTTCGCTGGTGTACCGCCGGGTGAGACGTTCCAGTTCCTTGTGTGACAGCTCAGCCGGCGCAACCCGGATCCCGCCCTTGGCGCCGCCATACGGAAGCCCGACCGCCGCGTTCTTGATGGTCATCCACGCCGCGAGCGCCATCACCTCCTCCAGCGTCACGTCCGGGTGGTAGCGGACGCCGCCCTTGCCCGGTCCCCGCGACAGGTTGTGCTGCACGCGGAAGCCTTCGAAGTGCCGCACCGTGCCGTCGTCCATCTCGATGGGGATATCCACGATCAGGGCGCGCTTGGGCCGCTTGAGGGTCTCGCCCCAACGGGCGAGTCGCCCAAGATGTGGCAGCACGCGATCGACCTGCGCAAGGTAGGTCAGCCAGGGACTATCGGCCTTCGGCTGGATATACGACAGACTGCTCGTCCGGTTTTCGTGCCCGCTTTCGGCAAGTTGCTGCTGGGTCATGGTGTCTCCTATTGCGAACGGAATGTTCGGGTCGCGCCTCGTGAGCG
>JAKAIB010000014.1 GCA_021814605.1 Pseudomonadota bacterium | reverse complement strand
GGCGATCCTGGGGGCCGAGGACGTGACGATCGAGATTCCCCGCTATTCGATCAATCACGCCAAGGAGCACGGTTAGCCGCCGCTCCGCACCACCGCGCCCCCGGTTGCGCGCATGAGACGCTGCGGTGCCGAGGCCGGCCGACCGCATATCCGCCGCGCGGTTTTTTGCCTACAGTCTCGTTGCGTATCGGATCATCGGCGGCGTCGCACGCGCCCGCGGCCCGACGCCCGCAGGCGCGTCGGATGCGGCGTTCTCCGTCGCCGCCCGCGCCTCCCTGGAAATGCCGCCGTCCCGTCCGCCATCGCGTCTTGCCATTCGCGCCGATCTGCTCGACTTCGTCGACGACCCCGGCTTCGCGGTCGATCCCGGTCCAGCCGCAGTCCGGTTCCTGCCCGACGGCTGGCTGCTGGTTGAAGAACAGCGGATCGCTGCCGCGCTGCCGGCCGACCAGGATCCCGGGGCGGGGTGGACCCGACTGGACCGGCGCGGCCAGCTGCTGCTGCCCGGTTTCATCGACACCCACGTCCACGCGCCGCAACTGGACGTGATCGCGTCGTTCGGCACCGAACTGCTCGACTGGTTGCGCACCTACACCTTTCCAGCGGAACAGCGCTACGCCGATCCGGCGGTCGCCGAGGCGGGCGCCGAACGCTTCCTGGATGCCTTGCTGGCCAGCGGCGTCACTGCGGCCGCAGTGTTTCCGACGGTGCACCGGATCTCGGCCGAGACCCTGTTCGCCAGCGCGCAGCGGCGCGGCATGCGGCTGATCACCGGCAAGGTGCTGATGGATCGCAACAGCCCGGACGCGCTACGCGACCGCGATGTCGCTGGCGCCGAGCGCGATTGCGTCGATCTCATCGAGTGCTGGCATGGTCGCGATCGCCTCGGCTATGCGGTCACCCCGCGCTTCGCACCGACCAGCAGCGACGACCAGCTGGCGCTGTGCGGTCGGCTGCTGCGCGATTACGCCGGGCGCGCCGGCGGCCTCTATCTCCAAACGCACCTCGCGGAGAACCGCGCCGAGGTCGACTGGGTGCGCTCCCTGTTTCCGCAGGCGCGCAGCTATCTCGATGTCTATGCCCGGCACGATCTGCTCGGACCACGCAGCATCTTCGCCCACGGCATCTGGCTCGACCCAGCTGATCGCGCGGCGCTGGCCGAGGCCGGCGCGCAGATCGCGTTCTGTCCGTCGAGCAACCTCTTCCTGGGCAGCGGGCTGTTCGGCTGGGGCGAGGCGGACGCGGCGCGGGTGGCGGTGACCCTGGCGAGCGACGTGGGCGGCGGCACCAGCTTGTGCCCCCTGCGCACCATGGCGGACGCGTACAAGGCCATGGCGCTGCGCGGCGAGCGGCTGACCGCGTGGAAGGCGCTGTACAGCGCAACCCGGGGCGCGGCACGCGCGCTCGGTCTCGAACACGAGATCGGCCATTTCGGAGCAGGCACAATGGCGGATTTCACTCTCTGGCATTGGGCGCACGGACCGGTTCAGCAGCGGCGTCAGGACATGGCACGGAATCTGCATGAGCGCGTATTCGCGTGGATGCTGCTCGGCGACGAGCGCAACCTCGTCGCCAGCCATGTCGGCGGCCGCCAGATGTACGCCAGCTGACCGCTCCCGGCGCCACCTCGAAAACAAGAATCCGATCGACGCTTCCATGCGGCTCACGCTCGAACACATCAGCAAGTCCTACCCTGGCGTCCTTGCCAACGACGACATCAACCTGGATGTCGCTGCGGGCGAGATCCACGCGGTGCTCGGCGAGAACGGGGCGGGCAAGTCGACGCTGATGAAGATCATCTACGGCGCGACCCAGCCAGACTCCGGGCGCATCGTCTGGAACGGACAGCCGGTCCGCATGCGCAGCCCCGGCGTCGCGCGCGAACTCGGGATCGCGATGGTCTACCAGCACTTCTCGCTGTTCGACACGCTGACCGCCGCGGAAAACATCTGGCTCGGCCTCGGTCGCGATGTCGATCTGGCGCAGATCGAGGCGCGCATCGCCGAAGTGTCGCAGCGTTACGGACTGGAGTGTGCGCCGCGCCGTCCGGTGCACAGCATGTCGGTCGGGGAACGCCAGCGGGTCGAGATCATCCGCTGCCTGCTGGCCGATCCGAAGCTGCTCATCCTCGACGAACCGACCTCGGTGCTCACCCCGCAGGCGGTGGAAAGCCTGTTCGTGGTGCTGCGCCAGCTCGCTGCGGACGGCTGCAGCATTCTCTACATCAGCCACAAGCTCGACGAGATCCGCAGCCTGTGCCACAAGTGCACGGTCCTGCGTGGCGGCCGCGTGGCGGGCCGGGTCGACCCGGCGCAGGAGACCGAGGCCAGTCTGTCGCGCCTGATGATCGGTGCCGATCCGCCCCAGCTCACCCACCGGCCGCAGCACGCGGGTGACGTCCTGCTCGCGCTGGACCGACTCGACCTGCCGGCCTCGGGCGAGTTCGGTGTCGCGCTGCGCAGCGTGTCCCTCGACGTCCGCGGCGGCGAGATCCTCGGCATCGCCGGGGTGTCGGGTAACGGCCAGCAGGAACTCCTCGCGGTGCTGTCGGGCGAGGACCGGCGTGCGCCAGCGCAGTCGATCCGGCTGGGTGGCGAGCCGATCGGCGCCCTGGGCCCCGGACCGCGGCGCCGGCTCGGGCTGCGGTTCATCCCGGAGGAGCGGCTCGGTCGGGCGACGGTGCCGTCGTTGTCTCTCGAACTGAACATGCTGCTGACCGCCGATGCGGACGCCGTGTCGCGGCGCGGGCTGGTTCGCGCCGCAGCGCTGCGCGAACGCGCCCAGGCGGTGATCGCGCGCTTCCAGGTCAAGGCGCACGGCCCGCAGGCGCCGGCACGCAGTCTGTCGGGCGGGAATCTGCAGAAGTACGTCGTCGGCCGCGAGATCCTCGGCAATCCGCGGGTGCTGGTGGTGTCGCAGCCGACCTGGGGGGTGGACGTTGGCGCATCGGCGCAGATCCGTGCCGAACTGCTCGCGCTGCGCGACGCCGGTTGCGCCGTGCTGGTGGTCTCGGAGGAGCTCGACGAGTTGTTCGAGATCGCCGACCGGCTGCAGGTCATCGCCCGTGGACGGCTGTCGCCGCCGCTCGAGCGCGCCGCGGCCACGGTCGAGCATATCGGTGCCTGGATGAGTGGGCTATGGGACGGCGAAGCCGGCGACGGCGCGACGTGGGAGGAAGCGCATGCTGCGGCTTGAACCTCGGGGCGAAGCCTCGCGCGTGATGGTCTGGCTGTCGCCGCTGATCGCGCTTGGCGTCACGGTGGCGTTTGGCGCGGCGATCTTTGCGGCGATGGGCAAGAGCCCGATGGCCGGTCTGGCGATGTTCTTCTGGGAGCCGCTCAGGAGCGCGTACAACCTGTCGGAACTCGCGCTCAAGGCCACGCCGCTGATCCTGATCGGCCTGGGGCTCGCCGCCTGCTACCGCAGCAATGTCTGGAACATCGGGGCGGAGGGCCAGTACGTGCTGGGCGCGATCTTCGGCGGCGGCATTGCCTTGCTGGCCGGCGATTCGACACCGCACGTCGTGGTGCTGCCGATTCTGCTCGCCGGGGTGGTCGGCGGCATGCTCTGGGCCGCGCTCGTGGCGCTGCTACGCGATCGGTTCAATGCCAACGAAATCCTGGTGAGTCTGATGCTGGTCTACGTTGCCCAGTACCTGCTCGACTACCTGGTCTATGGCCCGTGGAAGGATCCGGAGGGCTACAACTTTCCCCAGACCCGGATGTTCGCCGACCCGACACTGCTCGGGCATCTGGTGGCCGGGACACGGTTGAACTGGGGTTTTCCGCTGGCGCTGCTCGCGGTGGCTCTGGTGTGGGTGTTCCTGTTCCGCAGCGTCGCCGGATTCCGGCTGCAGGTCGGGGGGCTCGCGCCGGGTGCGGCGCGTTATGCCGGCTACTCCTCGCGCAAGGCGCTGTGGACCGTGCTGCTGCTGTCGGGGGGGCTTTCCGGGCTGGCGGGCGCGCTGGACGCGATCGGCCCGCTGCAGCAGCTGACGCCGCAGGTGTCTCAGGGATACGGCTTCGCGGCGATCATCGTCGCCTTCGTCGGTCGGCTCAACCCGATCGGGATCGTTCTGTCGGGGACGTTGATGGCAATGTTCTACATCGGCGGCGAACTGGCGCAGTCGCGGCTGGGCCTGCCCGATGCGATGACCGGGGTGTTCCAGGGCTTGCTGCTGTTCTCGCTGCTGGCCTGCGACACCCTGATCGACAACCGCATCCGCTGGAAACGCTGAAGGATCGCGCATGAACACCGTCGCCTTGCTCATCGCCTCGACCCTCAGCGCCGGGACGCCGCTCGCGCTGGCCGCGCTCGGGTTGCTGATCAACGAAAAATCGGGTGTGGTCAACCTCGGCGCCGAGGGCATGATGCTGATGGCAGCGATCGCCGGCTTCGCGGTTGCGTCGCACAGCGGCAATCAATGGGCGGCGTTCGCCGCCGGCGCCGCGACCGGCATGCTGCTCGCCGCGGCGCTCGGCGTGCTGGTCATCTGGCTCAACACCAATCAGTACGCCACCGGACTGGCGCTGACCTTGTTCGGCGCGGGGCTGTCGTCGTTCATCGGCATCGGCTACGTCGGCAAGAGCCTGCCCAACTTCGGCCCGCTCGACATTCCGGGATTGACCACGCTGCCGTTCATCGGCCCGGCGCTGTTCCACCATCACCTGATGGTCTACCTGACCGTCGCCCTCGCTGCGGCACTGGGCTGGTTCCTCGACCGCACCCGCGCCGGGCTGGTTCTGCGTGCCGTGGGCGAATCGCCCGAGTCCGCACATGCACTGGGCTATCCGGTACGGCGCATCCGCCTGCTGGCGCTGATGGGCGGCGGTGCGCTCGTCGGCGTGGCGGGTGCCTATCTGTCGGTCGTCTACACCCCGCTGTGGGTCCAGGGCATGACGGCAGGGCGCGGCTGGATCGCACTCGCGCTGACCACCTTCGCCACCTGGCGGCCGGGCCGCGTGCTGCTCGGGGCCTATCTGTTCGGTGGCGTCACCATGCTCCAGTTCTACCTGCAGGGCGCCGGGGTGCAGGTGGCGTCGCAACTGCTGTCGATGCTGCCCTATGTCGCCACCATCGTCGTGCTGGCTCTGATGTCGCGCAATCCGCTGTGGATCCGCGTCAACATGCCGGCTTCGATCGGCAAGCCGTTCGTTCCGGGAAGCTGATCCGGCGGGCGCTCCAGGCACGACCCTTGCATTCGATTCCGTATCACTTCCGTTGGAGGATTTCATGTCGAGCACACGATTCAGGAAACCCCTTGCCGCCCTGGCGGCGGTCGCCGCCGGGCTGGCGTTGGCGCTGCCCGCGGCCCGCGCCGCCGAGCCGCTGAAGATCGGCTTCATCTATGTCGGCCCGGTCGGCGACGCTGGCTGGAGCTACGCGCACAATCTGGCGCGCGAGACGCTGCAAGCCAAGTTCGGCGACAAGATCAAGACGCAGTACGTCGAAAGCGTGCCCGAGGGCCCCGATGCGGCGCGCGTGCTGCGCGACCTCGCGCAGCAGGGCGACGGGCTGATCTTCGCGACCAGCTTCGGCTACATGGAGCCGGTGCTGCGCATCGCGCGGGACTATCCGAACATCAAGTTCGAGCATGCCACCGGATACAAGACGGCCGCCAATGTCGGAACCTACGACGCACGGACCTACGAAGGGGCGTATCTGGCCGGGGTGATCGCCGGGGGCATGACCAAGACCGACGTGCTCGGCGTGGTCGGCTCGGTGCCGATTCCCGAGGTGCTGCGCAATATCGATTCGTTCACCCTCGGTGCCCAATCGGTCAATCCGAAGATCAAGACCAAGGTCGTCTGGGTGAACAAGTGGTTCGATCCCCCGAAGGAGACCGAGGCGGCCACCTCGCTGGTCAACCAGGGCGCCGACGTGCTGTTCCAGAACACCGATTCGCCGGCCGTCCTGCAGACCGCCGAGAAGCTGGGCAAGTACGGCTTCGGCTGGGACAGCGACATGTCCAAGTACGGCCCGAAGGCGCACCTGGCCTCGGCCACGATCAACTGGGCGCCGGAGTACGAATACCTGACGGGCGAAGTGCTCAAGGGTGACTGGAAGCCGCAGCAGATCTGGTGGGGCGTGCGCCATGGAGCAATCGAACTCAAGAGCATCTCCCCTGCGGTGCCGGCAGCGCTGAAGAAGACGGTGCTGGAGCGGGAGGCGGGATTGCGTAATGGCACGCTGACCATCTGGAAAGGGCCGATCGTCAACCAGTCGGGCAAGGTCATGCTCCCGGCAGGCAAGGTGGCCGACGACAAGTTCCTCCACGGCATCAACTTCTACGTCAAGGGCGTCGAAGGGCAGGTGCCGGGGCAATGAACCCGGACGCGGCGCGGATCGAAGCAGGGCGCCTCGGCGGGATACCCGCCGAGCGGTTGCCTGGGCTGATCGCAGACAGTCCGAAGGCCGAACTGCATCTGCACATCGAGGGCACGCTCGAACCGGAACTGATCTTCGAACTGGCCCGGCGCAACGGCGTTCCGCTGGCGTATGCCGATGTGGATGCGCTGCGGCGTGCCTACGCGTTCACGGACCTGCAATCCTTTCTCGACCTGTATTACGCCGGCTGCGGCGTACTGCGGACCGAGCAGGACTTCTTCGATCTGGCCTGGGCCTATTTCCGGCGTGCCGCGCGTGACAACGTGGTGCGCGCCGAACCCTTCTTCGATCCGCAGACGCATACCGCGCGCGGCGTCGGTTTCGACGTGTTCATGCCGGGCCTGCTGGCCGCGAGCCGGCGGGCGCACGATGAACTCGGATTGAGTGTCGGCTGGATCCTGTGTTTCCTGCGGCATCTGCCCGAGGACGACGCGCTGCGAACCCTGGAGGCGGCACTGCCGTGGCGTGAGCACCTGCTCGGGGTCGGCCTCGATTCGTCGGAGCGGGGCAATCCGCCGGAAAAATTCGCCCGGGTGTTCGCGAGGGCGGGCGCGCTCGGCCTGCGTCGCGTCGCCCACGCCGGAGAGGAAGGGCCGGCGGCCTATGTGCGTGATGCACTCGACCTGCTTGGCGCCGAACGCATCGATCACGGGGTGCGCTCGGTCGACGATCCCGCGCTGATTCGACGACTCGCGAGCGAGCGGATTCCGCTGACGGTCTGCCCGCTGTCGAATGTGCGGCTGCGCGTCTTTCCGGACCTGGCCAGCCACAATCTGCCCGATCTGCTTCGGGCCGGGCTGATGGTCACCATTCACTCCGACGATCCGGCCTACTTCGGCGGGTACATCAACGACAACCTGTTGCAGCTGTTTGTCGCCCATCCGGAACTGGGCGGCAAACAGGCCTACGCGGTGTTGCGCAACAGCCTGGAGGCCAGCTTCGCGCCGGATGCCGACCGGGCACTCTGGGTCGCGTCGCTGGACAAGCTCTGGGCGCACGCAGCGCGCTGAATCGGCGCGTTCACAGGTTTCGGGTGGTTGTCGTTGTGGGGACCTGCGCTTGCCTGCACCGTTCCGCGGGTGCGCATACCATCGGGGTCGTGTCACATCACGTTACATGATCTTCGGAGGAGACCGCGATGGACTGCAGCAACCTCGACAGCGAACTTGCCAGCCTCGTTCCGGGGCGCGCCGGCACCGATTATTCGCGGCGTGAATTTGTCCGCGCCGCGCTCGGCGTGGGCTTCGCCGCGGCAGCGGGGCCGGTCGCAGCCCAGACGGCGATTCAAACCAGCGACGACGGGCTGCTCGCCGGCGAGGTCCAGGTCGACTCGGGCGGACAGCGAATCCCCGCCTACCGGGCGCAGCCGAAGGGTGGCACCGACCTGCCGGTGGTGCTGGTGGTGTCGGAGATCTTCGGGGTGCATGAATACATCGCCGATGTGGCGCGACGGCTGGCGCACCAGGGGTATCTGGCCGTCGCCCCCGACCTGTTCGTCCGACAGGGCGATCCGATGCAATATGGCACCGTCGCCGAGGTGATGAGCCGCGTCATTGCCAAGGTGCCCGATGCCCAGGTGCTGCAGGATCTCGACGCCTGTGCGGCATGGGCCGGGGCCAACGGCGGACGCAAGGGAAGGCTCGGCGTGACGGGCTTCTGCTGGGGCGGACGCATCGTCTGGCTCTACTGTGCGCATGCCGCGGTGGATGCCGGCGTCGCATGGTACGGGCGGCTCGAAGGCGGCACCTCGCCGCTGACACCGGTGAACCCGGTGGACATTGCCGGAACGCTCAAGGCACCGGTCCTCGGCCTCTACGGTGGCAAGGATCAGGGGATCTCAGCCGAGTCGATCGAACGGATGCGCGCTGCGCTCGCCGCCGGAAATGCCGCTGCGCGGGCCTCGGAGATCGTCGTCTATCCGGATGCCGGGCATGGTTTCCATGCCGACTACCGTTCCAGCTACAACGCCGCGGACGCGCAGGATGGTTGGGCCCGCGAACTTGCCTGGCTGAAGCAACATGGCGTCGCCCCCGGCTGACAAGCGGCGGTGGTCGGCGCCACGGAGCGCCGACGGCGCTCAGCGGACCACGACGACCGGCAGCTTGGAATGCGACAGCACCCGCGCGGTCTGGCTGCCCAGCAGTGCCGAGCTGACGCCGCCACGGCCATGCGAGGCAAGCACGATGGCGTCGCATCCCTGCTTGTCGGCCACGGCGAGCACGCCGCGCCAGGCCTGGGCGTCTTCCTGGACCACCGTATCGCAGTTCACGCCGGCGGCCTGCAGGCGGTCGCGCACCCGTTGCAGCGCGGCGTCGGCCTGCTTGCGAACCTCGTCCTGCCACATGTCCATCCCGACGGGCATGACCTCGATCGCCCCGATGTAGGGATAGAGATCGATCACCGCCACGGCGGTCACGCGGGCGCCGAACTTCTTCGCGAGTTCGATGGCGTAGGGCAGGGACTTCTCGGCGAGTTCCGATCCGTCCGTGGCAACGAGGATGTGACTGAACATGGTGTTTGATTCCTGAAGTGGAAATGCGCAGTGGAGGATGGATGCGGCGCTGCCGGGGATGGGCAGCGCCGGCCGTACCGTCTCAGCGCAGGACGAGGACCGGAATGGTGGAATGCGTCAGCAGCTTCTGCGTCTCGCTGCCCAGCAGCAGGGCCTGCACGCCGCGGCGGCCGTGCGAGGCGATCACGACCAGGTCGCAGCCGCGATCCTTGGCCACGTCGAGCATTGCCTTCCACGGGTGGATGTCCTCGCCGATCACGGCCTCGCAGCCGATGTTCGCCGCGGCACAGGCGCCCTTGATCGGCTCAAGGGCATCCTCGGCGATCTTGGTGACGTGGACACGATACTGCTCGGCGGTGATGGGCACGGTCTCGGCAAGGCCGGAGTAAGGATAGGGATCGGTGACGTGCAGCGCCACGATGGTGGCACCGCAGCTGCGCGCCAGCGCCACGGCAGGTTCGACGACCTTGCTCGCTGTATCGGAGCCATCGGTCGGGACGAGGATCTTCTTGTACATGGCGATCTCCTTGAGCTTTAGAGGTTGGATTTCAGCATCGGGCCGCGCCACTTCCTCCCATGCGCGACCCTGCTTGGCATGCTGCTCCCGCACTGTATTGCCGGGCTTGCGACAGGTCAAACCCGACTGGGCGCCGCCCCCGGGTTTCAGTGCCCGCCGGGCGCGCGTCCTGTGGCAACGGGACGGTCGGCGTCGGCACACCACTCGCTCCACGAGCCCGGATAGAGCAGGCTGCCGTCGAGACCGGCGTGCGTCATCGCCAGCAGGTTGTGGCAGGCCGAGACGCCCGATCCGCAGTGATGGATGACATCGCGCGGATCCCAGTCCTCGAGCAGCGCGGTGAATTCGGTGCGCAGTTGCTCGCGTGACTTGAACGTGCCGTCGGGCTGGAGATTGGTCTGGAAGAAGCGGTTCCGCGCCCCGGGAATGTGGCCTGCGACCGGATCGAGCGGTTCGATCTCGCCGGCGTAGCGCTCCGGCGCGCGCGCGTCGAGCACCAGATGCCGACCGGTGCCGAGGTTGGCGAGAACGTCGCCGGCGGCAACCTGACCCGCGATCGGTGGCTTGCGGACGAAGTCGCCGGCGGACCGGGGCGGAGGACTCTCGGTCTGCACCGCGCCGCCCGCCGCCACCCAGGCGGACCAGCCGCCGTCAAGCACGGCGACCGCCTCGTGGCCGAGCTGCCGCAGCATCCACCAGAGTCGACCGGCGAATCCGCCGCCGGAGCGGTCGTAGGCGACCACTTGCTGGTCCCGGCGCAGCCCGAGTGCGGCCAGGTGACGGGCAAAGGCGTCGGCATCGGGCAGGGGATGGCGGCCGTTGCGGCCGTTCGGCCGCGCCGACAGATCCCGGTCGAGGTGCTGGAAGATCGCGCCCGGGATGTGGCCCGCGGCGTAGGCGCGCTCGCCGGAAGCGGGGTCGGCCAGATCATGGCTGCAGTCAACGACGAAGGCGTCGTCCAGGCGCAGCAGATCGGCCGCGGAGATCAGGGTGGTGTAGCGGGAAGCGGGCATGGCGGACTCTCGGATGGCGCTGACGCAACCATAGAACAAACCCCGCCGCGATGCCGCGCGGACGGGGCTTGCGGCGGCTCGGAATCAGGCCAGTTCGGGAAACTTGCTGCGGTACCACTGGTGGAAGTGACGCATGCCATCTTCCATCGGCGACTGGTAGGGGCCGTGCTCATCGTCGCCGCGCTCCATCAGCGCCTTGCGCCCGGCGTCCATGCGGACCGCGATCTCGTCGTCCTCGACGCAGGTCTCCATGTAAGCGGCCTGTTCGGCAGCGATGAACTCGCGTTCGAAGGCGGCGATCTCCTCGGGATAGAAGAACTCGACCATGTTGAGCGTCTTCTGCGGAGCGATCGGGAACAGGGTGGAGATCACCAGCACGTGCGGATACCACTCCAGCATGATGTTGGGATAGAGCGTCAACCAGATCGCGCCATGTTTGGGCAGCTGCTTGTCCGACCGGAAGTTCAGCACCGCCTGATGCCACTTGCTGTAGACCGCGCTGCCCGGATGCTGCAACCCCTCCTGGATGCCGACGGTCTGCACGCTCCAGTCGTTGGCGAACTGCCAGTGCAGCGCGCTGCAGTCGACGAACTTTCCCAGCCCCGGATGGAAGGGAACGACGTGATAGTCCTCCTGGTAGACCTCGATGAAGGTCTTCCAGTTGTAGTCGCACATGTGCATTTCGGTGTGGTCATGCACGAACCCGGAGAAGTCGAATTCCTTGAGCACCTCGAGCTGCCCCATGGTCTGCGCCACGGGATAGCCGTTGTCTTCGAACAGCATGCCGTTCCAGCGTTGCAGCGGATAGGTCTGCAGGTGCAGGCAGGGGTCCTCCTCGAAATGCGGGGCGCCGACGAGCTTGCCGTCGAGGCCGTAGGTCCAGCGGTGCAGCGGGCAGACGATGGTCTTGCCGGTCGATCCCATGCCGCGCAGCATCACCGCCTGGCGATGGCGGCAGACGTTGGACACCAGCTCGATGCCCTGGGGCGAGTGGATCAGCGCGCGGCCTTCGCCCTCCTGCGCGAGAGCCGCATAGTCCCCGATCTTGGGAACCGTCAGTTCATGTCCGATGTAGCGCGGGCCGGATCCGAAAATCCGCTCCTGTTCAAGCTTGAACAATGCGTCGTCGAAGTAGGTGGATACCGGCAACTGCAGATGCCCCTGCGACGGGCGGGTATTCAAATCGGACATGATGGCGATGCACCTCCACAATTCGTTGAAAACAGACCAGAGCCGCGATTCTAGGCGCCGGGCGGTCGGCGCCGACTTGCGCCGCGGCCTAAAATGCCCCGCTTTTCCCGTTGCCCGCGGCGCCGTCGCGGTGGTACCCGAGCCATGTCCGCAGCCAAATCCTCCCGCACCGCCGATCGCGAGCCGGCCAGCTACGAGCAGGCGCTGGCCGAACTCGAGGAGATCGTGCAGGCAATGGAGGCGGGGCAACTGGGTCTCGACGACACCCTCGCGGCCTACCGGCGCGGCAACGTGCTGTTGAAGTTTTGCCGCGACCGGCTCCAGGCGGTCGAGCAGCAGGTCCAGGTGCTCGACGCCGACCTGCTCAAGCCGTATCCGGACGCGGGCGCCGAGGGCACCGACCGTGATTGATCTGGCGCAAGGACGAGGCGCAGCGACCCTGCCGGCGGACGGCACCGCCGAGACGTTTGATGCCTGGCTCCGACGGCGCCAGGCGCAGGCGCAGACACTGATCGAGCGGTACGTTCCCGCCGCTCATGCGGTCGTGCCGCAACTGCACGAAGCGATGCACTACGCCGCCGCGCTCGGCGGCAAGCGCGTGCGTCCGCTGCTGGTCTGGGCGGCCGGGGAGTGCGTGCTGGGCGATCCCGAGGCGCTGGACCGCGCGGCCTGCGCCGTCGAACTGGTGCATGCCTATTCACTGGTGCACGACGACCTGCCGTGCATGGACAACGACGTGCTGCGCCGCGGGCAGCCGACGGCGCACGTGCGCTTCGGTGAGGCGCTGGCGCTGCTCGCCGGGGATGCGCTTCAGGCGCTGGCCTACGAGGTGCTCACGCCGGACACCGGGATCGCGCCGGCGCTGCAGGCGCGGCTGTGCGCACTGCTGGCTCGCGCCTCCGGAGCCGACGGCATGGCCGGAGGGCAGACGCTCGACATCCTGGCCACCGGCACGGCGGTCGACGCCGAGGCGCTGATCCGGATGCACAGCCGCAAGACCGGTGCGCTGCTCAAAGCCAGTGTGCTGATGGGGGCGGCCTGCGGCGGATTTGCCCCGGACCGCTCGAACGCGCACAATCAATCCGCGACGGAGGCGCTGCAGGCCTACGGCGACGCGATCGGCTTGGCCTTCCAGGTGGTCGACGACATGCTTGATGTGACCGCCGACTCGGCCACCCTGGGCAAGACTGCGGGCAAGGACGCGATGCAGAACAAGGCGACCTATGTCTCCGTGCTCGGCTTGGAGACGGCGCAGACACTGGCGACGGATCTGCGCGACAAGGCGCTGCTGGCCCTCGACCGCCTGCCGCCGGCCGAACGGGCACGGAGCGGGCGGTTGCGGGAACTCGCCGATCTGATCGTTCTCCGAAGCAGCTGACCCCGGATCGCACCGATGCCGCAGGCGCGGCCGGTCCGAACGGAACTCCCGACTCATCCCATGAACTTGACCATCAACCCCAACCCTCATCGTTCCGCTTCCGCCGCATTGCCGGCACTGGCGGCTGCCGGCGCGCTCGGCGTGCTCGGCGGCGCCCTGTGGATGCAGCGACAGGGATTCGCACCCTGTCCGCTGTGCATTCTCCAGCGCATGGCCTACCTGGCTGTGCTCGGTTTTGCCCTGGTCGCTGCGGCGACGGCGCGCCGGAGCAGCGCGGCAGTGGCGGCAACGGCGCTGGTGCTCGGCGTGGTCAGCGCGATCGCCGGTTTCGGCGTGGCCGCGCGCCACGTCTGGCTGGTGCTGCACCCGGGCCAGACCTGCGGCCTCGACCCGCTCGCCACGGTGATCAACAGCTGGAGCCTGACGCACTGGTTCCCCTCGATGTTCCGCGCCGACGGCTTCTGCGCCGACACGCCGTCGCTGTTCGGTGTCAGCCTGCCGTTCTGGTCCGCACTGGGCTTCATCGTTCTTGCCGCATTGCTGGGCGTGGCACTGGCGTCGCGCAACGGACGCCGGCGCGGCGCGGCCGCCTGACCTCACCGTGAACACCTCGTTTCCCCTGCTGTCCCGGGTCGATTCGCCAGCCGACCTGCGCGGCCTTGACCGGGTCCACCTGCGCCAGCTCGCCACCGAGTTGCGGCAGTTCATCCTGGAGTCGGTGTCGCGCAGCGGAGGCCACCTGTCGTCGAATCTCGGAACGGTCGAGCTCACGATTGCGCTGCATGCCGTGTTCGACACCCCGCAGGACCGGCTGGTGTGGGACGTCGGCCACCAGACCTACGCGCACAAGATCCTCACCGGCCGGCGCGAGGCGATGCGCGGCTTGCGGCAGAAGGGTGGCATTTCCGGATTTCCGCGGCGCGAGGAATCGCCCTACGACACCTTCGGCACGGCGCATTCCTCGACATCGATCTCCGCCGCGCTCGGCATGGCGCTGGCGGCCCAGCGCAAGGGCGAGTCGCGGCGGGTCGTCGCCATCATCGGCGACGGCGCGCTGACCGGCGGAATGGCGTTCGAGGCATTGAACAATGCCGGTGTGCATCCCGAAGCCGACCTGCTGGTGGTGCTCAACGACAACGACATGTCGATCTCGCCGCCGGTCGGCGCGCTCAACCGCCATCTCACCGGCCTGTTGTCGGGCGGACTGTTCACCGCGGCACGCAACACCGCCAAGCAGGTGCTCAGCGCCGCGCCGCCGCTGCTCGGGCTGGCGCGACGGCTGGAGGAGTACGCCAAGGGGCTGGTGGCCCCGTCGCCGCTGTTCGAGGAACTGGGGTTCAAGTACTTCGGCCCGATCGACGGGCACGATCTCGACGCGCTGATCCCGACGCTGCAGAACCTGCGCGACCTGCACGGGCCGGTGCTGCTGCATGTGGTCACCCGCAAGGGCCAGGGCTACAAGCTGGCCGAGGCCGATCCGATTGCCTATCACGGTCCGGGCAAGTTCGACCCGGCGGTCGGGCTGATGCCGTCCAAGTCGTCACGGCCCACGTTCACCCAGGTCTTCGGCAGATGGCTGTGCGACATGGCCGAGGCCGATGCGCGACTCGTCGGCGTCACCCCGGCGATGCGCGAAGGATCGGGACTGGTCGAGTTTGCGCAGCGGTTCCCGCAGCGCTACTTCGACGTCGGCATCGCCGAGCAGCATGCGGTGACGTTCGCCGCGGGACTGGCCTGCGAAGGGCTGAAGCCGGTGCTTGCGATCTACTCGACCTTCCTGCAGCGCGGCTACGACCAGCTCATCCACGACGTGGCGATCCAGAATCTGCCCGTCCTGTTCGCCATCGACCGCGCCGGCATTGTCGGGGCCGACGGCGCGACGCACACCGGAGCGTTCGATATCCCGTTCCTCCGCTGCCTGCCGAATGTCGCCGTGCTGGCGCCGGCCGACGAGAACGAATGCCGGCAGCTGCTGACCACCGGGTTCCGCCATGGCGGACCGGTGGCGGTGCGCTATCCGCGCGGCGCCGGTGCCGGCGTGGCGGTCGAATCCGCCTTGACCGAGCTCCCCTGGGGCCAGGCGCAGCCGCGGCGCACCGGCGCCGCGCCGGCCGGCCGGCGCATCGCGATCCTCGCGTTCGGCCCGATCCTCCATGCGGCGTTGCAGGCAGCCGAGCAGTTCGATGCCAGCGTGATCAACATGCGCTTCGTCAAACCGCTGGACACCGCCGCGCTGCTCGCTGCGGCGCGCGGTCACGACGCGCTGGTCACGGTGGAGGAGGGCGCTGTGCTCGGCGGAGCGGGTTCGGCCTGCCTGGAAGCCCTCCAGGCCGCCGGCGTGCAGGTGCCGGTGCTGAACCTCGGGCTGCCCGACGCCTGGGTCGAGCACGGCGATCCGGCGGTGATCGCCGCGGACCTGGGCCTCGACGCCGAGGGCATCGCCCGGAGCATCCGCAGGCGCTTCGGCAGCTGGTTCGGCACCCCGGTGCCGCTGCGTGCGGCGAACGAATGAAGCGTCAGCGCGGCGCTTTTCGGCCGACATAGCGTCGCCGTACCCCGGAAGGTCGGAACCCCTCGGTGGGGCCGCGACGGCGCGTTCCAGTGGCGCCAGCGCGGCGAATTCCTCGGTGCGGGCAGGGATCCGCGGCGTCCGGGATAATCGGCCTTCCACAATCCACTATGCCCCGGGCCGGCACGCCCGTCCGCCGATGCGGCGCAGCCCAACCCGTCACCCTCATGAACAAGCCCTTCGAAGCCATTCCCGACATCCAGAGCACGGTCGATGACCGCCATATCGCGATCCAGCGGGTGGGCATCAAGGGCCTGCGGTATCCCGTCAGCGTGCGACTGCGGGACGGCCGGGTGCATCCGACCATCGCGCAGGTCGCTGCCGACGTCGCACTGCCCGCGGAGAAGAAGGGGACGCACATGTCGCGCTTCGTCGAACTGCTCGAAGCGATGCCCGATCCGCTCGATTCCAGCGCATTCGCGGAGCTCGCGAAGACGATGCTGCACCGACTGGCCGCAACGGCGGGTCGGCTGGAGTTCGGATTCACCCTGTTCCTGCGCAAGACCGCACCGGTGTCCGGCGTGCAGAGCCTGCTCGACTACGAAGCCGGCTGGATCGCCGAGGCGCGAGGCGACCGGGTCAAGCTGGTCGCCAAGGTGCTGGTGCCGGTCAAGTCGCTCTGCCCCTGTTCGAAGGAGATCTCCGATTACGGCGCGCACAACCAGCGGTCGCACGTGACCATCACGGCCGAACTGCTGGAACCCGTCGCGCTGGAGGAACTGATCCGCGTTGCCGAAGACGAGGCATCGTCCGAGATCTGGGGCCTGCTCAAGCGTCCCGACGAGAAGTACGTCACCGAGCATGCCTACGACAACCCGAAGTTCGTCGAGGACCTGGTGCGCGATGTCGCTGCGCGGCTCAATGCCGACGCCCGCATCGGCCATTACGTGGTCGAGGCCGAGAACTTCGAGTCGATCCACAACCACTCGGCCTACGCGCTGATCGAGCGCGACTGAACGAGTCGTGCGGCAACCGATCCGGGCTGCCGGGGATGGCGCGCCGCCGCGAATCAGCCGTCGCGCAGAGCCTTGAGACGATAGAGCGCGTCCAGCGCCTCGCGCGGGCTCAACGCGTCCGGGTCGATCGCATCGATCGCGTCGACCACCGCGCCGAGCGGCCCGGAGGGCGCAGCATCGGTTCCGTCCGCCGTCACGCCGGGCTCCGGCTCGGCCGGCATGAACAGATCGAGTTGCGGCTGCTGCCGGTCGTGGTTGCGCTCGAGCACGTCGAGCCGGCGGCGGGCGTCGCGGATCACCGCCGGCGGCACGCCGGCAAGCTGGGCGACCTGGACCCCGTAGCTGCGGCTGGCCGGTCCGTCGCGAACCTCGTGCAGGAACACGATGCCTTGCGGCGACTCGGCCGCGCCGACGTGCACGTTCGCAGCATGGGGGTGGCGCAGGACCAGGTCGGTCAGTTCGAAGTAGTGCGTCGCGAACAGCGTCAGCGCCCCGTTGCGGTCGTGCAGGTGCGCGGCGATCGCCATCGCCAGCGCCAGCCCGTCGAAGGTCGAGGTGCCACGCCCGACCTCGTCCATCAGCACCAGGCTGTGCGGCGTCGCGTTGCGCAGGATGGCGGCGGTTTCGGCCATTTCGACCATGAAGGTCGATTGCCCGCCGGCGAGATCGTCGGAGGCGCCGATACGCGTGTGAATCGCGTCGAGCGGGCCGATGCGTGCACTCGACGCCGGGACGTAGCTGCCGACATAGGCCAGCAGCGCGATCAGCGCCACCTGCCGCATGTAGGTCGATTTGCCGCCCATGTTCGGTCCGGTCAGCACCAGCAGCCGACGCTGCGGATCGAGGCGGCAGTCGTTGGGGATGAAGCGGTCGACGCGGCTCTCGATCACCGGATGCCGGCCCTGGACGATGTCGATTCCGGGCGTGGCCGTGAGTTCGGGGCAGGTCCAGCCGAAGGCTGACGCGCGCTCGGCCAGCGCCGCGAGCGCATCGAGGGTGGCCAGTGCCTGCGCGGCGCGGCGGATGGCCGAGAGGTGCGGCTGCAGGGCGTCGAGCAATCCGTCGAACAGCACCCGCTCGCGCGCCAGAGCGCGTTCCTGCGCGGACAGCGCCTTGTCCTCGAACGCCTTCAGCTCCGGGGTGATGTAGCGCTCGGCACCCTTGAGCGTCTGGCGGCGGCGGTAGTCGTCTGGCACCTTGTCGGCCTGGCCGCGGCTGACCTCGATGAAGAAGCCGTGGACCTTGTTGAATTCGACCCGCAGCGTCCCGATGCCGGTCCGGGCGCGCTCGCGCTGCTCCAACTCCATCAGGAAGCTGCCGCAGTCGGTGTCGATGGCGCGCAAGGCGTCGAGCTCGGCATCGAACCCCGGGGCGATCACTCCGCCGTCGCGCAGGTTGAGCGCCGGCTCAGGGGCAATCGCGGCGCGCAGCAATGTCGCGGCGTCCGGCGCGAGGCCGAGGTCGGCGTCGATGGCGTCGAGTAGCGGGGTGCGGTCGAACCGCGCGCACTCGGCACGCAATGGCGGCAGCCGCTCGAGTCCGTCGCGCAGCGCCGCGAGTTCACGCGGCCTGGCCTGGCGCAACGCGATCCGTGCCGCCACCCGCTCCAGGTCGGCGATGCCGCGCAGATCCGCGCGCAACGCCGCCAGCGCGCCATCCTGCAGCGATTGCAGTGTGACGTGCCGCGAGCGGGCGACGGCCGGATCGCGCGTCGGCGCCTGCAACCAGCCGCGCAGCATGCGGCTGCCGGCGGCCGTCTGGCAGGTGTCGAGGTGCGAGAACAGCGTCGGCCCGTCGTCGCCGCGCAGCGGCTGCAGGATTTCGAGGTTGCGCCGAGCCGCTGCATCCAGCCGCAGGCTGTCGTCGCTGCGCTCGACCCGCAGATCGTCGATCAGCGGCAATGCGCCGCCCTGCGTCTGCTCGGCATAAGCGAGCAGCGCCGCGGCCGCGGCGTGCGCGGCCGCCATGCCGCCCGCGCCGAATCCGTCGAGATGGGCGACGTGCAGCACCGTGCACAGCTTGCGCTCGCCGAGCGCCGCGTCGAAGTGCCACGGCGGACGCGGTGTGCAGAACACCGCCTGCAACACCTCGGCGCGCGGCGCATCCTGCGGCCAGAGGATCTCGGCCGGCGCGATTCGGGCCAGCCAGCCGGCCAACGCGGCCGCGTCGCACTGCGCGACGGCAAGACGTCCTCCGGTGAGCGACAGCCACGCCAGACCATATTCGCCGCGGGCCGATGCCGGCGGGGCAATGGCCAGCAGGAGCGCGTCGCGCTTGTCGTCGAGCAGACTCTGCTCGGTCAGCGTGCCGGGGGTGACGATCCGCACGACGCGCCGCTCGACCAGCCCCTTGGCTGCGGCGGGATCACCAATCTGCTCGCAGACCGCCGCCGATTCGCCGAGGCGCACCAGTTTGGCCAGGTAGGCGTCGAGCGCCTGCACCGGCACGCCGGCCATGATCACGGGCGCGCCGGCCGACTGGCCGCGCCGGGTGAGGGTGATGTCGAGCAATCGCGCGGCTTTCTCCGCATCGGCATAGAACAGCTCGTAGAAGTCACCCATCCGACAGAACAGCAGGATGTCCGGATGCTCCGCCTTCATCCGCAGGTACTGCTGCATCAACGGGGTATGGGCAATCTCGGTAGGCAATTGATTTCCTCGTACAAATTCGCCAGGTTGCTGAAGCAATGGAACGGCCTTCGTCCAAAGCGCCCCGCCCATGCGACGGACCGGGCCCTGCGACGCCCAAAGACGCCCGGTGTCACTGGCAAAGGGGTCTTTCGTCGAACGCGGGACACGTTGCGCCAATACCTTCGCCCATCATGGGGTTTGACGCACGCGCCGTTCGGCTGCTCCCGCTGCGCGAACCCATGACCGCGGCCGCTCTGCACGGCGACGGCGATTCGCCGAACTTGGGTGTCTCGATACCAGAGCCCGATTGATCGACGAATGCAGCGGATGGCTGGGGCATGGGCCGACGATGGACTGCCACCGAAGCTCAAGTCTAAAGGCGGAGCGAACCTTGGCATCCGAGCAGGATCGATTTCCGCGACGCGCCAGCACATCGGGACGCAGCGGACGCGATGCTGAGCCCGAAGGATGGCGATGCGTCCCGAACGATCGTTTCCCCCCGAACGGTCGGCCTCGTCGCGCACCGGGTCAGTGTCCGGTCGCGATCATGCGGATTTGCGTGCGAGCCCGGTGCCGGTCAATGGCCCATTGATGGCCGGTCCCCGGCGTGCCGTGGTGACAGCCCGGGACGTGCCTAGCCGAGCGACAGGGTCACTCGATCGGTTCGCCGTCCTCGAAGGCTCCGCCCGACGGCCCATTGGCTGGCAATTGCACCCCCCAGAGCAGGCTTGCCGCGCCTTGTTGCACGGAGCGCGGCGCACCGGCACCACCCATGTCGGTGCGCACCCAGCCGGGGCTGATCGCGTTCACCAGGATCCCGCGATCCTGCAGCCGTTGGGCAAAGATGCGCGCCATGGCGGTGACGGCCGCCTTGCTCGCTGCGTAACCGCCCGGGGCTTCGTGCGCCATGCGCTCGATGTCCTCGAGGGACAGGTCCGCGGCGCACAGCCGCTTTGCGAGTTCCCGAGGCTGCGACGACAGCTTGCCGAGACCGCTCGTGACCATCACGACGCGCGCGCCTGGAGAGAGCAGCGGTTCGAGTGCGCGCGTCAGCTGCAATGGCCCCAGAACATTGACGTCCCAGATGCGCCGCGCCGGGCCGTCATAAATCCCGGCGTTGTTCACCAGTGCGTCCAGCGATTGGTTGCTCGCGCCAAGCCGGTGCGCCAACGCCATGACGGAACCGCGGTCCGCCATGTCGACGCGCTCGGCCCGTGTGCCAGGAGGTGCCGTCAGCGGGTCGCGGACGCCCGCAAGCACGTCCCAGCCGAGCGATGTGAGCGTACGGGCCAGTTCGCGGCCGATGCCGCGGCTGGCTCCCGTGATCAATACGGTCGGCATTTCGTATGGGGCGCCATTGGGCGTGTGTTCGGTTCCGCGTCAGGTGTCACTCGCGGTGACGCTTGGGCTAGGGAAGGCGGGGACGCCGGTTCACCCTGGCTGCCAACCCTCAAGTCCAGGATGCAGGATACGCCCTGAATTTCCGATTCCTGCCACGGCCGGCCCGTCGCTGGTGATCTTTGCAACTGGAGCGTCGAGAGCTGGGAACGGAGGTCTGCATCGGAATCGCCCCCTTCGCACCGGCTGGGTTCGCAATGCCTCAAGAGCCGCAGGGAGTTCTTCAGGCGGCATGCGCATCCCCCACCAGCACCACCGGGCCGGTGGGCTGTCCCGTGGGCGAGCCCCCTGGCGGCTCGACGCTGACGGCAAAGCCCTTGGCCTGCACCAGCGCTGCCTGTGCCGCAGCGGGCAGCGTGTACTGCGTCCGCCCGGCTTGTGCGACGCCGAGGCTGATCGGCACCCCGCGGTGCGGTAGCAGCCAGAGCTGGAAGCTGCGTCCGGGCGGCGGTTGCACGCCTTCGAGCTCGGTGAAGGTGAAGCGCCCGTCGGCCTGCACCATCAGGACCGCACCGGCAGCGCCGTTCTTGGCCTGCAGCATGGCGACCATCCGCGCCTTGGCCGATCGCGCCGGTTCCGCCGGTCGCACGGCCAGCACCACGGCCCAGACCACTGCGACAACGGCCATCGCGCCGGCGCCTAGCGTGAGACGTTTCCACACCTGCACGCCCCAGCCTCCTGCCCGGCGTGGCGAAGGCTGGAGGGGGACCGGCGGGGCCGCCGCGGCGGCGATGCGCGATTCAATGCCCGCCCACACCGCCTCACTCGGCGCGCCGATGCGCTGCGGGTCGAGCAGGCCGGCGTCCAGTCGCGCGCGCCAGCGCGCCACGGCCGCGCGGAACTCCGGGGACTCGTCCATCAACCGTCGCGCGCGACGGGCCGCGGCCGGGCTCATGCCACCTGTGAGATAGTCGGCGGCCAGCCGGTCAAGCAGCGCCGGGTCGCGATCGCGCGCCGGGGCAGTCATGCCTGCACTCCCAGGCAATCGCGCAGCGCCAGCACGGCGCGACGGATCAGGGTCTTGACGGTGCCCATCGGCAGCGCACGCTCGCGCGCCAGTTCCCCGTGCGACTGGCCCATGACATAGGCGGCGGTCAGCAGATCGCGCTGACGTGGGGCGAGTTGCTCGAAGCAGTCCTCCAGATCGCCGCCCATCCGTGCGGCCAGCAGTGCCTCTGGGGTGCGATGGTCGGCCACGTCGGGCGGGTCGCCGTGGTCATCGGAGGCGTCGACCCGATGCGCGCTTTCGCGGCGCAGGCCGCGCAGCCGGTCGCGGCAGGTATTGCGCACCACGGTGGCCAGCCACGCCTGCGAGTCTCCCAAGTGGGGGCGATAGCTGCCGGCCTGGTGCCAGATCTTGACGTAAGCATCTTGCATGGCGTCTTCGGCGAGCTGGCGGTCACCCAGCAGCCGCAGGCAGATCGCCCAGGACTGCATCCGCGTCTGGGCGTACAGCTCGGCGAAAGCCTGCTGGTCGGCCAGGGCAGTGTAGGCGAGCAGCGCGGACAGGTCGGACATCGAGGCAGGCTGGCGATAGGCCCGGCCATAGTAATCAGACCGGCGGCGGCTTGCGCCGCCGGTCCGGCTTCCGGCTCGGTCGCGCACCCTGCCTCGGCTCCGATCAGGAAATGAACGCGGCCGGCACCGGGTCCTTGCCCATCGCGTTCAACAGGATGGCCCAGTGCATCGTCTCGTCGCCCATGATGCTGGCAGCGGCCTTGGCCAGATCGCTGTCGTGGAACTGCGGCACTGCGCCGAGGTAGGCGCTGGCTGCGCCCTTTTCGAGCCCCGCGGCGAATTCCAGCACGTCGGCCTGGCTCTTGAGCTGGTCGGTGGGAAAGCCGTAGTCCGCCGGCGCCCTGGCCATCACCGGCTTGCCGCCCAGCTTTTCGATGGTTGACGCCAGCACCTGTGCGTGCGCCTTGTGCTGACCCTGGAATTTCACGGCCACGTCGAGCACGGGCTTTTGCAGCAGCCCGGATTCGGCGCCGACCTGGTAAGCGGCAATCGCCTGGTACTCCAGACCCAGCGCGGTATTGAGGATGCCGATATCGCCTGCGGTCGAACCCGAGGGCATCGCCGCCCAACTGCGCGCCGGCGCCAGCGCGGTTGCGGCAGCCAGTCCGGCGGCAAACAGCCCCCCGGTGCGGAAGAAGTTGCGGCGTTGCTCACCCGCCGGGCTCACGGTGTCGCCGGAGGCAGCGGTCGTCTTGCGCTCGTTCATGTCGATCTCCTTGGAACATCTGCAAGGTGCCCAATTGCGCCCTGCCTCAGCCTTTACGCCAGAGACGACCAAGTGGATTCAACCGCAGGCGTGGGGATGGTGCGCGGCGCCACTCACCGCCAAACAACGCAGCGGCGAATCCGCGTTGCTCGCCAGCGGCGGCCATGCGCGCTGGGTCGCGGCGAGCGTGTCCCCGATGTCGATGTTTGATCGCGCGGCAGACGCCGCGGGTGTTCGGGGCGCACCATGCTGCCCAGGATCGGTGGCCGGCCCGCTCGACGCCACAGGCCACCCGTCATGCCGGCGCAACATTCTGACCCGACCCGACCGGTCGGCGTGCGCCCGCTGGTTTCGACGTCGACGGAGGGTGATGGCTACAGCTTGGATCCGCTACTCACTCACGTCGCCGTCCACGTAGAACCAACGGCCGTCCTCGCGGACAAATCGGCTTGCTTCGTGCAGTCGATGCGCACGACCTCCGACTCTGTAGCGTGCAATGAATTCGACGGAGGCATGGTCGTCGCTCTGCACTTCGTGGCGTCGGATCTCGAGCCCGATCCAGCGAGGCCGTGGCTCCGTGTCCAACGCGAGGCTCGCGGGTCGGGTCGAGGCATGCCAGGTCATCAGCAGATAGGCTTCACAACCCAGCGAATAGGCCGAGTAGCGCGACCGCATCAGCGCTTCCGCCGTCGGAGCGGGGACGGCGCCAACGAGATACGTCCCGCAGCATTTGTCGAATGACTTGCCGCTGCCACAAGGACAGCGATTCATC
>JAKAIB010000227.1 GCA_021814605.1 Pseudomonadota bacterium | reverse complement strand
TGAACATCGTCGCCGCCGTGACGAGCTCCGGGGCGAATGGTCGATCGGCCGGGAGTCGCTCCGCCGTGCCGATTCAGAAGTTGCGGATGTAGGCGTAGCCCTGCGCCTCGCGGCGGACGATTTCCAGAACGCCGGCGGGCACCAGCTTCATGTACGAGTAGATGTCGCCGCGGTGCATGCCGACATCGGCCATCGAGTTGTAGCAGACGTCGAACTCCACCCCGGCACCATGCAGCGCGCGCATCAGATCGGACAGGTTGGCGAACTTCTGGCTCATCGGGTCGGCCGCCTTCACGGCACTGCCGTAGAGCACGATCTCGATCCGGTACGTGATGTGCTTGAGCTGCAGGTACTGGATGCTGCGCGCGACGTTGACCAGCGTCTCCTTCAGATCCGACAGCGCCGGATCGCCCACGCCGAACACGATCCGCACCGGCTGGTGTGCCTTGAACCAGCCGCCGTAGTTCAGGTTGCCCGGATCGGGCGCGCTGCGCACGCCGGGAAACTGCGGCACTGCTGCACTGCCGGCGGGCTCGGCCGCCCGCGCGGCGGGTACCAGGGACCCGGCCAGCGCGACACAGGTCGCGGCGACACCGAAGGATCTGCGCATCCCTTTGCTCCTCGTTCGCCCGCGATTGTCCGACGTCGCGCCCATCATGCCGGCCGACGACAAGGCGACCGGTGCACTCAGTGCCGCGAATTGGCCATCAGCTTGAGCATCTTCAGGTTGATGACGAAAAACCGCACGACCTGCCATGGCCACAGCGTGCGCATCGCCCGCGTGAAGCCGGTCGGCCTTGGCGGATAGTAGGCCTGTTGATAGGGCTCTCGGTTCGGAGTCGGATTGAGGTCGCTCATCGGCATCTCGTGAAGGGAAGGAATGGGAACTCAGTCGGGCAGCAGCGACCAGCCCGGGCGCAGGCGGGCCTGGTAGATGAAGGTGTAGTGCAGGATCGACTTCATCCAGTGTCCGGCCAGCCCGATCTCGCCGAAGGTCAGGTTCATGTCGCGCCCGTATTCCGGGTACTTGCGGTAATCCGGCACGACCGGATAGACGGTCATGGTCGCCGCCGTCCCCTTGAACCAGTGCGAGCCCGTCGATGCCACGCAGGCGGCGCCCATCTCGGCCATCGACGCCTTGTGCGTCGGCTTGTCGGCGCCGGCAAGCATGTCGCGGACGCTCATCGCGACCGACTTGGCCATCGCCGCCGATGGCATGCCGGTGCGCGGCGGCGCCGGATTGATCGCGGTGCCATTGGGGCTCTGCATCGGCTTGCTGATCAGGTGCGGCGGCGCGAAGGCGATGCCGACCGCGAACATGCGCGGATAGAGCGGCGACTGGTAGGTCTTCGGCCAGTCGTCGGCGCTCCACTCGGCATAGGGACGCGCGGTGTAGTCGGCATCGACGCGCATGAAGCCGCTGGGCGCGAACACCTTGGCGGTGATGTCCTCGCCGGCACGATCGAAGGCCTTCAGGCCGACGCCGGAGAACGGCGGGATCAGCATCGAGAAGTCGAACTCGATCTCGTGCAGGGTGCCGTCGAGCAGTTCGTAGTGGATCCTGCCCGGCTCGATCCTGTTGACGTGGGCGCGGGTGATCCACTCGATGCCGCGCTCGACCATCAGCGATTCGGTGAACGTCTTGCCGTTGGTCACGTAGCCGCCGCGGGTGATGTGCACGCCGCCCATGCCGAAGTCGCCGAGTTCGTACTCGTTGCTCAGCCAGACGATGCGCGCCTTGTCGCGCACGCCGGCCTCGCGCAGCACGTGGTCGACGTTGAAGATGTATTCGAACGCCGCACCCTGGCAGGTGCAGGTGCCGTGGCCGGTGCCGATGACCATGGTGCGCTTCTCGCCGCGACGCATCGCCTCGACGGCGTGCTGCAGCTTCTCGTTGGCCTCCACGGCATGGTCGGCGGTACACACCGACACGGTGTTGCCGTGCTCCGGACCGAGCCCCGGGGTCGCACCGAAATTGAGCTTCGGGCCGGTCGCGTTGATCAGGAAATCGAACTCCACCCGATCCTGCCGGCCGGCGCGGCCCGCGTCGGTGTATTCGATGGTGACATAGGCCCGCTCGCTCTGGGCGTCGCCTTCGGGGTGGATCGCCAGCGCCTTGGCCTGGCGGAAGTCGACGCGGGTCTTGGCATAGATGGCCGCCAGGTCGAACGTGACGTCGTCTTCGTCCATCTGTCCGACGCCGACCCAGATGTTCGACGGGATCCAGTTCCACTTCGCGTTCGGCGACACGACGACGATCCGGTGCTTGTCACCGACCCACTTGTTCAGGTAGCGCGCCGCGGTATGCCCCGAGATCCCCGCGCCCAGGATGACGACTGTTGCCATGGCTTTTCCGTTTCCCCCAAATTTGATTCGACCTGCCACCGGTCCATAGGAAGGCATGATACTCATAGGAGTATCTGGCAGACATGCGGTTAACCCGCACATGCCGCGCGCCGGCGGGTGCGATGCGACCCGACCGACAGCGCGCCGCGCCGCACGGCACCGGCCCTGTCTACCGAAACACCTGGTGGCGCGTTAACGGGAACTTGTATCCAGTCGTTTCTCTCTACGGACAACCGAGTCTCCGGGGCACGACCCGATCGATGCCTCGAACGCGAGGTTTTTCGAACACAGTGCAGCGATGGCTCCCCCCAAGAAACCGGTTCCATGCAGGTCGGCGTCGGCTCCAGGCAATCCGGCCGACCGGGCGCGCGTCGCATGGTGATGCCGTCGTTCGGATGAAAGGAATTCCCTCCATGCAAATCGATCCCGCCGTGGACCGCGAGCGCGCCGATCTCCTGCTGCTCCTGACCCTGCTCTCGGCCGCGACGCTCGCCTTTTCTCTCGGGCATTGGGGCCATGTCGTCGATCCACTGCTGATGCGCCTCGAAACCAAGGCCTGGCATCGCCTGATCACCCGGCCCGGAGAGGCGTTTGCCTACCTCGGCCTGGGCCTGACAGTCGCACGTGCCGCGCTGTGGTACGCCTATCGCCCTGTCCCGCTGGCGACGTTCCCGAACGCGCCGCCGCTGACCGTGGTCGTTCCCGCGTACAACGAAGGCGCCATGGTGGCACGAACGATCGACTCGGTCGTCGCGGCGCGCTACCCGCGCGATCGCCTCGACATCATCGTGATCGACGACGGCAGCAAGGACGACACCTGGGAGCACATTGCCGCGGCGGCGGCACGGCACGGCGACCTGGTGCGCACGATCCGGTTCCCCGCCAACCGCGGCAAGCGTGCCGCGCTTGCCGCGGGCTTCCGGCAGGCCCGCGGCGACGTGGTGATCACGATCGATTCGGACAGCCTGATCGAGCCCGACACCCTGTTGTCCATGGTGGCGCCGTTCCGCAACCCCCGGGTGGGCGCCGTCGCGGGGCGCGTCGCCGTGCTCAATCGCAACGCCGGGCTGATTCCGCGCATGCTGCACGTCCGGTACGCCGTGTCATTCGATTTCCTGCGCGCAGCACAATCGACGGTCGGGACGGTGTACTGCTGCCCGGGGGCGCTGGCCGCGTACCGGCTCTCGCTGGTGCGCCGGCTGCTGGACCGCTGGCTGGACCAGACCTTTCTCGGCGCTGCCTGCACCATCGGCGAGGACCGGGCGATGACCAATCTCATCCTCGGCGAGCGCTGCGATGTGGTGTATCAACGCACAGCCGTGGTGCATACCATGGCGCCCGTGACCTACCGCGGGCTGAGCAAGATGTTCCTGCGCTGGGATCGCAGCTACGTGCGGGAGGAGATCCACCTCGCGCGACTGCTGCCGCGCCGTCCGATGGCCACGGGGCTGTGGGTGGCGCTCGACATGTTCGGCTCGAACGCCGGCTACCTGGTCGGCTACGCCGCGCTGGTGCTGTTCTTCGGCGCCGCGGCGCATGCACCCGGGCTGGTTCTCTACCTTCTCCTGGGAATCGGACTGAGCGCCCTGCTGAACACCGTGTATTTCCTGCGCATCGAGCGCTCGCTGCACTGTCTCTATGGACTGGCATACGGCTACTACGCGGCATTCGCCCTGTTCTGGATCCTGCCCTACGCCGCGTTGACCGTGCGCGCCAAGGGCTGGCTGACCCGCTGAGACGCGCGAAGAGCCAGGCACCGATCGTGCATGCCCCCCCGACATCGGGCGATCCCGTTCCATCTCATCCGGATCGCCGCACTCGCAGACGACACCCATGCTCTCCGGGATCCTCGGCTTGACCCTGTTTCTGCTGCAGGCGAATGCAGTGCCTGCGCGGAATGAACCCGACTGCTTCGCGCAGGCCGGACGGCAATACGGCATCGATCCCGACGTGCTGATCGCGATCGCCTGGCGCGAATCGCATTTCACCGCCGGGAAATCGCATCGCAATACCGACGGCACCATCGACTACGGGCTCATGCAGATCAACAGCCGGAACCTGTCGGCGCTGCACCTGACCCCGCAATCCGCCCTGGCGCCCTGCGCCAGCATCCTCGGTGCTGCCCGGCTGTACAGCGGCGAAATCCGCCGCTACGGCAACACCTGGAATGCGGTCGGCGCCTACCACTCGACGACGCCGGCGCTGCAGCAGCGCTACGCCCGCGACGTCTGGGCGACGTATACCGTCATCCGCGCCGCGCGACAGGCGGTTGTCGCACTGCGAACCCTGGCGGACAGCGCCGATGTCGTCGTTCTGGGCGAACCGATAGCGTCTCCCTGGACCCCGAACGCACCGCCGGCCACATCGCGGAACCGGACACCGTTGTCGGAAGCCGATCCGCCGTGAGCCGCACCGTGCCGGCGGGCACCAGCCGGTCCGGCGACTCGGCCGGATGCCGCAACATCGCCTCCCGTGGCGCTGCCGACCGGGTTCCGGCCTGCGCCGCTCAGCGCATTGATCCCGCCAGTTCGATGCGACGCAGCGCCAGATAGGCCAGCGCGGACAGCAGCACGCCCAGCTCGAATCCGACATCCATGCCGTAGGGCTTGTTGAACAGCCCCGCGACGGGCCCGACGAAGGCCGTCTGCGCGGCACCGAGGTAGACGCCGAGCAGTCCGGCGACCATCGCGACGATCGCCGCCCAACCGACCGGCAGCTTGTGGGCGGCATTCCAGTCGGCGACGTTGTACCGGCCGCGCCGGAACACGAGGT
>JAKAIB010000226.1 GCA_021814605.1 Pseudomonadota bacterium | reverse complement strand
GTCACGACCATTTCGATGCGCCAGCGCGGATCGGCCAGCGGCGCCTGCACCGTTGCGCGCGGCGGGGTCTGGCCGGGAACGACCCAGGTGTCCCAGACCGCGTTCATCCGCGCGATGTCGGCGATGTCGGCAAGGAAGATCTGCACGCTGAGCAGATGCGCCTTGTCGCTGCCGCATTCGGCCAGCAGCCGGTCGACATGGGCCAGCACCTCCCGCGTCTGCGCCTCGATATCGCCGTCCGGATCCAGTTCCGCCACTTGACCAGCCAGATAGACCGTTCCCCCAGAAACGGCCGCTTCACTCAGCCGCGGCCCGACATGCAAGCGTTCAATCATGCGAAACACCTCCCACGCAGGCGGCAATCGCCGCGGTCGGCAGGAACTTCATCGATCCACCGGGACATAGAGCGTCTCCTTCACTTCTTCCATGACGACGTAGCTGTGCGACTCGGCCGATACCGGCAGCCGCTTGAGGATCTCGCCCAGCAGGTGGCGGTATTCCTTCATCCCGCGCAAGCGGAACTTGACGAGGTAGTCGAAGTTCCCGGAGACCAGATGGCACTCCATCACTTCGGGCATGTGCAGCAGTTCGTCGCGCACCCGCTCGAACACGTCGGCCGACTTGGACGCGAGCTTGATCTCGACGAACACCAGCAGGGTCTTGCCGAGCGCCTCCGGGGCGACCCGGGCGTAGTACCCTGCGATCACCCCGCTGCGCTCCATCCGGCGGACCCGCTCGGTGCAGGGCGATGCCGACAGGCCGACCCGGCTGGCCAGTTCGGTCATCGCGACACGGCCGTCGCGCTGCAGGATGTCGAGGATCTTGCGATCGATGCGATCGAGTTCGGACATTTCACTTCGTGCGGCATGCCGCGGCGAATCGCTTGAGAGATATCCTCTTCTGATTCGGCGAAAAACAGCGAAATCCACTGCAGCTTAACGGATAGATTTCGGATATCCGAAATACCCGACTGGTCTGCAATGAAAGTCATCGTCCTCGGGGCCGGCGTGATCGGCACCACCACTGCGTACTACCTCGCCCGCTCCGGCGCCGAAGTGACCGTGATCGACCGCCAGCCGGCGCCGGCCATGGAGACCAGCCAGGCCAATGCCGGCCAGGTCTCGCCCGGTTATTCCACGCCGTGGGCGGCGCCCGGGATCCCCGTCAAGGCGATCAAGTGGATGTTCCAGCGTCACGCCCCGCTGGCCATCCGGCCGGACGGCAGCCTCTGGCAGCTGCGCTGGATGGCATCGATGCTGCGCAACTGCACGAGCGAGCGCTACGCGGTCAACAAGGAACGGATGATGCGGGTCGCCGAATACAGCCGGACCTGCCTGCAGGATCTGCGCGCCGAGACCGGCATCGCCTACGAGGAACGCACCGGCGGCACGCTGCAGGTGTTCCGCAGTCAGGCGCAGCTCGACGCCGTCCACCGCGACATCGCGGTGCTCGAGGAATGCGGTGTTCCCTATCAGCTGTTCGACCGCGACGGCCTCGCCGGCGTCGAACCCGGGCTGGCGCATGCGCGCGACCGCCTCGTCGGCGGGCTGCGGCTGCCCAACGACGAGACCGGCGACTGCCAGCTGTTCACCACCCGTCTGGCCGACAAGGCGGCGGCGCTGGGCGTGGAATTCCGCTTCGGCCAGGCGGTCGAGGCGCTGGTCGCCGAAGGCGGCCGCATCGGGGGTGTACGCGTGGGCGGCGAACTGCTGACCGCCGACCGCTACGTGCTGGCCTTCGGCAGCTATTCGCGCGATTTCCTGGCCCCGCTCGGGCTCGACCTGCCGGTCTATCCGGTCAAGGGGTATTCGCTGACCGTTCCGCTGACCGACGAGACGCTCGCGCCGCGTTCGACCGTGCTGGACGAGACCTACAAGATCGCCCTCACCCGGTTCGACCAGCGCATCCGGGTCGGCGGCATGGCCGAACTGGGCGGGTTCGACCTTCGGCTCAATCCGCGCCGCCGGGAGACGCTCGAAATGGTCACCCGCGATCTGTTCCCGGGCGGCGATCTGCCGGCAGCCACATTCTGGACCGGGCTGCGGCCGATGACGCCCGACAGCACGCCGATTCTCGGCGGCACCCGGTACGGCAATCTCTTCCTGAACACCGGCCATGGCACGCTGGGCTGGACGATGGCCTGCGGATCGGGCCGCCTGGTCACCGATCTGGTGCTCGGCCGCACGCCGGACATCAGCACCGCGGGCCTGGGCGTCGACCGCTACCAGTCCGCCACGATCGCGCCGCGTCCGCTGCGTTCGCGTCCGGCCTGATCGCGCGCCGCGTCACCGCGACGCGGTCGCCGGCCAGCCGAACGGCACCGCGGTCTCGGCGCGGTCGACCAGCCAGTCCATCAGTTCGGCGCTGGCCTCACGGCCGCCGTCGCCGGCATGGATCCGGGCGTGCAGCGCCTGGACCCGATCGGTGTCTCCGTCCATCGCCGCAAGAAATGGCGTCAGCGGGCAGTCGTGCAGGCCGAGGACGCCGTGCCCGGCGTCGGCGTGGGCATAACGCCAGTGGAACGCCAGCGCACCGAGCACGCTGCTGATGCGTTCGCCGTGGCGTGGCAGCCGGAAGGTGCGGATCCAGCCGGGCAGCGCCTGCGCGGGCATGGGCCGCGCGATGCCGTAGCCCTGTCCCAGCGATGCGCCGAGATGGGTCGCGGCCTCGATCACGGCGTCGTCCTCCAGACCTTCGACGATCACCTCCTTGTCCAGATCGCGCCCGAGTTGCACCAGCGTGCCGACCAGCCCGAGGATCTGCAGCGGCGCCGCGCGCAACTGGGCGAGCAGGCCCTGGTCGATCTTGATCACATGGAACGGCAAGGTCGAGAGCCGCTGCAGGCTGCTGTAGCCCGCTCCCAGATCGTCCATCGCCAGACGCACGCCGAGGCCGACCAGCCGGTCGATCACGGCGGACTGGCCGGCCTGTTCGATCGTCTGGCTCTCCAGCAATTCGAGCGTCAGTCGCCCCGGGGCGATGCCGTGCTTGCGCAACGCTGCGAGCACCTGCTGCGGACAGTCGGAATCCAGCAGGGTCGACGGCGGCATGTTGACCGAGATGTCCACCTGCACGCCCGCCGCGTCCCACGTCGCGACATGAGCCAGCGACTGGTCGAGTCCCTGACGGAACACTTCGTGCAGTTCCTCGTCGCCCAGCAGGGGCAGGAATTTTCCCGGGGGGACCACGCTGCCGTCGGGCAGGACGAGCCGGGCAAGCGCCTCGACCTTGGGCACCGCCCCGCTCCGGAGATCGGCCACCGGCTGGACGTACATCGCCAGGCCACCCGCGAACAGCCGTTCGCGATAGGACCGTGCCACGTCCTGCGGCACGACGTCGGCGGTCACTGCCGTGCCGCAACGCGACCAGATCTCCTCCCAGCGTCGCCGCAGCGACTGGCCGAACTGCCGCATCCAGGCCGATTCGAACTGGTTCGGGCTGGAACCGAACAGCACGAGCAGCGCGACGACATGGCCGTCGGCGCCGATCGGAACGGCCAGGATGGACGCGATTCCCGTCGCCGTGTGATCCTGCCAGAAGCGGTAGCGCGGATCGTTTGCGAATGACGGCGTGCTCTGCACCTCCATCGTGCGCCATGCCAGCGCGCCGACGCCCTGGCCGCGCTCGGAACGCCCGTCGATCACCGCTTCCAGCCCCGGCGCCTGCAGCACGTCCGCGATCTCCGCCGCGCGCGGGCCAGCACTGTCCTCGGCGGTGAGGATGCCGTGATGATCCAGCCGCAGCAGCACGGCGGCGAGGATTCCCGGGAGTTCGCCCAGAGCCTTCAGTTCGACGGCCGACGCGTCGGCCCACACGGCGCCGGACTTCGGCAGCGGCTGCGACAGGATGCCGACGTAGGTGGCCGCGACATCCTCCAGCACCTCGAGTTCGGCCTGGATGTCGTCCTGGATACGCGACTCGGCGTCGACCAGCAGCCGGTAGCGGGTGCTCGATGCCATCGGGCTCACGTTGAGGTGGTCGCTGAGCAGGCGGCGATAGACCGCCATCGACTGCACCAGGACCGAACTGCTGACGCCGACGAGGGCATGGATCCGTCCCAGGCGGCGGGCGCGGTCGAGCACATCCTGCCGGGTGGTCTGCGGCGCGAGCAGGAAGCGCAGGTGCTCCGCCTGCTTGCGCTTGAGCTGCTGCATCTGGGACGGCGCGAGATTGCGGAAGATCGATGCCGGCAGGCCGTCGAGCGTCAGCCGGTCGTAGAACTGCTCGACGAACGCGGCGGCCACCGAATCGAAGTACGGCTGCGCCTTCGCAAGGCGCTCCGCCGCCTCGGCGCAATACGGGTCGACCGCGCTTTCGCGGGTGAGCTGCTCGGTCGCCGCGGCGCCCAGATGCCACCAGTCGACCCGATCGGCCTTGTGCGTCTTGGCCTGGTAGAGCGCCGCGTCGGCCTTGCGCAGCAGCGTGTCCTCCGCATCGCCGTCACTCGGAAACAGCGCAAGACCCAGGCTCATCCCGACCTCGGCCGATACTCCCGCGGCGATCGCGAACGGCTTCTCGACCACCTCGTGCACCCGGCCCAGGATGATCTGCAATTGGTGCATCGCCCGACTCGCGTCGAGATCGACGATCACGATGACGAATTCGTCGCCACCAAGGCGGGCGACGAAGTCGATTTCGCGCAGCGTCGCCTGCAGTCGCTGACCCAGCTCGCGCAGCAGCGCATCCCCCGCCTCGTGACCGTGCCGGTCGTTGACGAGCTTGAAATCGTCGAGATCGATCATGCCGACCGCCAGCACCTTGCCGCCGCGGCGCGCCTGGGCCAGCGCGCGCGGCAGCTGTTCGGCAAGCGCCAGCCGGTTCATCAGTCCCGTCAGCACGTCGCGCCGCGCCAGTTCGCTCTGCCGCAGCTGCTCGTCGTGCAGGCTGCGCTTGAGATCGAGTTCGTTCAGTCCATGGCCGAGGAACTCGCCGATGCGCTCGATGAGATCGAAGGTCTCCCGGTCGAATCCGTCGGTCTGCGCGGAAAGCGCCATCAACACCGCGTATCGGCCGCCGTCGCGTTCGATCGGAACCGCCGCCAGCGACCGGCAGCCCATCCGCCCGAGGGCGGCGGCCCAGGGCGCTGCCACGTCCGTTGGCATGGCATCGTTCCAGGTCACGGCCTCCCGCCGCTCCCAGGCCAGCGCCGCAGGATGG
>JAKAIB010000225.1 GCA_021814605.1 Pseudomonadota bacterium | reverse complement strand
GTCCCGCCTCGAGGAGGCGACCGTCGAGTTGCAGCCGGCGCGGCCCCACACCGGCCACGCCGATGCTCGAACCGGCGGCTGTGGCCGGATGGACGAGCAGCACCGTCGGCGCGCCGCCCGGGTTGCGGCGGTAGAACCAGTCGAACTTGTCGTTCCGCCGTTCGGCGTGGCCAAGGGTGTTCGACCACAGCGTGACGATGGCTTCGCGGTCGGAATCGAGGTCGGCGCGGGAGACGGCGTAGGCCGGAGGCGATTCGGACATGAGCTGGGTGGCGGCCTCGTGTGTCAGCCGGCGGGGCGGATCAACTGGTCGTGCAGCAGCATGGTCGACAGGATGGCGACGAATGCCATATTGTCACCAAACCCGATCGCCCTGCCGGCGCGGCACTTGGCGACCAGCCGGTCGACCGCCGCCGGGTCGAAATAGCCTGCTGCCGTGATCCGGCCCGGGGCGAGCAGGTCGGCCACGTAGTCGATCGGCTCGCCGTCACGGAAGAAGCTCTGGCTGTCCGGCGCGCGGTACGGCTGCTTGGTGCGTTGGCGCAGCGTGTCCGGGAGCAGGCCGTCGACGCTCTTCTTGAGCAGATACTTCTCGATCAGACCCATCAGCTTGTAGCGCGGCGGCAGCCGGCTGGCGAAGGCGATGATGCGATGATCGAGGAAGGGAAAGCGGGTCTCGATCGACTGCGCCATGGCCATGCGGTCGCCTTGCGAACACAGCAGGTAGCCCGACATCAGGGTGTGCGCCTCGACGTACTGATCCTGGCATAGCGGCTCCCAGCGCGAGAATTCCGGCGGGAGCCGTCCGGCGAGATCCTCGAGCGGGTCGAACGCGGTCGCCGCAGCCCGCCAGTCGGCGCTGAGAAAGCCGGTGATGCGGCGCGTCGTCGTCCACCGCGGGAGATGGGCAAATCCAGGTTCCCGGAAGCGGGTCTCGCCTTCGCGGAAGAAGCGCTCGGTCATCGCCCGTCCTGCCGCGGGAGAATGCTTCAGGTAGGGGTAGAGCCGGTCGAGCAGCCGGGCGCGCCAGCGCGACTCGGGCTGGCGGGCGATGAAGCGGCGGATCCGCGCCTCCTTGAACAGGTCGTAGCCGCCGAATACCTCGTCGGCGCCTTCACCGGTGAGCGCCACCTTGTAGCCGGCAGCACGGACGCCGCCGGCGAGCAGCAGCATCGGCGCCGGGGCGGTACGCACGATGGGTGTCTCGGCATGGGCGATGGCCTGCGGGAACGCCGCCGCGATGCTGTCGCGGGTGCAGTGCACCGCGGTGTGGTCGGTTCCGAGATGGCGGACGAGCTGTTGCTGCCACGCGCTCTCGTCGAACTCGGCATCCTCGAAGGTCAGCGAAAAGGTGCGCAGCGGCGTGTCCGTGTAGTGCCGGATCAGGGTCGCGACGATCGACGAATCGAGTCCGCCGCTGAGATAGGCGGCGACCGGGACGTCGGCGCGCAGTTGCAGCCGGACCGCGTCGACCAACAGGGAGCGCAGTTCGTCGGCGTAGTCCCCGGCCGACCGGTCGGCCGTGATCGGCGCCTCGGGAAATGTCCAGTCCCAGTAGCGGCGGGTGCGCGTTTCCCGGGCGTCGACCGTCATGACATGACCCGGGGGAAGCGATTCGACGCCCTCGAACACCGTGTGCGGCGGCAGCGCGGCCCAGGTGGTGAACACTTCGCCGAGGGCGCGGGCGTCGAGCCGTCGCGGGACCTCGGGAAGGGCGAATAGCGCCTTGATCTCGGAGGCGAAGGCGATTCCACCCTCGACGCGGGTATGGAACAGCGGCCGGATTCCGGTGCGGTCGCGCGCGAGCAGCAGCCGTTGCCGTGTGACGTCCCACAGCGCGATGGCGAACTGGCCATTGAGGTGATCGACCAGGGCGTCGCCGTGTTCCTCGTAGAGGTGGACGATGACCTCGGTGTCCGAATGCGTCGCAAAGCGGTGACCGCGGTGCTCCAGTTCGCGACGCAGTTCGAGGTAGTTGAAGATCTCGCCGTTGAACACCACCTGGACGGTTCCGTCTTCGTTGGCGATCGGCTGGTCGCCGCCGGCGATGTCGATGATGCTCAGCCGGGCATGCGCCAACCCGACCGGCCCGCTGCAATAGAAGCCGGTGCCGTCAGGACCGCGGTGCCGCAACCGACCGATCATCGCGGCCAGCTGCGCCGGCTCGACGGCGGTCTTCCAGTTGAGCCTCCCGGCGATTCCGCACATGTCAGTGCCGATGTCCGGGGTGGTCGCCGGTCACGGATCAGCCGCCGATGTAGGACATCTCGACACGGCGCTCGGCGCGATGCGCATCGCCCGCCGCCGTGCCCCGCAGCAGGGAGTAGCGGTCGTCGCGTTGCGTCCAGACCTGGGCCAGCGCGGCACGCAGGTCGTCATCGCCGATGGCGGCCACGCCGCCGGCAGGATCGCCCCGCAGCAGCGCGCGCACATCATAGCCATGGCTGGCGAACAGACAGAGGTAGAGTTTGCCCTCCATCGACAGCCGGGCGCGGTTGCAGCTCGAGCAGAACGCCCGGGTCACGCTGGAGATCACGCCGATTTCTCCGGCCCCGTCGTCGTACGCCCAGCGCTGGGCGGTCTCGCCGATGCCATTGGGTTCGAGCGGATGGAGCCCGAAACGGGTGCGCAGCCGCTCGATGACCTGCTCCGACGACAGCACCTCGTCGAGGCGCCACCCGTTGGTGTTGCCGACGTCCATGTACTCGATGAAGCGCAGGATCACCCCGCTGTGGCGGAACCGCTCGGCCATCGGCACGATCTGCGCATCGTTGGTGCCGCGTTTGACCACCATGTTCACCTTTACCGGGCCGAGGCCGGCGCGATGCGCCGCGTCGATGCCGTCGAGCACCTCGGCGACCGGGAAATCGACGTCGTTCATCCGGCGGAACACGGCGTCGTCAAGTGCGTCGAGGCTGACGGTGACCCGGTCGAGCCCGGCGTCCTTCAGCTGCTGCGCCTTTCGCGCCAGCAGCGAGCCGTTGGTGGTCAGGGTCAGTTCGGGCGGATGGCCCTCGGGAGTGCGCAGGGCATGCAGCATCTCGACCAGCCGTTCGAGACTCTTGCGCAGCAGCGGCTCGCCGCCGGTCAGCCGGATTTTCCGGACGCCCAGGTCGATGAACACCCGCGCCGCCCGGGTGATTTCCTCGAAGCTGAGCAGGTCGGCATGGCGCAGGAATTCATAATGCTTGTCGAAGATTTCCTTCGGCATGCAATAGGTGCAGCGGAAATTGCAGCGATCGGTGACCGAGATCCGCAGGTCGTGCAGCGGCCGCTGCAGCCGGTCGAGCGGTTGCCGCCGGTCGAGCGCTGCGTCGAGAGGAACCTGCGGCACGCTGGCGGCGTAGCGGTGATCGACGATGGGAATGATGCGCTCGGACATGGTGTCCGATTATCCCAAACCGCCGGGCCGGCGTCCGGTTTGGCATCGAGCGACGGCGCAGTCGCCGGGGTCGGATCGCTCACAGCCCGACCTGCAGCGCCAGCGAGGACGTCGCCAGCAGCACGCCGAGTACCGCGCCGATCACCACGTCGGACAGGTAGTGCAGACCGAGCACGAGGCGCGAGGCCATGATCAACAGGGCGAGCGGAATCGCGATCCAACCCAGCCGCGGAGCGAAGTACAGGATCTGCAGGGTGAAGTTCACCGCGTGCAGCGCGTGTCCCGACGGGAAGCTGAAGCGATCCAGCGGCGGCTCGCTCAGGCGCAGGCCGCAACAGGTCGCGCCTGGCCGCGGGCGCGCCGCCAAGTGTTTGATCGACCAATACAGCCCGATGCCGATTGCGGCCGTGAGCAGCATCCAGCCGATCGGCAGCACCGCCCGGCGCCCCAGCATGCCGAGCATCAGCAGCAACAGGAGCGCCCAGCCGCTCCAGTTGCCCAGCCGGCTGGCAGTCGCGAAGACCCAGCGCAGCGGCGGCATGACGCTGATGCGGTTGACCGTCAGCGTGAAGTCGTTCTCCCACAGCAGGTAGCGTTGAAGCATCTTCCGTCGTTGCCGGCGCATGGCTTGGCCTCCAGCGGGATCGATGCGTGCCGACGATTGTGTTTCGCCCCAAGTCGGGCACGCATGCGCGGCCTCCACCCGTCGCGCGCCCGGCCGTGCCGGCGCGACGACACCTGATGGCGGTGACCTTACTACTATGTGAGCCGTCGATGCGAATCGTTCGATGCGGTGCGTCGGCAGCGTTCGCGGCCGCCGGGGCCGCGCCTGCGTGGGCGCGGCCGGGCACGGAATTTCAGGGAATTGCATGGCTTACTCAATTGAATTGTCGGGGCGCGTGGCGCTGGTCACGGGAGCATCCAGCGGTCTGGGCTGGCGTTTTGCCGAAGTGCTGGCGCAAGCCGGCGCCGCCGTGGTGCTGGCTGGTCGCCGCGCCGAGCCGCTGAAGGAACTTCGCGCCCGGATCGAAGGGCAGGGCGGCGATGCGCATGTGGTCGAACTCGACGTCACCGATCAGCCGAGCATCAAGGCGGCCGTCGCGCATGCCGAGACCGAGATGGGGCCTATCGACATCCTGGTGAACAACGCCGGCGTCGCGACGCAGGGCAACCTGC
Organism: Pseudomonadota bacterium; assembly: GCA_021814605.1. Taxonomy (GTDB): domain Bacteria; phylum Pseudomonadota; class Gammaproteobacteria; order Burkholderiales; family Burkholderiaceae_C; genus Thiomonas. The sequence continues at coordinate 600 of JAKAIB010000225.1, read as the reverse complement.
TTGACGTGTCGCAGGAGGCGTTCGACGAAATGTTCGACACCAATGTCCGTGGGGCGTTCTTCGTCGCGCAGGAGGTGGCGCGGCGCATGGTGTCGCGGTCGCTCGGCGTGACACCCGGCACGTGGACGGGCGGACGGATCATCAACATCGCGTCGGTCGCCGGGCTGCGGGTGTTTCCGAAGATCGGCGCCTACGCGATGAGCAAGGCGGCGGTGGTCCACATGACACGCGCGATGGCGTTGGAGTGGGGCAAGTACGGCATCAACACCAATGCGCTCTGCCCGGGCTATATCGACACCGGAATGAATCATCACCACTGGCAGACCGAATCCGGGCAGCGGCTGATCCAGATGCTGCCGCGCAAGCGCCTGGGCAAGCCGGAGGATCTGGACGCGCTGATCGTGCTGCTGGCCAGTGACCAGAGCGGCCTGGTCAACGGCGCGATCGTCACCGCCGACGACGGCTTCGGCGCCTGACCGGAAGGCGACGGCCATGACGCTGCGCTTCGATATTCCGCAGGACAAGACGCTGGCTCACACCATGACGATCCCGATCCGCTGGGGCGACATGGACGCGCTCGGACACGTCAACAATACGCTG
>JAKAIB010000224.1 GCA_021814605.1 Pseudomonadota bacterium | reverse complement strand
CCCGCGTCCGATGGAAACCGTGCTCGCCGGCACCGGCGGTTGCACCGCCTACGACGTGGTCTACATCCTGAAGAAGGCGCGGCAGGACGTCCGGGGATGCACCGTGCGCCTGGACGCCGAGCGGGCGCCCACTGATCCGAAGGTGTTCACCCGGATTCATATGCATTTCACCATTACAGGTCACGGCCTCCGCACCGATATGGTGCACCGCGCCGTCGAGCTGTCGCATACCAAGTACTGCTCGGCCAGCGCCATGCTGGAGAAGACGGCGGACATCACATTCAGCGTCGAGATCATCGACCAACAGTGACGCCGGTCCGGGCAGTGGCCGAGGCTGCTGCGAGCGCTGGCGCGGAATTTGCTCAATCCACAGCAGATGCCGCGCCAGTCGTCCGCCGCAAACGGGCGACCCGCGGCCATGTCGCCTGTGCGCAACAGGCCGGAAGCAATCTTGCCGGGCGTCCGGGGCAAACCTTGCCAGCACCTGCCCAGGATGCTGAAATGACAGCAACTCCCATCCCGGAGTTGGCGGGTACGGTGCCCGGCCTTGGTCGGGTCGCCCTGCCAAGCAACAAAGTCAGTCTCAATGGCTACCCGTTTTGTCCAACAATCTTCTGGAGATGCACCAAATGAAAAAATCTCTCGTCGCGCTGGCTGTCCTCGGTGCCCTCACCGGCTCCGCCTACGCAGCTGACAGCGTGCAGCTGTATGGCATCGTCGACATGGGCGTTGCCCACTACAGCAACGGCAACGGCAGTGTGACCAAGCTCGGCACCGGCATCCAGTCCGGCTCGCGCATCGGCCTGAAGGGCACGGAAGATCTGGGCGGCGGTCTGAAGGCCCTGTTCCAACTCGAAACCGGCTTCTGCGCCAACGGCGGCAGCGCTGCGCAAAAGACGGGTACGTTCGCCGGCAGCGCCAGCAGCAACCAATATTGCACCGGTGGCGGTTTCATGGGCCGGACCAGCATGGTCGGCCTGACGGGCGGTTTCGGTACGGCGGTTGCCGGCCGGATCTACTCGCTGACGTTCGATGACCAGGCTGCGGTGGATCCGTTCGGCTATGGCCTGACCGGCACCATCAGCAACATCGGCACCATCGGCGCCCCGGCCCGCGTGAATCAGGCGATTGCGTACATTTCGCCGGACTTCAGCGGCTTCCACGTTGCTGGCGCGTACATTTTCAATGATGGACTCAACGCTGCTCCCGCGGGCGGAACCGTGAGCACGACCGGTGCGTACAACCTGCAGGCCGGCTACAAGAATGGTCCGATCTGGGTCAGCGCCGACTACCTGCGCGCCAACTACTACAACGGCAACTCTGCTGCGAAGCACTCGATGATCGTTGGCAGCTACGACTTCGGCGTGGCGAAGCTGGCCGGCATGTATGCCCAAGACAAGCTGAGCGCTCTCGATGGCACCGATGCGGGCAAGCTGGAAGCCTGGATGCTGGGCGTGACCGTTCCGGTCGGCCCGGGCGCCATCCTGGGGTCGTACACCCAAGCGAAGAACAAGGACGTGGCCGGCACGACCAGCAAGCAGTACGCGATCGGCTACACCTACGCCCTGTCCAAGCGCACCAACCTGTACACCTCGTACGCGCACATCACGAACGGCGCCAATACGTTCGCCGCGGTGCAAGATGCGACGGGCAACAACAGCGCGCCGGCGGGCAGCAACGGCATGAGCTCCAGCGGCTTCGCCCTGGGCCTCCGTCACCAGTTCTAAGCAGCGCGAGCTGTTCAGACAGGCTTCAGGAGCCGCCTTCGGGCGGCTTTTTTTCGTCCGGCTGCGTGGTGCCGCGGCCGGTTTCGGTATCGCTCCCGCCTCGGGGCATAATCGCCGCATGGACAGAACGACCCTGCACTGCCTTCTTCCCGTCGACGGTTCGGCCTATACGGCGCTTGCAGCGCGGTTCCTGGTGCAGCATGCCGAGCGACTAGCGCAAAAACCTCGCGTGACGCTGCTCCATGTCGAAGTGCCGGTGGGCACGCCGCTGGCGCGGAGCCAGCTCGGCAGCGCAGCGCTCGACGCCTATTACGGCGATCGCAGCGCCGCCGCGCTGCAGCCGGCCGAGGAGGTGCTGCGCGCCGCCGGCCTGGCGTTCGAATCGCAGCGCGCCGTCGGCGACCCGGCGGATCAGATCGCGGCCGCGGTGCGGCGCCTTCAGCCCGATCTGGTGGTGATGGGCACCCACGGCCGCTCGGCCTTGAAGGGATTCGTGATGGGTTCGGTGGCGACCAAGGTGATCGCCGGCACGACGGTGCCGGTGCTGCTGGTGCGCTGATCCGGTGCTCGGAGGCATGGCGCTTACCGGCGCCGAGGCCCTTCACACGGCGCGCGACAGCGCGCGGGCACTGTCGCTGGTCCGTGTTCAGCGCTGGCTCAGGGCGTTGCCGACCAGCTTGGAGGTGATGTCGACGATCTGGATCACGCGGTCATAGGCCATCCGGGTCGGCCCGATCACCCCGAGCGTCCCGACGACCTTGCCGTCGGCGGCGAACGGTGCGGTGATCACCGACAGTTCGGCGAACGGCACGGCCTCGCTCTCTCCGCCGATGTAGATGCGCACGCCGTCGGCCCGCGCCGACGCATCCATCAGCTTGAGCAGCTGCACCTTCTGCTCGAACAGGTCGAACAGCTGCCGCAGCTTGTCGAGGTTGGTCGCGAGGTCGCCCACGCCGAGCAGCTGCTGCTGTCCGGCGATCACCACCTGGTCCTGCGTCTCGCTCATCGCCTGGCTGCCGACCTCGACGCCGGCCTGCATCAGCGCCACGAGTTCGGCGCGCAGGTTCTCGACCTCGCCCCCGAGCTCTTCGGCGACCTGCTCGAAGCTCATGCCGGAAAAATGGCTGTTGAGATAGTTCGTCGCCGCGTTCAGTTCGCTCTGGCTGGCCGGGTGGGGCCAGTGCAGCACCCGGTTCTGCACGTCGCCTTCCGGACTGACGATGATGAGCAGGATGCGGTGTTCGCTCAGGCGAAGGAACTCGATGTGGCGGAACACGCCCGTCCGCTTCGGCGCGAGCACGACGCCGACGAAGTGCGACAGGCTCGACATCAGCTGCGCCGCCCGGGACATCACCTGTTGCGGCGGCGCGGTGTCGATCTGGCGCTGCAGCACCTGCTCGATGTCACCGGCCTGCGCCTGCTGCCGCGCGGTGAGCATGGCGTCGACGAACATGCGGTAGCCGAGCGGAGTCGGGATCCGGCCGGCCGAGGTGTGCGGGCTGGCGATCAGCCCCATGTCCTCCAGATCGGCCATGACGTTGCGGATGGTCGCCGCCGACAACTCGAGCCCCGACGCCCGGGACAGGGTGCGCGACCCGACCGGCTGTCCGTCGGCGATGTATCGCTCGATCAGAGTCTTGAGCAACACGCGGGAGCGTTCATCCATGGCGCGATTTTAAGAGCGGACCGACGCGCGTCTGTGCTGTAATTGGTCAACCCTGACACCTTCATCGGCGCGGCCTCCGAGCATTCCCTGGCGCCGGTCGTTCCGTCTCCTCATGTCCGAAGCCGTTTTCGAGCAGGTTCTGCTGATCGGGAAATATCAGGTGCCGCAGGCGCAGCGCCTGCTCGGCGACATCGCTGCCCGCCTCAGCCGCGCAGGCGTCGAGGTCGTCGTCGACGAGGACACGGCACGGCACAGCGAACTGCCTTACCCCGCGCTGTCCAATCGCGATCTCCCGCTGCGCGCGGCGCGCGGCGGCTGGGTGGCCGTGGTGCTCGGTGGCGACGGGACCATGCTGGGCGCCGCGCGTCGGCTGGCGCCGCTCAACATTCCGCTCGTGGGGATCAACGCCGGCCGCGTGGGCTTCATGACCGACATTGCGGACCGCGAATGGGAGGACGCCCTCGACGCCATGCTGGCCGGCCGCTTCGAGCGCGAGGAGCGGGCGATGCTCGCCGGAACGGTCGAGCGCGCCGGGGTGCCGATCTACCGAGCGATCGCGGTCAACGACATCGTGGTCAACCGCAGCGGCGCGTCGGGGCTGGTCGAGCTCAAGGTCGACGTCAACGGGCGCTTCATGTATGTCCAGCGCGCCGATGGCTTGATTGTCGCAACGCCGACCGGGTCGACCGCCTACGCCATGTCGGCGTACGGACCGATCCTGCATCCCAGCGTCGGCGGAGTCGTGCTGGTGCCGATCGCGCCGCACACCCTGTCGAACCGGCCGATCGTGCTGCCCGGCGACGCCGCGATCACCATCGAGATCGGGTCGCAGCGCGACGTCAGCGTCAACTTCGACATGCAGACCTTCGCCGAACTGATCGGCGGCGACCGCATCCACATCGGTCCGGCGCCGTACCGCTGCGTGTTCCTGCATCCACCGGGGTGGAGCTTTTTCGCCACGCTGCGCCGCAAACTCCATTGGCACGAAATCCCGGGCGAATCCTGAGTCCGGCACGCTCCGTGCCCGACGAATCCTGTTCCGACCGACCGATCCCCATGCTGCAGCGCCTGCACCTGCGCGACTTCGTCATCGTCCCCAGTCTCGACATCGAACTGGCGGCGGGATTCACCGCGCTCACCGGCGAGACCGGCGCCGGCAAGTCGATCCTGGTCGACGCGCTCAAGCTCGCACTGGGCGAGCGTGCCGATGCCGGCGTCGTGCGCAGCGGCGCCGCCCGGGCGGAGATCGGCGCCGAATTCGGCATGACGCCGGCGCTGCGGTCCTGGCTGGACGAGCAGGGCTTCGACGCCGGCGACGATGTTGTGCTGCTGCGCCGGGTGATCGACGCGCAGGGGCGCTCGCGTGGGTTCATCAACGGCAGTCCGGCGACCGCCGGGCAGCTCAAGGCGGCGGGCGAGATGCTGGTCGACATCCACGGCCAGCATGCCTATCAGGGACTGGTGCGCCGTGACGTGGTCACCGCGCTGCTCGACGGCTACGCCGGTGCTGCCGACGCGGCGCGGGCCACGGCGCAGGCCTGGGCCGCCTGGCACGACGCCCGCCGCGCGCTCGACCAGGCGCAGGCCGATGCGACGACGCTGGCGGACGAGCGCGAGCGACTGCAATGGCAATGCGAGGAACTCGGCCGGTTGAACCCGGCGGAAGGCGAATGGGCCGCGCTCGAGGCCGATCATCGCCGCCTGGCGCATGTCAGCAGCCTGCTCGAGCAGTTCGCCGCGGTCGAGGGCGCGCTCGACGGCGATGAAGTCGGCGTCCTGCGG
>JAKAIB010000013.1 GCA_021814605.1 Pseudomonadota bacterium | reverse complement strand
CTGCCCTACGTGCGCAACGCCCGCCAGCACTCGGACGAGCAGATCGCCCAGATCGCGGCCTCCATCGCGGAGTTCGGCTTCGTCAATCCCATTCTCACCGGCGCCGACGGTGTGCTGGTCGCGGGCCATGGGCGGCTTGCCGCGGCGCGTAAGCTGGGTCTGGCCACCGTGCCGGTGGTGGTGCTCGATCACCTGACGCCGACCCAGCGCCGCGCCCTGGTGCTCGCGGACAACCGGCTCGCGGAACTCGCGACCTGGGACGATGCCCTGCTGCGCATCGAACTGGAGGCGCTGCAGGACGATGGCTTCGATCTCGACCTGACCGGTTTCGATGCCGATGCCTTGGCCGAACTGCTCGCTGGTGAGGAACCGGAGCACGAGGGCCAGACCGCGGACGACGCCGTCCCGGAGATGCCGGAAGAGTCGGTGTCCAAGCCGGGCGACGTCTGGCGGCTCGGGCCGCACCGCCTGGTCTGCGGCGACGCGACCACCGCCGAGGCCTACGCGCGCCTGTTTCCGGACGGCGAGCGGGCGGACATGGTCTTCACCGATCCGCCCTACAACGTGAACTACGCCAACAGCGCGAAGGACAAGCTGCGCGGCAAACACCGCCCCATCCTCAACGATGCGCTGGGCGAAGGCTTCTACGATTTCCTCTTTGATGCGCTGGCGCTGATCATGGCGCACACCCGAGGCGCGATCTACGTCGCCATGTCCTCCAGCGAACTGGACACGCTGCAAGCGGCCTTCCGCGCCGCCGGCGGGCACTGGTCGACCTTCATCATCTGGGCCAAGAACACCTTCACGCTGGGCCGCTCGGACTACCAGCGCCAGTACGAGCCGATCCTCTACGGCTGGCCCGAAGGCGCGACGCGCCACTGGTGCGGCGACCGCGACCAGGGCGACGTCTGGCAGATCAAGAAGCCGCAGAAGAACGACCTGCACCCGACCATGAAGCCGGTGGATCTGGTCGAGCGGGCCATCCGCAACTCCAGCCGCCCCGGCGACGTGGTGCTCGACCCCTTCGGCGGCTCGGGCACGACCTTGATCGCCGCCGAGAAGGCCGGGCGCGTGGCGCGCCTGATCGAACTCGACCCGAAGTATGCGGACGTGATCGTGCGGCGCTGGCAGGACTGGACGGGCCAGCAAGCCACCCGCGAGGCGGATGGCCTGGCCTTCGATCAGGCGGCGAGCGACTCGTCGGCGATCGCGCAGTGAATCACGAACCCGGTCAGATAAGGAAGCCCGCGCGGGATACCGTAGTCCTTGCTGGTCTGGCGGCCGATGGTCCATTCCATCCACTGCCGGGTGGCGGCGCGGATCGCGTCGTGGAGGGCATGGCCCGCATGCTTGCGGTTGAGGACTTCGTCCGCGAAGTGGCGTCCGTGGCGGCTGTCGAGGAAGGCCCGCACCGCTTCGAAGGGCTGTCCCGTGGCGTCGGAGATGGCGTTCATCGCGATGGGCCAGGCGGATTGCGCGTGCGCGTCCATCGTGCCCCAGAAGCCCCAGGCTTCGTTGCGGGTGGCGGGGATCGTTTTGGCTGTGGTCATCGTTGTCTCCTTCGTTGATCGTTGCGACACACGTATGAACGCGCTGTTCGATCAGGAAGCCAAGCTCAATCTCAATCATCTCGCGTCGTCTGTTGGCGACCGGTTACGGCGGCCAGCTTGGCGCGGGCCGACGCGCTTTCCCAGTGGCAGGGTCCGTTGCCGTGCGCAGCCTCTTCGCTCCAGCGGGCCAGGATTTCGTCATCGCTCCAGCCCTTGGCGGTGAGGTAGGCGTAGTCGTCGGCGTCGTAGTTGCTGTGGGTGAGGATGGCGCGGGTGGGTTTCATGCTGTGCTCCTTGGCGTGGATGGTTGCGACACCCGTATGAACGCGCTGCCGGCGCGGGAAGCCAAGCGTTTTCTGCTTGGCTTCCCATTCCGATCGAATCACGCGATCCGGTAGATGCGCTCGCCGCCCTCGGGCTTGTCCGAGGTGATGGTCAGCCCCAGCTTCTTCTTGAAGGCGTTGGCGAAGGTGCCGCGCACCGTGTGCGCCTGCCAGCCGGTGAGTTCGCAGATCTGACGCACCGTCGCGCCCTCCGGGCGCCGGAGCATCGCGATGACTTGGGCCTGCTTGCTGTTTTGCCGGGTGCTTCGCACCCTCTCGGCTTCGCCTCGCGAAACTTCGCTGCGCTCGTTTTCGCGGGTGCGGGGCTTGGTCTCGGCGCGCTGCGGTGCCCAGGTGGCTTCGGCGGCTGCGACCTCCGCCTCGAGATCCGCATCTGCCTCCACCGGCGCCGGCGCGGGACGCGGGCGCCCCAGGGCTTCGTAACCCTCGGCGGCGACGGACCAGTCGGTGCCGTCGGTGGTGATCAGGGCCCGATTGCAGAGGCCGTCCAGCACCTTCTTGCGGGCGCCGCCTTTCACGTTGTCGGGGAACCACTCGATCTTGCCACCGGTGTGCTCGACGGCGTACGCCAGGATGGCGTGCTGGGCGGGGGTGAGTTGGATGGTGCTCATCTGATGCTCCTTCGTGATGGTTGATGGTGTGGTCATGAACGCGCTGTTCTCTGGAGAAGCCAAGCGCTTTCCGCTGCTTTCTCAGCCCTGTCGCGCGGCCTGCCGGCCTGCCTGGTAGGCGGCCATCAAGGCGCTCTTGACGGCCCAGACGCTGACCTCGTGGAAGTCCAGCCGGTCGCTGTTGCGCGTTTCCAGGGTGTCGATGAACAGGTGATCCAGCGCGATCTGCTGCAGTTGCCGGTCGATGTCCTTTTCGGCTTGCTCGGTCATGTGCTTCTCCTCGGGGTGTCGTTGATGGTGATGACATGAACGCGCTGTTCCCGAGCGAAGCCAAGCGGAATCCGAGCGGGACGGCGCCAATGCTTGATGGAGACCATGGGACTGTCGATTCGCGCCTACGCCCGCCACCGTGGGGTATCGGACACCGCCGTACACAAGGCCATCCGCACCGGACGCATCACGCCCGAGGCGGACGGCACCATCGACCCAGACCGGGCCGACCGCGACTGGACCCGGAACTCCGAGCCGCCGAAGGCGGGAACGGGCTCCCGGACCGTGAAGGTGCGGGTGGCGGGGGATCCGGCCCCCAACCTCGCCACCGGCCTGCCCGCAGGCGGCACCACGCTCGTGCAGGCGCGCACGGTCAACGAGGTGGTCAAGGCGCAGACCAACAAGGTGCGGCTGGCCCGCCTCAAGGGCGAACTGGTCGATCGCCACCAGGCCATCGCGCATGTGTTCAAGCTCGCCCGTACGGAGCGCGACGCTTGGCTCAACTGGCCGGCGCGGATCTCGGCGCAGATGGCGGCCCGGCTCGGCGTGGAGGCCCACACCCTGCACGTGGCCCTGGATGCCGCCGTGCGCGAGCACCTCGCCGAGCTCGGGGAACTCAAGGTTCGGGTCGATTGATGGACGAGTTCGCCTATGAGGGCTGGGACGTCATCGAGCGCGCTTGGCGCGAGGGCCTCACGCCGGACCCGCTGCTCACCGTCTCCGAATGGGCCGACCGTCACCGGGTGCTGTCGAGCAAGGCCTCGAGCGAGCCGGGGCGCTGGCGCACCAGCCGCACGCCGTATCTGAAGGCGATCATGGACTGCCTGTCGCCGACCTCGCCCGTCGAGCGCGTGGTGTTCATGAAGGGCGCGCAGGTGGGCGCGACCGAGACCGGCTCGAACTGGATCGGCTACGTGATCCACCACGCCCCCGGGCCGATGATGGCGGTGTGGCCCACCGTGGAGATGGCCAAGCGCAACTCCAAGCAGCGCATCGACCCGCTGATCGAGGAGTCGCCGGTGCTCTGCGAACTCATCGCTCCGGCGCGTTCGCGCGACTCGGGCAACACCATCCTCGCCAAGGAGTTTCGTGGCGGCGTGCTGGTGATGACCGGCGCGAACAGCGCGGTGGGCCTGCGCTCGATGCCGGTGCGCTATCTCTTTCTCGACGAGGTGGACGCCTACCCGCTCGATGTCGAGGGGGAGGGCGATGCGATCTCGCTCGCTGAGGCGCGCACGCGCACCTTTGCGCGGCGCAAGATCTTCATCGTCTCGACGCCGACGATCGCGGGCGCCTCGGCCATCGAGCGTGAGTACGAGGCCAGCGACCAGCGCCGCTACTTCGTGCCCTGCCCGCATTGCTCGCACCGGCAGTGGCTGCGCTTCGAGCAACTGCGTTGGGAGAAGGGCCGGCCCGAGACGGCGGCCTACGTCTGCGAATCGTGCGAGACGGCGATCGCCGAGCACCACAAGACCTGGATGCTGGAGCACGGCGAGTGGCGCGCGACGGCGGAAGGCTCGGGCAAGACGGCGGGGTTTCATCTGTCGTCGCTGTACAGCCCGCTGGGCTGGCGCGCCTGGTGCGAGATCGCCGCTGCGTGGGAAGCCGCCGTCAGTAAAGAGTCGGGATCGGCCGCTGCCATCAAGACTTTCAAGAACACCGAGCTCGGCGAGACCTGGGTCGAGGAGGGCGAAGCGCCCGACTGGCAACGCCTGCTGGAGCGCCGCGAGGACTATGCCATCGGCACCATTCCCGCAGGCGGCCTGCTGCTCACCGCCGGCGCCGACGTGCAGAAGGACCGCATCGAGGTCTCGGTCTGGGCCTTCGGGCGTGGCAAGGAGGCCTGGCTCATCGAGCACCGGGTGCTGATGGGCGACACCGCACGGGATGCGGTGTGGAAGGCGCTGGGCGGGATGCTCGCCGAGACCTGGACCCATGCCTCGGGCGCGGCCATGCCGCTGGCCCGCTTGGCGCTGGACACCGGCTTTGCGACACAGGAGGCCTACGCCTTCGTGCGCGCCTGCCGCGACGCGCGGGTGATGGCGGTCAAGGGCGTGCGGACGGGTTCGATGGGGGGCGCAGCCCTGATCGGCACACCGACGGCGGTCGATGTCTCGCAGGCGGGCAAGAAGCTGCGCCGGGGCATCAAGGTGTATGCGGTCGCGGTGGGGCTCGCCAAGCTGGAGTTCTACAACCACCTGCGCCAGAGCGCGGAGGTGGCCGACGACGGCGTGACGGTGACCTACCCGGCCGGATTCGTCCACCTGCCCAAGATCGACGCCGAGTTCATCCAGCAGCTCTGCGCCGAGCAACTGATCACCCGCCGCGACAGGAATGGTTTTCCGGTGCGCGAGTGGCAGAAGCTACGCGAGCGCAACGAGGCGCTGGACTGCTACGTGTACGCCCGCGCCGCCGCGGCAGCGAGCGGTCTCGACCGCTTCGAGGAGCGCCACTGGCGCGAACTGGAGCGGCAACTGGGGCTGGCCAGTCCGCCAGCCCTTGAAACACCTACTGAATCGATCACCGAGGCCACCCATCGAGGTGGCCTGGGTGTTTCTGGCAACCGCAACACCGGCCGGCGCGTGATCAAGAGCCGCTGGCTGTCCTGACGAGGAGACGCTATGTCACTGACCACCCGCATCGAGAGCCTGGTCATCCGCGTCGCGCAGGAGTTCAACGACGTCCGCGCCAAGGCCGGCAATCTCGCCAACCTCACCACCACCGACAAGTCCAGTCTGGTGGCGGCCATCAACGAGCTGAAGGCCGCGGTGGTGGCCTCGGGAGCGATCGACGACACCCAGGTCGCCACCACCAGCACCTACTCGTCAAGCAAGATCGTCACGCTGCTCGACACGCTCAAGGCCGAGATCCTGGGCGGGGCCGATGCCGCCTACGACACGCTGCTGGAGATCCAGCAGCTGCTGCAAGACGGCACCAGCGGCCTAGACGCGCTGCTTGCCGCGGTCAACCACCGCGTGCGCTTCGACGCGGCGCAGACCCTGACGGCTACCGAGCAGGCCCAGGCGCGCAGCAACATCGGTGCCGCATCGAGCGTGGAAGTGGGCGACACCGACACCGACTTCGTCGCGATCTTCGAAGGGGCGCTGCTCTGATGAGTCTGGCTGCGCGCATCGCCGCCTTGGCCGGCCGCATCGGGCGGGAGGTCAAGGTCAAGGTCGGCGCCGACCACCCGGGTCTGGCGCGCGCCTGGGTGTGTTTCGGCTATGTCGGCAACCAGGTCGTCGTGCGTGCTGCGCACAACGTCGCTTCGGTCACCCGGCTGGCCGCAGGGCGCTACCGCGTGCACTTCGCCAGCCCGCTGCCGGACGCGAACTATGCCTGGGTGGGCGTGGCCCGCAGCAGCACCAACACCGGCACGCAGCGGCTGCTGATCGTGCGCGCGACCGCCGACGAGAAGACGCCGACGCACGTCGATGTGGGCTGCGCGACCACCGCGGCGTCCTTCGCCGACTCCCCCGAGATCGACCTTGTGGTCTACCGCTGATGGCCTACACCCAAGCCGACCTCGAGGCCCTGCAAGCCGCACTCGCCAAGGGCGAGAAGCGCGTGAGCTTCGGCGACAAGACGGTCGAGTACCGCAGCGTGGAGGAACTGCAAGCTGCTATTCGCCAGGTGAAACGCGACCTCTTCGAGCAGGCCGTGGCCACGGGGCTGTGGCCCGGCGCACCGCGGCAGATCCGCCTTCACACGACCAAGGGGACGTGATGGGCTGGTGGCATACCCTCAAGCGCCGGCTGCTCGGCACGAGCCCAACCTACGACGGCGTGGGCGGCGGCCGTAGGGCCGTGGCCTGGCAGGTCGGCAACCCCGGGGCGGTCGCGGCGCTCGCCTCCACCCAGGGCGAGCTGCGCGCCAAGAGCCGCGATCTCGCGCGGCGCAACGCCTGGGCGGCCGCAGGCATCGAGGCCTTCGTGGCGAATGCCATCGGCACCGGCATCAAGCCGCAGAGCATGGTGACTGATGCGGCCGTGCGCGAGGCCATCCACGCGTTATGGTGGGACTGGGTGGAGGAGGCCGACGCCGCAGGACTCACCGACTTCTACGGCCTGCAGGCGCTGGCCTGCCGCGCGATGCTCGAAGGCGGCGAGGCGCTGGTGCGCCTGCGCTGGCGCCGCCCGGAGGACGGTCTGCCGGTGGGCCTGCAGCTGCAGGTGCTGGAGCCCGAACACCTGCCGACGACGCTCAACCGCGACCTGCCCTCGGGTCACGTCATCCGCGCCGGCATCGAGTTCGACCGGCTCGGGCGGCGCGTGGCCTATCACCTGACCCGCTCGCACCCTGGGGATGGAAGCCTGGCGCCGATGTCCGGCACTAGCGGCATGGAGACCGTGCGCGTGCCGGCGGACGAGGTCATCCACCTGTTCCGTCCGCTGCGCCCGGGGCAGATCCGCGGCGAGCCCTGGCTCGCCCGCGCCTTGGTGAAGCTGCACGAGCTCGACCAGTACGACGACGCGGAACTGGTGCGCAAGAAGACCGCGGCGATGTTCGCCGGCTTCATCACGCGGCTCGCGCCCGAGGACAGCCTGATGGGCGAAGGGCTGCCGGACGCCCAGGGTGCGGCACTGGCCGGGCTGGAACCCGGCACCTTGCAGATCCTGGAGCCGGGCGAGGACATCAAGTTCTCGGCGCCGGCCGACGTGGGCGCGAGCTACGGCGAGTTCATGCGCCAGCAGTTCCGGGCGGTGGCCGCCGCCATGGGCATCACCTACGAGATGCTCACCGGTGATCTCACCCAGGTGAACTACTCGTCCATCCGCGCGGGGCTGCTGGAGTTCCGCCGCCGTTGCGAGGCCATCCAGCACGGGGTGATCGTGCACCAGCTGTGCCGCCCGGTGTGGCGGGCCTGGATGGAGCAGGCCGTGCTCGAAGGGGCGCTGAGCCTGCCCGGCTACGCCCGCCGCCGGCGCGCGTACCAGGCCGCCAAGTGGATCCCGCAGGGCTGGCAGTGGGTCGATCCCTTGAAGGAGTTCAACGCGCTCAAGCTCGCGATCCGCGCAGGGCTGATGAGCCGCTCGGAGGCGATCTCGGCCTACGGCTACGACGCCGAGGACATCGACCGCGAGATCGCGGCGGACAACGCCCGCGCCGATGAACTGGGGCTGGTCTTCGACTCGGATCCGCGGCACGACCAAGCATCGAGGCTGGTGCCGACACCTGCGCCCGACACCGAACTTCAGGACTGACACCGATGCTGCCCCATCTCGCCTCCCGGCTCTTTGGCACGCCCTTGCTCGTCCAGCGCGCCAAGCTCGACGTGATCCTCGCGGTGCTCTCCGAGCGCCTCCATCTCACCGCGCCGGACGTCGCACTCGCGCCGCCGCTGCCGAGGGCCCCGAACCCTGCGGCGTCTGCGTCAAGCTCGATCGCGGTCCTGCCGATCCACGGCACCCTGGTCAAGCGCACGCTGGGGCTGGAGGCGGCCTCGGGGCTGACGAGCTACGCCGAGATCGGCGCGCGGCTGGAGGCAGCCCTTGGCGACCCTCTGGTTGCCGGCATCGTGCTCGACATCGACTCACCCGGCGGCGAGACCGGCGGGTGCTTCGAGCTCGCACGCCGCGTGCGCGAGGCGGCCGGCCTCAAGCCGGTCTGGGCGGTGGCCAACGACGCCGCCTTCTCCGCGGCTTACGCCATCGGTTGCGCCGCCGAGCGGCTCTTCGTCACCGAGACCGGCGGCGTGGGCTCGATCGGCGTGATCGCGCTGCACGTCGACCAGTCGGTCAAGGACGCCCAAGACGGCTACCGCTACACCGCGATCACCGCGGGCGAGCGCAAGAACGACTACTCGCCGCACGAGCCGCTACACGATGCCGCCCGCGCGGCGCTGCAGGCCGAGGTGGACCGGCTCCACGCGCTCTTCGTCGCGCACGTGGCGGCGATGCGCGGCCTGCCCGAGGACGCGGTGCGCGCGACCGAGGCCGCGCTCTTCTTCGGCCCGCAGGCCGTCGAGACGGGGCTGGCCGACAGGGTGGCCACGCTCCCCGCGGTGCTCGCCGAGTTCGACCGACATCTTTCTGCCACGCGGCGTCCGTCTTCCCCGCCGCGCCAAGCCCCGACCGGGAAGGCGACCGTTCTCCGAGGAACCCCCACCATGACCGACACCCCGTCCGAGACGCTCGGCGTGGATGAAGCCGCCGCCCTGGTGGCCGAGGCCCGCCGCGAAGTGGCGCAGTCCGCGCAAGCGATCGCGGAACTGTGTCTGCTCGCCGGCTGCCCCGAGCGTGCCGCCGAGTTCATCGCCGCCGGCCGCACCGAAGCCGAGGTGCGCCGCGCCCTGATCGAGGCGCGCGCCGCCCACAGCATGGAGTCGGCCGTGCGCTCGACCCACGCGCCCAACGATTGGGCCGCCCCCGGCGCCGATCCGGCCGCCTCGCCCGTGGTCGCCGCCGTGAAGAAACTCGTGACCCGGGAGTGAACCATGCCCACGCTCACCCAAGCCCCCACCCTCGGCGACCTGCTGAAGTACGAGGCGCCGAACCTGTATTCGCGCGAGCAGGCGACCGTGGCCGCCGGGCAGAACCTGCCGCTCGGCGCCGTGGTCGGCCGCGAGACGGCCACGGCCAAGCTCAAGGCCCTCGACCCCGCCGCCGGCGACGGCAGCGATGTCGCCGTGGGCGTGCTCGCGCTGGCCGTGGATGCGACGCTGATCGACCGGGAGGACGCGATCCTGATCGCCCGCCACGCCATCGTCGCGCGAAACGCACTGGTCTGGCCCGCGGGGATCACCACCGCGCAGCAGCTCGCTGCGATCGCCCAGCTCGAAGCGCGCGGCATCGTGGTGCGCGACAGCGCCTGATCGAGTACTCATCGAGCCCCCTGTTCAGAACCCGCCGCTGGCGGGTTCTGTCGTTTGGAGACCCCCATGCTCAACCCCTTCGACTCCCCCGGCTTCTCGATGGCGAGCCTGACCGCCGCCATCAACCTGATCCCCAACCGCTACGGGCGGCTGGAAGCCTTGAACCTGTTTCCGGCCAAGCCCGTGCGCACGCGCCAGGTCGTCATCGAGGAGTACGCCGGGCGCCTGAACCTGCTGCCCACCCGGCCGCCCGGCTCGCCGGGCACGGTGGGCGAACGCGGCCAGCGCTCCTTGCGTTCCTTCGTCGTCCCGCACATCCCGCACGACGACGTGGTGCTGCCCGAGGAGGTCCAGGGCATCCGGGCCTTCGGCTCGGAGACGGAGATGGAGGCCGTCGCGGGCGTGCTGGCACGGCATCTGGAGACCATGCGCAACAAGCACGCGATCACCCTCGAACACCTGCGTATGGGCGCACTCAAGGGCCAGATCCTGGACGCCGACGGCAGCACGATCTACGACCTGTTCGACGAGTTCGATCTCAGGCCCACCACCATCGCCTTCGATCTGGCCAATGCCGCGAGCGACGTCAAGGGCCACTGCTACGAGGTGCTGGCCCACATCGAGGAGAACCTGAAGGGCGAGTTCATGACCGGCGTGCACGTCCTCTGTTCGCCCGAGTTCTTCCGAGCGCTCACCGGCCACAAGTCGGTCAAGGAGGCCTACGCGCAGTGGCAACAGGGCGCGATCCTGATCAACGACGTGCGCGCGGGCTTCGTCTTCGCCGGCATCACCTTCGAGGAGTACCGGGGCCAGGCCACCGACGCCAACGGCAACGCGCGCCGCTTCATCGCCGCGGGCGAGGCCCACTGCTTCCCGCTCGGCACCGTCGACACCTTCGCCACCTACGTCGCGCCCGCCGACTTCAACGAGACGGTCAACACCCTGGGCCTGCCGCTCTACGCCAAGCAGGAGCCGCGCAAGTTCGACCGCGGCACCGACCTGCACACCCAGAGCAACCCGCTGCCCATGTGCCACCGGCCCGGCGTGCTGGTGAAGCTGACGGCAGCGTGATGGCGCAGGTGACGGATCTCTACGAGGCCGCCGGCCGCGCCGGGCTGCTCACCGACGTCATGGTGGGTTCGCTCACGGTGCAGTGCGTCTTCAGCGCCCCGGACGAGCTGGCGCTCGACGGGCTCGCACTGAACCGCGACTACCACCTCGAGTACCCGAGCGCCTGGCTCACCCTCGCCGCCGGCGACACGGTGGAGATCGCAGGAAGCCCGTATCGGGTGCGCGAGGTCCGCCAGCTGCGCGACGGCTCCGAGATGCAGGCCAAGCTGACCCGGCTATGACGTCCTCCGTCCGCGAGCGCCTGGTCCGGGCGGTCGTGGCGCGTATCGGTCCCGCGATCGCACCGACGCCGCTGCATCGCCAGCCCACCGTGCCGCTCCCGCGCGAGGCGAGCCCCGCGATCCTCCTGTTCATCGAAGGCGATCAAGTCCTCGCGCAAGCGAACGACCGGTGTGAGCGTGCCCTGACGCTGAGGCTGGTCGCGCTCGCGCGCGAAGGCGACGCCTTCGACGTGGCCGACGCGCTCATCGTCGCGGCGCACGGCGCGCTCATGGCCGAGCCGAGCCTCGGCGGGCTGGCCCTGGGCGTGCGCGAGATCGACTGCGAGTGGGACGCGGAGGACGCAGACAGCCAAGCCCTGGCCGTGCCCGCGCGCTACGAGATCCGCTACCGCACCCTGGCCTCCGACCTCACCCAAAAAGGATAGTCACCATGCACATCGAACTCATCGAACCACACACCCACGCCGGCCGACTCCACGCCCCCGGCGAGATCCTCGATCTCGACGAGGCAGCGGCGGAATGGTTGATCGAGCGCGGGACCGCGCGGGGGCTGATCGAGCGCGGAGCCGCGCGGCCGGCCGACCCCCAACCCCAGACCCCGATCAAGACCCGTAAAGGAGACTGACCATGCCTTACTTTTCCGGACAGGGGCGCGTCTACATCGGCGCCCGCGACGCACTCGGCAACCCGCAGGGGTTGGCCTACGTGGGCAACGTGCCCGAACTCAAGGTCTCCCTCTCGGTGGAGACCCTGGAGCACCAGGAGTCGGTGAGCGGCCAGCGCCTCACCGACCTGCAGCTCATCAAGACCAAGAAGGGCGAGTTCGCCTGCACGCTGGAGGAGCTCATCGCGACCAACCTGGCGCTCGCCCTCTACGGCGCCACCACCGCCCAGACCCCGGGCACGGTCACCGCCGAGGCGCTGCCGAACCCGGTCACTCCCGGCAGCCTCTACCTGCTCGCCAAGCAGGACGTCTCGTCGGTGGTGGTAAAGGACTCCAGCGCCACCCCCAAGATTCTGCCGGCCGCGCAGTACTCGGTGAACGCCAAGCACGGCTCGCTGGTGATCCTCGACGCCACCACCGGCGGACCCTACGTCGAGCCCTTCAAGGTCGACTACGCCTACGGCACGGCCTCGGTCACCGCGATGTTCACCCAGCCGCTGCCCGAGCGCTGGGTGCGCTTCGAGGGACTCAATACCGCCGACGGCAACCGCGAGGTGGTGATCGATCTCTACCGCGTGGCCATCAATCCGGCCAAGGAGCTCTCGGTCATCACCGACGAGCTGCTGAAGTTCGAGCTTTCGGGCCAGGTGCTGGCCGACACGCTCAAGCCCGCCGCCGGCGACCTCGGCCAGTTCGGCCGCGTCGTGCTGCTGTGAGGGGATGACGATGAGTGCTTCCGATCTGGATGTTCTCGTGCCGCAGCCTCAAGTTGTGGATCTGGCCGGCCAACGCCTCGCGATCAGCCCGCTGGTGCTCGGCGAGCTGCCGGCGATGCTCAAGGCCGTGCAGCCCTTCGCGCAACGACTGGCGGGCGAGCCGGACTGGCTCGCCTTGCTCTCGGACCACGGCGATGCCTTGCTCACCGGGTTGGCGATCGCCAGCCGCCAACCGCGCGAGTGGGTGGACGCGCTGGCTCTCGACGATGCCATCACCCTGGCGGCGACCGTGTTCGAGGTGAACGCGGATTTTTTCGTGCGCCGGATCGCGCCGAAAGTCGGCGATCTGGCGCAGCGTCTGAACGGCCGTCTGGCTGGGCTGACGCCATCGCCCGCCTGATACGGGGCGGTCACCGCTACCCGGACATCCTCGGCTACACGTTGGGCCAGCTGAACGCCTTCCTCGCCGCCGATCGCCGCCTCGAACACGAACGGCTCGCCACCCGGCTTGCCGTCATGACCGCTGCCGCCCAGGGCAGTCGCGACGGCATCCGTGAACTCCAGACCGAACTCCATCGGGGCATGCGTGATGAAGATCGATCTGGTCGCTGAGGGCTTGCTGGATCGGCGGCGCTTCAGCGCCTGGCAGGGCGACACCCGCAAGGCGATCCACACCGCCGTGGCCCGCGCGATGCGCGACACCGGCAAGGTGATGGCCGAGCGGGCGCGGGGCGAAATGCGCGCCGGTTTCAAGGTCGTGAAGCCGAAGTTCCTCCGCTCGATGCACGCCAAGGTGTTCGACCGCAAGGCCAAGGAATTCCCGGCCCTCTACATCGGCTCGAAAGTGCCCTGGCTGGGTATCCACGAACAGGGCGGAACGATCCGGGGGCGGATGCTCGTCCCGCTGCTGCCGCAGCACCGGCGCATCGGGCGCAAGGCGTTCGCTCGGGTGATCGATGCCCTGATGCGCTCCGGCAATGCCTTCTTCATCGAGAAGAACGGCCGGCAGATCCTGATGGCCGAGAACATCGCCGAGAACGCCCGGCCGCTCGCGCGCTTTCGTCGTGCCGAGCGGGAGCGCACCGGCGCCAGGCGCGTGCGGCGCGGCCAGGAGATTCCCATCGCCGTGCTCGTGCGACGCGTGAGCTTGAGAAAACGGTTCGACCTCGCCCGCTCGGTGCGAGGCGATCTTCCCCGCCTGACGGCGGCCATCCGTAAAGCAATGTCGAAGGTTTGAACGTGGCCGGTAACCGTGCCCAGATCCTCATCACCGCCGTCGATGAGACGCGACGGGCCTTCCAGTCCGTACAGGGAAATCTCGCCCGCCTGCGCGGCGAAGCCGCCCAGGTCGGCCAGGTACTCTCACGCATCGGCGGCGCGATCGGCCTTGGGCTGGGGGTGCGCGAACTGGTCGAGGTCGCCGACCAGTACAAGAACCTGCAGGCGCGCCTCAAGCTCGCGGTCACCTCGCAAGAGGAGTTCAACCGCGCCGACGCGGCCCTCTTCGAGATCGCCCAGAAAAACCGCGCGCCCCTGGCAGAGACCATCACCCTCTATGCGCGGCTCGCACCCTCGGTGCAGGCGTTGGGGCGTTCGCAGGCGGACGTGCTGGCGGCTACCGACGCCATCGGGCAGGCCGTGTCGCTCTCCGGCGCATCCAGCGACGCGGCGGCCGGTGCCCTGCTGCAGCTGGGGCAGGCCTTCGCCTCGGGCCAGCTGCGCGGTGAGGAGTTCAATTCCGTCATCGAGCAGACGCCGCGCCTGGCGCAGGCCATCGCCGACGGCATGGGCGTGCCGCTCGGCTCACTGCGAGCCCTGGCCCAGGAAGGCAAGATCACCTCGAAGGCCGTGCTCGACGCCTTGCTGAAGGAGCGGGCGCGCCTCGCCGAGGAGTACGCGAGCCTCCCCGATACGGTGTCGGGTGCGCTCACCCGCCTGAAGAACGCCTTCCAGCGGGCCTTTGGCGAACGCGACGCGAGCTCGGGTCTGACGGCGGGACTGGCGCAGGCGATCCAGTTCGTCGCCCGGCATCTCGAGCTGCTGATCGACCTGGCCGGTGTCGTGCTGGTCGCCGCCTTCGGGCGGATGGCAGGCGCCTTCGCGACCAGTGTTGCCGCCGCCCGGGCGGAAGCGGCCGCGCGCCTGGCCAACCTGCGCACGCTGGAAGCCGAGGCGCTCGCCCGGGTGCGGCTCGCCGATGCCGCCCTGGCTCAGGCACGTGCGCAAGGGCTTGCCACCGGCGCGCTGGTCGCGGATGCGGCCAAGGCCCGGCTGCAAGCCACCGCTGCTTCCGGTGCCGTGGCTCAGGCAGTAGCGTCCACGTCCCTGCTCGGTCGCGCCGCGGGTCTGTTGCGCGGGGTGCTCGCGCTCCTGGGCGGGCCCATCGGCGTCATCGTGACCGCCGCGGGGCTGCTCGCGGGCGCACTCTATTCGGCGCGCGACGCCGTGGTCGAGTTCGGCGGCAGGACCGCCTCGATCAAGCAGATCGTCGCCGCCGCCTGGAACCTGGTCGTCGAGAAGGTCGGGGAAGTCGTCAGCGCCTTAGGAAGGCTGGTCGGCACCAACGATCTCTCCTGGGCCCGCGTGCGCGCGGCGATGGTCGCCGCGCTGAACGCCATCGGCACGGCGGTCCGCGCGATGGTCAATGTCGTCATCGGCGCGTTCAACGCCATCGGCAGCGTCGTCGGCATCACGGCCGCCTTCCTGGTCGAGCGCTTTCGTAGCGCCTTTTCCGACATCGGAGAGCTGGCGAAGGCCTTGGGCCAGGACGTGGCAGCGGCCTTCAGCGGCGACTTTTCGATGCAGGCGCTGCGCGCAGCACTCGGCCGCCAGCTCGGCGAGGTGCGGGATTTCGGGAAGGAGTTGGCTGGAGCCGTGCGCGACGCCGTCACCCGCGACTACGTCGGGGAGGCCGCGCAAGCCATCGCCCGGCGCATCCGCCCCGAGCCAACCCAGCCGGGCGTCTTCGGCCGTCCGCAGCCGCAGGCCTTGTCCGCCCCCGACAAGGGAGGCGAAGCAGCGAAGCTCGCCCTCGTGCAGGCCCAGGCCGAGACCGAATTCAAGCTCCTCAAGGACGCGTTGGACCGTCAGGCGCGGGCATTGGATGCCTCCCTCGAAGACCGGCTGATCTCGCTCAAGGACTACTACGCCGCCAAGACCCGGATCGAGCAGCAGGAGATCGATGCGGAGATCCGGCGCGTGCAGGTCTCGCTCGCGGAGCAGCAGCGCCTGCAAGAGACCGGCAAGGACGAACCGGCACGCCTCAAGGCGAAAGCCGAGGTCGCCAAGCTCGAAGCGGAGCTCACCGTCCTCAACAACAAGCGCGCGGACGTCGAGGTCGCCAATGCCCGCAAGGCCGCCCAGGACGAGCGCGAGCTGCGCGAGGAGCTTGCCAAGGTGCGCGACGAACTGCTCGACCTCACCGGGGCGGCGACCAGCCAGGATCGACGCGCGGCGATCGAGCGGCAGTACCAGACGCTGATCGAGCGGCTGCGTGCCGAGGGCGACACCGAAGGCGTGGCCACGGTCGGGCGCCTCATCGACGTCAAGTCGGCGGCCGCCGATCTCGCCGACTACGAGCGCCAGTTCAACGACGCGCTCGCCCGGATGCGTGCATCCGAGGAGTCGATCAACCTGCAGCGCCAGTCGGGGCTGCTCACGGAATCCCAGGCCCGCCAGCAGATCCTCGCGCTGCACCGGGAGACCGGGGCGGCGCTGGAAGGACTGTTGCCACAACTGGAGGCCGCCGCCGCGGCCATCGGCCCCGAGGCGGCGGCGCGCGTGCAGGCCTGGAAGAACGAGATCGCGCAGGTGAAGCTCGTGGTGGACGACGTGGCGGTCGCCATCGACGGGGCGGTGCAGGACGGCTTCGCGCAGATGTTCGAGGCCATCGGCAGCGGCGCCAAATCGGCCAAGGACGCCTTCGCCGACTTCGCCCGCTCGGTACTCGCCGCCATCAACCGCATCGCCTCGCAGAAGCTCGCCGAGGCGCTGTTCGGCAGCCTGTTCGGGGGCGGCGGCGCGGGCGGGTTCAGCCTGGGATCGCTGGTCTCGTCGTTGTTTCAGGGCTTCGCCGGCGGCGGCTACGTCACCGGCCCGGGCACCTCCACCAGCGACTCGATCCCGGCACGACTCTCCGCCGGCGAGTACGTAGTCAATGCCGCCGCCGTGAAGCGCGTGGGCGTGGCATTCCTGGAGGCGATCAACGGCATCGAAGGCGGACCGCGCATCCAGGGGCCCCGGCTCGCCTTCGCCGCCGGCGGGCTGGTGCCCGAGGCGCCGCCACCGCAACCGCAGGGCCAGGCGGTGCGCATCGTCAACGTGATCGACCCGGCGATGGCCGCCGACTACCTCAACTCGTCCGCGGGCGAGAAGACCATCCTCAACATCCTGCAACGCAATGCGGGAGCCGTCAGACAGGTGCTTGCGTAAATGGCGTTCGAAATCGGCACGGCCAGCGATTACCGCGATCTGCTGGACCGCTTCCATGCCTTCCTCACCACTCACCCGAATCTGGTCGCCGCGGGCCAGCAGTGGCAGGCGCTGCACTGGACGACGGACGCCGCCACGAAAGAGCTCATCCTCAAAGCGCCCGGCCTGGCCGGTGCCGAGGAGATCTACTGCGGCATCCGGGCCTACGAGAACGCCACGGCCGGCTACTACATGTGGGACCTGAACGGCTTCATCGGCTTCAATCCGGCCAACGACTTCTATGCGCAACCGGGCGCAATCAGCGGCTGGCTGCCGATGATGTCGCTCTGGAACACGGCGATCCCGTACTGGTTCGTGGCCAACGGCCGACGTGCCGTGGTGGTGGCGAAGATCTCGACCGTCTACCAGGCGGCGCACCTGGGCTTCGTCCTGCCCTACGCGACGCCGGGTCAGTACCCGTACCCGCTGCTCGTCGGCGGCTCGATGACCGGCCAGCGGGGCCGCAACTACAGCGTGACCTCGCCCAACCACCGCCATTTCGTCGACCCGGGCGAGGATGGACAGAACAACGCCAACACCGCCTGCATGCTGCGCGGCCCCTCGGGCGCCTGGCTGCCGTTCCAGAACCTCGCCTACTCGTCGTCCGAGTATCGCTACGACGGGCCGCGCCCGGTCTGGCCGACGAACTACACCTACCTCGACAACCTGCGCGAGGCGCCGGACGGCACCTACGTGCTCTCGCCCGTGGTGCTCACGCAGAACAACTCCGGCACCGATCACGACCTCTTCGGCGAGCTGGAAGGCATCTATCACGTCTCCGGGTTCAACAACGCCGCCGAGAACCTGATCACGGTGGGCGGCGTGGACCACCTCGTGGTGCAGAACGTGTATCGCACCAGCGTGCGCGACTACTGGGCGCTGCGCCTTTCGTGACCGACCATGGCCTACCAGACTGGTACCTCCGCCAACCCCGATCAGCTGCTCGACGCCCTGCGCGTGTTCGCGGTGGCCAACGGCTGGACCCAGCTACGCTGGGCCCCAGACGGCACCGGGCAGACCCTGTCGCTCGCCAAGGGCGGGCTCTACGTCCATCTGCGCTCCGCGGTGAATGAGCGCCTCTCCACACGCTACAACACCATCACCGGCATCTGGCTGATCGGCTCGACGGGATTCGATGCCGGCAAGCCCTGGTGGGATCAACCCGAATCGATCGTCAACGCCAGCTACGTGAGCAACACCACGAGCTACCGCGCCGAAGCCTGCGGCCTGTTCGAGGTGGGCACCGCCAACACCTACCACCTACTCTCGGCCGCCACGCCCGAACTGATCATGCTCGTCGCCGAGGTCTCGCCCGGCGTCTATCACCATCTCGCCTTCGGGGATCTCACGAAGTTCGGCAGCTACGGCGGCGGGGCGTTCGTGTCGGGCGCGTTCGGCCCGGACGCCTACACCTATACGTACAGCGGCTTCAACGACTATGTCTTCGGCTACGACCACGACCGGCACTTCGGCCTGCCGTTCAACGATTACAAGTACTACGGCGGCGCGAACTTCGTTCTCGCCGAGGTGGACGGCGCCACCGACTGGCACTCGGTCTGCAAGGACTGGGCGCTCACCGGCAAGCGCGCCAAGGCGCTGTGGGAACGGGGCACGGGCACGCCGCGCGACAGTCTGGCGCGCTACTGGTGGGGGCACGTGCCCAACACCTTGAACGGCGTGACGCCGATGCTGCCGTTCTACCTGTTCGTGGCGCGGCCGTCCGGCTTCTTCTCGCCCTTCGGCCACACCGCTCACCTGCGCTATCTCAACATCACCCACTACGCGCCGGCGGAGGCCTTCGCGTTGGGCGCCGAGCAGTGGATGGCCTTTCCGGCCCACTCCAAGAACGGCAAGAGCGGCCTGCACGGCTATGCCGTGAGACTCATCCCCTGAGCGGATCATGCCGACCTTTCCCGGTTCCATCCTGCCTGGTGCCGCCCGCCAGGAGCCGCCGACCTGGTCGCGCTCGCCGGAGGTCTCCGAGCGCGTGCCGGTCGCCTTTCCGTTCGACCAGAGTGCGAGCTCGGTCATGCGTCCGGGCGCGCGACTCGACACCCAGCCCGTCGACGAGCTGCGGCTCGGCGTCAACGGCGCTCTGCTGCCCGCCTTCGGGGCCGACTGGTACCACCGCATCCACGTCATCCCTTCGACCATCGATCTCGGCAACC
The DNA here is from genome assembly GCA_021814605.1 of Pseudomonadota bacterium. Lineage (GTDB taxonomy): Bacteria > Pseudomonadota > Gammaproteobacteria > Burkholderiales > Burkholderiaceae_C > Thiomonas. Next base: position 5,005 of record JAKAIB010000013.1, on the reverse strand, counting down.
TGGTGAGCCCGGTCGAGCGGGTGCTGGAGGTGTGGAACGCCCGGTTCGACGCGCAGACGCTCGATGCCATCGACGAGACCGGAACGGACGGGCTGCTGCTCTCGGGCCAGCCGGCGCCGCCGCTCGCCTTCGGGCCGCTGCAATCGCGCCTCTACACCTTCGCAGCGGGCACGCGCGGGGCGCCGGTGATCGACGCCGCCTACCGCTTCGTCTTTGCCGGCGGGCTCACCGCGCTGCTGGTGGTCACCGGCCGCCGCGTGGTGGTCTTCGGCATGCGTCCGGACTGGTCGCAAGGGATCACCGAGCGGCTGGAATGGCTCACCGAGGTGCTGGAGGCCTACGACGGCACCGAGCAGCGGGTGCGCCTGCGGCAGCTGCCGCGACGCGGTTTCGAGTATGGATTCCTGATCGAGGGTCGAGACGCCCAGGTGCTGGATCACCTTCTGTTCGCCTGGGGCGCACGCATCTACTGCCTGCCGGTGTGGACCGACGTCTCCACCCTTGCGGGCGAGGCAGCCATCGGCAGCACCGCGCTCACCGTGCAGGATGCCGCCAACAGCGACTACCACGCGGGCGGTCTGGCGGTACTGTGGCGCTCCAACACGCGGCACGAGGCGGTGGAGATCCTCTCCATCGCCGGCAACACGCTGACCCTCAAGCTCCCCCTGGCCGGGAGCTGGCCGGCCGGTACGCGGGTGTTCCCGGCGCGGCTCGCCCGCCTCGAGGGCGAGGTGGCCGTGGCGCGTCCCACCGACACCATCGCCGTCGGCCGCTGCCGTTTCGGCATCGAGGACATCACGGCGCCCGCGGTCGCCGACTATGGCCCGGCCTATCAGGGCTACCGGGTGTTCGACTGGCGGCCCAACCGGAGCACCGACCTCGAGGACAGGTGGCTTCGGCGCCTCTCCATCATCGACTACGGGACGGGACTGCCGACCTTCGACGACGAGTCGGGCTCCCCGCTCATCGGACGCACGCTGACCTGGCTGCTCACCGACCGGAGCAAGGCGACCGCCTTCCGGGGCTGGCTCGCCGCACGCGCGGGACGGGCGAATCCCTGCTGGTTGCCGACCTTCGAGTCCGACCTCGAAGTCAGCCGCACGGTGGCGGCCACGGATGCCGGCCTCGTCGTCCGCAACGTCGGCTATGCCCGCTTCGTCGCCGCCGATCCCTTGCGGCGCGACCTGCGGCTCCTCACCACGGCCGGCACCTTCCATCGCCGTATCACCGGGGCGAACGAGATCTCCGAGGACGAGGAGCTGCTCTCCCTGGACGCGCCGCTGGGCGTGACCCTCGATCCCCAGCAGTTCCTGCAGGTCTCGTACCTGGAGTTGGCCCGGCTCGACCAGGACGCGGTCGAGCTGCATTGGGAGACGGACGCCACGGCGCGCGTGCAGCTCTCCACCCGGACGTTGAGATCATGAGCTAAGACCATGAGCTATCTGGGCATCGAACAGTCCGCCCACGGCGGACAACCGCAGGAGCTCTACCGCTTCTCCCAGGGCGCGCAGCGCTGGCTCTACACCTCGGGGCAGGCGGCGGTGGACTACCAATCCGAGACCTATCAGCCGGCGACGATCTCGCGCGGCGGCCTCGAGCAGAGCAACGAGCTCGCGCGGCTGGGGCTGGAGATCCGCATGCCGCGCGACCTGGCCGTGGCGAGTCTGTTTCTCGCCGCCCCGCCCGAGGGTGTGGTGAGCGTGACCATCTACCGGCGCCATGTCGGCGACGCCGAGTTCATCACCTACTGGAAGGGGCGCATCACCGGCGCGCGGCTGTCCGGCGCCGAGGCCACCCTCAAGTGCGAGCCCATCGCCTCGAGCCTGAAGCGGCCGGGCTTGCGTGCCCGCTACCAGCTGCTGTGCCGCCACGTGCTGTACTCCAGCGGCTGCGGCGCGCTGAAGGACAGCTTCCGCGTGGACGGCACCGTAGCGGCGGTGAGCGGCGTGACCGTCCAGGTCGCCGTCGCCGCCAGCCGGCCGGACGGCTACTTCGTGGGCGGCATGCTCGCCACCACCGCCGGCGCGCGCATGATCGTCGGTCACGCCGGGATCGACCTCACGCTGGTCGCGCCCATGGTCGGCCTCGCAGCGGGCGATGCGATACAGCTCTATGCCGGCTGCGACCACACCATGGCGCATTGCAAGGACAGGTTCGGCAACCTCGACAACTTCGGCGGCTTCCCCTTCATCCCGGTGAAGAACCCCTTCACCGGCGACGCCATCGTGTGAGGCTTTCCCATGTGGCAACAGATCATCATTTGGGTCGTCACCACGGTCCTGTCGGCGCTGCTCGCGCCGCGCCCCAAGGTGCAGGACGCCCAGCCGGGCCAGATCGGCGACAAGGATGTGCCCATCGCCTCCCAGGATGCGCCCATCCCGGTGCTGTTCGGTACGCGGGTGATCTCCGGGCCCAACGTGGTCTGGTACGGCGACGTCCAGGTGCGGCCGATCCGCAAGTCCTCCGGGGGCAAGAAGTGACCGAGGTCATCGCTCGGCTGGAGCATGCCCGTGCCCTGGGCTACTGCGCCCGCGGCATGCGTCGCTGGTTCGAGGGGCGCAGCCACACCTGGGCCGAATTCGTGGAGCGAGGGGTCCCGGCCGACTGGCTGCGCGCCACGGGTGACGCGATGGCGATCCGCGTCGCCGAGGAAGCCGACAAGGCCCAAAGGGCCGCAGGACAGCACGAAGTGCTGGTCCCGAGCGCAGCGAGGGATGCGCGAAGCGCACAGAAGGAGCAGGCAGGATGAGCGGCGGCGGCAAAGGCAGTCAGGAGTACACGGTCGGCTATTGGTACGGCCTCGGCGCCCACCTCGCCCTGTGCCACGGCCCGCTGGACGCCATCACCGAGATCCGGGTGGGCGAGCGCGTCGCCTGGTCGGGCAACGTCACCGGCAACACCACGATCACCATCGACAACCCCAATCTCTTCGGCGGGGAGGAGCGCGAGGGCGGCGTGCAGGGGCCGGTGGACATCCTGATGGGCGGGCCGACCCAGGGACGGAACGCCTACCTGCAGGAGCGCCTCGGCGCCGACATCCCGGCCTTCCGCGGCGTGGTGTCGCTGATCCTGCGCCGGGTGTGGGTCGCGGCCATGAACCCCTACATCAAGCCCTGGTCGGTGCGCGCCAAGCGGGTGCCGAGGCAGTGGTACGCGGCCAAGGCCGAGATCTCCGGCGACGCCAACCCGGCCCACATCGTGCGCGAGTGCCTCACCAACGGCGAGTGGGGCATGGGTTACCCGACGAGCGACATCGACGATGCCAGCTTCACGGCGGCCGCCGACACGCTCCATGCCGAGGGCTTCGGGCTGTCGCTGCTGTGGAACAAGGAAGAGACCATCGAGGACTTCATCCTGTCGGTGCTCAGGCACGTGGACGGGCTGCTCTACGTCCATCCGCGCACCGGGCTCTTCACCCTCAAGCTCGCGCGCGCCGATTACACGCTCTCCAGCCTGCCGACCTTCGATCCGGGCAACATCCTGCGCATCGAGGAGTTCACGCGGCCCTCCTGGGGCGAGATCACCAACCAGGTGACCGTCGTCTACCGCGACGGCGCCACAGACAAGGACGGCAGCGTCACGGTGCAGGACATCGCCGCCGTGCAGCTCAACGGCGGCGTGGTGGCGACCACGGTCAACTACCCCGGCATCAGCCGAGCGGAGCTGGCCAACCGGGTGGCCATGCGCGAGTTGAAGCAACTCGTAAGCCCCCTCGCCAAATGCACCTTCGTCGCCAACCGCCAGGCCTCCGGCCTCAACATCGGCGACGTGGTGAAGCTCTCCTGGCCGCCCTACGGCATCGACCAGATGGTGATGCGCGTCGCCCGCATTGCCTACGGGGAACTGGCGAACGGGGCGGTGCGGGTGGAGTGCGTGCAGGACATCTTCGGCCTGCCGCAGTCGGTCTACTCGGCGCCGCCCCCCTCGGGTTGGACGGAGCCGACCAGTCTGCCGGCACCGTGCCCCCACCAGACTCTGTTCGAGGTGCCGTACTGGTCGGTGGTCAAAGACTTCACCGGCGAGTCCCAGAGCCTGCTCGGCGACATCGACGATCTCGACGGCCTGGTGGCAGCCTGCGGTTCGCGCCCCTCGTCGGATGCCTTCGGCTTCAAGGCGCTGGCCCGCGTCAGCGGCAGTTTCGCCGACAAGGGCTTCGGCATCTTCACGCCCACGGCGGTTCTCACGGCAATGCTGCCGCAGTCGGCCGCGCAGGTGAGTGTGGGGCTGACCTCCGGCATCGGCCTCGAGGAGGTGACTGCCGGAGGACTCACGGTGATCGACGGCGAATGGCTCAAGGTGGTGTCGCTCAACCTCGCGACCCAGACCGTCACCTTGGAGCGCGGGATGCTCGATACGGTGCCGGCGAGCCACCCCGCAGGCAGCCGCATCTGGTTCGTCGACGGCTTCCGCCACTACCTCACGCCCGAGTACGTCGCCGGCGAGACGGTGCGCGTGAAGCTCCTCACCCGCACGGCACGCGGCACGCTGCCCGAGGCGGCGGCCACGGAGATGAGCCTGCCACTCGACAAGCGCTTCATCCGTCCGTACTGCCCCGGCAACGCCCAGATCAACGGCAAGCGCTATCCGACCGTGGTGGCCGGCGAGATCAACGTGAGCTGGGCCACGCGCAACCGCCAGTCCCAGACCGCCTACCTCGTCCTGCAGACCGAGGGGGCGATCACGCCGGAGGCGGGCCAGACCACAACCGTGCGCTTCTACAACGAGAATGGGCAGCTCGCGCGCACGGTGAGCGGCATCACGGGTAACGGTACCACCTGGCCGCTGGCGCAGGAGCTCGCCGACTCCGGCCTCGGGCGCGTCAACGCGCACGTCAAGGTGGAGATCGAGGCGAGCCGCGACGGCCACGTGTCCTGGCAGAAACACGTCATCGAATTCGACCGTACCGGCTACGGCCTGCGTTACGGCGACTACTACGGAGGTGTCTGATGGCCTTGAATGACCCGAACCTCGGCCTCGCCTACGGCTGGGCCCAGGGCGAACACAA
>JAKAIB010000223.1 GCA_021814605.1 Pseudomonadota bacterium | reverse complement strand
TCCGCCGAACAGCGACTTCAGGTATGGCGCCGCCGACACATGATCGGCATGGGCATGGCTCTCGAGCAGCCAGTCGACGGTGAGGCCCTCCTCCCGGACGTACTGCGCGATCGTGTCGGCGAATTCCGTGCCTGTCCGCCCCGATGCGTAGTCGAAGTCGAGAACGCTGTCGATGATGGCGCAATGCCGGCTCTGCGGATCGACGATGCAATGGCTCGCGGTGTAGGTCGGCGCGTGGAACCAGCTCTTCACGATAGGGGTTTGCGTGTTCATCCGGGTATCTCCTGAGTGTTCGGCGTTGCGACACTTTAGAAAACCATATATTGTTTTTCCATTAGGAGTTCCCTGATTGCTCCACATCAATGACAAGCGAATCCAAGGCCAAAGTTCCCAGTGTTGACGCAATGCGGCGAAGCTCCGCGCAGGCGGGCGCGCTCCTGAAGACCCTGGGAAATCCGGACCGCCTGCTGATCTTGTGCCAGATCAATCGCGGCGAAATCTGCGTCGGTGATCTCGAAGCGGCGACCGGAATCGGCCAGCCGACCATGTCGCAGCAACTCACCGTGTTGCGGGCGCAGGGACTCGTCAAGACCCGCCGCGACGGCAAGCGCGTGTACTACAGCCTCGCCAGCCCGGCCGCGAGTGCCGTGCTGCTGACCCTTTATCAGATCTACTGCCGAGGCGACGGAGCGCCAGGCGAATGAGTCGGCGCCGCGGCTCGGCGTGCGCAGCCGCGGCACTTGCAGGACCCGGCCGGATCACCGGCCGGCAAAACAACAGAGACAAGCACGCGATGTCACGAAGGAGAGACAAATGTTCAACATTGATTGGGCGGAGTTCACCCCCGGATCCGCGATCGCCGGCGGCATACTGATCGGCGCGGCAGCCGGCGCGATGGCCTTGGGTGGCGGCAAGATTGCCGGCATCAGCGGCATCTGCGGTGGGGCGATCGACGAAGGCATGCAATGCCGTGTCCCGTCATTCTGGCGCGTCAATTTCCTGCTGGGACTCGTCGCCGCTTCCTTTCTCTGGGGGCTGCTGCGGCCGGTTCCGGGGGCGGACTATGGCCAGTCCTGGGCGACCATCGCGCTGGGCGGGTTGCTCGTCGGATTCGGCACGCGCCTCGGGTCAGGCTGTGCCAGCGGCCACGGCGTCTGCGGTCTGGCGCGGTTCTCACCGCGCTCGATCGCGGCGGTCCTCACCTTCATCGGCACCGGCATGGCGACGACCTTCGTGCTGCGCCACGTCGTCGCGGGAGTCTGAACCATGAAAACCCTTGCCTTCGTCTGCGGTGTCGTGTTCGGCATCGGCCTGCTGCTGTCGGGGATGACCGATCCCGCCAAGGTGATCGCCTTCCTGAATGTCGCCGGGCATTGGGATCCGAGCCTGATTCTGGTGATGATCACGGCTGTCCTGGTGACCGTGGTGCCGATGCAATTGGCACAGCGCCGTGCCCGTTCATTCATTGGCGAGGCGATCCGCTTTCCGTCGACCCGCGGAATCACGCGTCGGCTGGTCGCCGGCAGTGCCATCTTCGGCGTCGGTTGGGGCATGACGGGGCTCTGTCCCGGGCCGTCGTTTGCGTCGCTTGCCGGTTCGACCTGGCAGGAGTGGCTGTTCTTCGGCAGCATGGTGGTCGGGATGGTCGGCTTCGAGGTCTGGCAGCGCCGGAGTGTTCGGCAGAGCGCAACGCGCGGTCCGTCGAACCCGGCCGTGGCAATTCCGAAGACCTGACCGGCGGCGCGGCTGCTGCCGGGCGACCGATTGTCCGGCGAGCGCCACAGACGCCCGCCCGCGCCGCAGCCGCGGGCATTGACGTCCAGCATCGACTTGCCCGCCTCGGCCGCTAAAATGTGGCGGTTTCAGGATCTGCTGGACGTTCCCATGACTTTTGTCGTTACCGAAAACTGCATCCGCTGCAAATACACCGACTGCGTCGATGTCTGTCCGGTCGACTGCTTTCGCGAAGGGCCGAATTTCCTGGCGATCGATCCGGACGAGTGTATCGACTGCGCGGTCTGTGTCCCGGAATGTCCCGCGAATGCGATCTACGCAGAGGAAGATGTGCCCGGCGACCAGCAGCAATTCATCAAGCTGAACGCCGAACTCGCTCGGCAATGGCCCAGCATCACCAAGCGCAAGCCCGCACTCCCGGACGCCGACGAATGGAAAGACCAGCCGGGCAAACTTGATCACCTGCAACGGTAATTGCCGCGAGCCGTTTCAGTACACGACGAGACTTCCTTCAGGCCCGGTCAAGCCGCTCGACACCGCATGGACATGCATGACATCCCCGCCGCGCCGCAAGCGCCGGCCATTCCCGCCGACGTCATCGAGACGGATGCCGTCATCGTGGGCGCCGGCCCGGTCGGTCTGTTCCAGGTCTTCGAACTCGGGCTACTCGAGATCAAGGCCCATGTGATCGATACGCTGCCGCATCCTGGCGGGCAATGCATCGAGCTCTATCCGGACAAGCCTATTTACGACATCCCGGCGGTGCCGGTCTGCACTGGGCAGGAACTGACCGCCAATCTGCTCAAACAGATCGAGCCGTTCGGAGCCACCTTTCATCTCGGACAAGAAGTCAGCGCCGTCGAGCGCCAGCCGGATGGACGCTTTCTGGTCGAGACGACCAAGGGAATCCGGCTGCTGAGCAAGACTGTGTTCATCGCCGCCGGCGTCGGTTCGTTCCAGCCGCGCAGTCTCAAGGTCGACGGACTCGACAAATTCGAAGGCAGCCAACTCTTTTACCGCGTGCGCAACCCGGCGCAATTCGCGGAAAAAAACCTGGTGATCGTCGGCGGCGGCGATTCGGCGCTCGACTGGGCGCTGCATTTTGCGCAGTCCGAGACGCAGCGCCCGGAGAGCGTCACCCTGATCCATCGCCGCGATGGCTTCCGCGCAGCGCCAGCATCGGTGGCGCAGATGCACGCGTTGTGCGAACAGCACGAAATGCAATTCCTCGTCGGCCAGATCACGGGCTACGAGGAAAACGTTCAGGGCCTGCTCCACACGGTCAAGGTCACCGGCAATGACGGAATCACCCGCCGCCTGCCGCTCGACATGCTGCTGGTGTTCTTCGGGTTGTCGCCCAAGCTCGGTCCCATCGCCGAGTGGGGACTGGCGCTGGAACGCAAGCAGATCGCCGTCGACACCGAGAAGTTCGAATCGAGCATCCCGGGGATCTTTGCCGTCGGCGACATCAACACGTATCCCGGGAAGAAGAAGCTGATTCTGTCCGGCTTCCATGAAGCCGCGCTTGCCGCCTTCGGCGCAACGCAGTACGTCTTCCCCGAAAAGAAGGTGCACCTGCAGTACACGACCACCAGTCCCAAATTGCACAAGGTCCTGGGTGTCGAAACTCCAGTCTTCGACTGACTCCGGCGGTGATGTTGCCCGTCGGCATCGCAACACCGCTCGGGCACGCCTGATGTTGACCGCAGCGGCCAAGTCAGATACATTAACTGTTTTTGCTGATCCCCGATAGCTCAGTCGGTAGAGCGCCGGACTGTTAATCCGTAGGTCCCTGGTTCGAGCCCAGGTCGGGGAGCCAAGTATGGCTGAAAGTGGGCACCTTTTCGGAGGTGCCTATTTTTTTGCCTGCTGCCGCCGCCAGGGCTGCCGTCTTGCGCCCTTGCATGAGCACCTTCTCGCCATCGAAGGTGATCTCGGAGATAAGGGCCTGTAGGTAGCGCTTCGGGAAGCCGTCCGAGCGGTCTAGCAGGCGCGAGCGCATGGTGGTCGCAAAGGCCGTCAGCTGGGCGTTGCTCAGAGTGGAAAGCGGCGACGCCTCGGACTGCTTCGAGCGCGCCATCTCCCCGAGCACCGATTCGCGTCGGGCCTTCAGTGCCTGGACGCGCTGGCCGAGCATGTCGTCCATGGGGATCAGTCCCCGCTCGACCGCCTCATAAAGGCGGTTCAGACCGGTCTCCAACTCGCTCAGTTCCCTTTGCATTGACTGCAAGGCCGCGCTCTGCTTGCCGCGTGAGGCTTCGAGCTGCGCCTTCAGTTCCTTCAGCATGGCCTTCAGGCGCTCTGGTGTCAGAACCCTGTCGGCCAGGGCCGTGAGGACCAAGTTGTCCAGCTTATCGGTCGCGATCGCGGGAGTGGAGCATGCCTTGGAGTGCTGGCCGATGCGGGTATTGCACTTGTAGTACCGATACCTCCCGCCCTTGCCGGTCACGAGGGTCATCCCGGCACCGCATACGGCGCACTTGAGCAGTCCGGTCAGCAGAGTGGGAGAGTTGACCCTGCGTGCAGGCGTCACGGCCGGCGAGCGTGCATGCCGCTGTGCCGCGACGGCCTGGAAGGTCGCTGCCGACACGATCGCGGGCACTGAGACGACGATCCACTCATCCGGCGCCTTGCGCGCCTTGGTTCGATTAGCCGTCTTGTTGAACACGTACTCGCCCTTGTAGACCGTGTCGCAGAGCATCGCATGCACGCGGGTTCGGGTCCACTTCGCCCCGCGCAGCAGGACGCCACGCTCATTGAGGTGAGCCGCAATCTGCTTGGACCCCACCTCCTGACCGTGCAGGCCGTTCTCGTACAGGTCGAAGATCTGGCGCACGATGGCTGCCTCGGCCTCGTCGATCTCCAGGCGTTTTTTCCTGCCGGCCTTGCCTGTGCTGTTCTCCACCTCGACGGGCTTGTAGCCGAACGGCGGGCGCGAGCCGTTGAAGTAGCCTTGCCGGGCGTTCTCTTGCATGGCACGCAGCGTGTGCTTCCCGTTCTCCTTACTCTGGTATTCGTCGAAGGTGGAGAAGATGCGCCGGATCATCTCGCCCATGGCGTCGTCGCTGGTGGGCTGCGTGATCGAGATCAGCCGGACCCCGGACTTCTTCAGGCTGCGCTCGTACAGCCCCAACTCGACCGCATCCCGGAAGAAGCGAGACAAGCTGTGCACGATGATGGCCTTGTACGGCGCCGGCTTTGCCGTGGCCTCGGCGATCATCTGCTGGAACACCGGTCGGCGGTCGTCCGTTGCCGAGGCCCCCGGCTCGATGTATTCGTGGCCGACCGCGTGGCCGTTTCGCTCGCACCATGCCCGCATCTGCCGCAGTTGGTCCGGAATCGAGAGGTCCTTGTCGGCTTGGCGCACGGTGGAGACGCGTGCATAGAGGGCGACAGCCATGTTCAGTTCTCCTTGGGCGTCTCGGTCGCCAACAGTTCCTGCAGGAGATCCGGCAGGATGGCGGAGACTACTGCGACTTCGGCTGCGCTGGGCGCCGCTCGATCGTCGAAGGGGAAATCTACCGCAATGAGC
>JAKAIB010000222.1 GCA_021814605.1 Pseudomonadota bacterium | reverse complement strand
CGAGCGCCGAGCCCGAACGCGCGGGCAACGTCATGCACACCACGCTCGGGCGTTGCGGAACATCCGCATCCACGGACTGTCCTCGCCCAGCCCGTGCGGCGCCCAGCTCATCTGCACGGTGCGGAACACCCGCTCGGGGTGCGGCATCAGCGCCGTGAAGCGGCCGTCCGGCGTGGTCACCGCGGTGATGCCGCCGGGGCTGCCGTTGGGATTGAAGGGATAGCGCTCGGTCGGCCGGCCGTGGTGATCGACGAAGCGCATCGCGACCTGCAGCTGTGCCGCGTCGCCCTGCTGCGAGAAGTCGGCACGGCCCTCGCCGTGCGACACGACGATCGGCGCACGCGTCCCGGCCATTCCCTTGAAGAACAGCGATGGCGACTCGGCAACCTCGACCAGCGACAGCCGTCCCTCGAACTGCTCCGAGCGATTGCGCACGAAGCGCGGCCAGGCGCTGGCGCCGGGGATCATCGGCGCCAGCGCGGCGAGCATCTGGCAGCCGTTGCACACGCCCAGCGCAAAAGTGTCGGCCCGGGCGAAGAACCGTGCGAAGGCATCGGCGAGTCCGGGATTGAACAGAATCGACCGCGCCCAGCCCTCGCCGGCGCCGAGCACGTCGCCGTAGCTGAAGCCGCCACAGGCGACGAAGCCGCGGAAGCCGGACAAGTCGGCGCGTCCCGCCATCAGGTCGCTCATGTGGACGTCGATCGCCTCGAACCCGGCGCGATGCATCGCGTACGCCATCTCGACCTGCGAATTGACCCCCTGTTCGCGCAGGATCGCGACCCGCGGGCGAGCGCCGCCGGCGATGAACGGCGCAGCGACGTCCTGCTGCGGGTCGAACGGCAGGTGCAGATGCAGCCCGGGGTCGTCGGCGTCGGCGACCGCGTCGTGCTCGGACTGCGCGCACTCCGGGTTGTCGCGCAGCTGCGCGATGCGCCACGACACGCCGTCCCAGGCCGACTGCAAATCGCCGCGCGCGGCGGCGTGGATGCAGCGGGTGTCGCGCCAGATCTCGATCACGTCACGGTCATTGACCTGTCCGATCACATGGCTGTGCGCCGACAGGCCGTGGCGGCGCAGCGTCTGCAGCACCGCGTCGCGCTCGCCGGCCGGCACCTGAAGCACCACACCGGGCTCCTCGCTGAACAGCGCGCGCAGGGTCTGGATGTCACGGCGCGGGCCGACCTGGCGCGCCCAGTCCTTGGCATCGCCCCAATCGTCGGCCTCGCCGCCGTCGAGCGTAAGCAGGTCGACGTTCAGGCTGACGCCGCAATGCCCGGCGAACGCCATCTCGCACACCGTCGCCCACAGCCCGCCATCGGACACGTCGTGGTAAGCCCAGACCTGCCCGCCGGCGCGCAGCTCGGCCAGCGCCGCGGCGAAACTCCGCAACAGCGCGGGATCGTCGAGGTCGGCAGTGGTGTCGCCGATCCGGCCCAGCGCCTGCGCGAGGATGCTTCCCCCCATGCGCTTGCGCCCCCGTCCGAGGTCGACCAGGATCAGCGCGCCGGGCGCATCGCTGCGCAATTGCGGAGTCAGCACCCCGCGCACGTCGGGCAGGGTCGCGAACGCCGACACCACCAGCGACACGGGTGCCGTCACGCTGCGCGGCTCGCCGTCCGCGGTCCAGCGGGTGTGCATCGACAGCGAATCCTTGCCCACCGGAACCGAGATCCCCAGTGCCGGACAGAGTTCGATGCCGACGGCGTGGACGGTGTCGTACAGCGCGGCGTCCTGCCCCGGCTGGCCGCAGGCCGCCATCCAGTTGCACGACAGCTTGATGTCGCCCAGCCGCTGTACCGGCGCGGCGAGCAGGTTGAGCACCGCCTCGGTCACCGCCAGCCGGCCCGAGGCCGGCGGGTCGATCACCGCCACCGGCGCGCGCTCGGCGACGCTCATCGCCTCGCCGCGGTAGCCGGCGTAGTCGGCCAGCGTCACCGCGCAATCCGCCACCGGGACCTGCCACGGACCGACCATCGGATCGCGATGGCTCAGTCCGCCGACGGTCCGGTCGCCGATGGTGATCAGGAAGCGCTTGCTCGCCACCGTGGGATGGCGCAATACCGCCTCGCAGGCCCAGGGCAGTTCGACGCCGGCCAGGTCGAGCGGTTCGCCGCGCGGCAGCTCGCGCCGCACCTGGCGGTGCATGCGCGGCGGCTTGCCCAGCAAGACGTCGAGCGGCAGATCGACCGGCCGGTCCCCATGCAGTTGGTCCTCGACCACCAGCGTCTGGTCCTCGGTCGCGACGCCGACCACGGCCCAGGGACAGCGCTCGCGGGCGCACAGTGCGGCGAAGGCGTCGCGCTGCCCGGGGGCGATCGCGAGCACATAGCGCTCCTGGCTTTCGTTGCTCCAGATCTCGCGCGGGCTCATGCCGCTTTCTTCCAGCGGCACGTCGCGCAACTGGAACACTGCACCGCGGCCCGCCCCCTCGACGAGTTCGGGAAAGGCGTTCGACAGCCCGCCGGCCCCGACGTCATGGATGGCCAGGATGGGGTTGGCATCGCCCAGCGCGCAGCAGGCGTTGATCACCTCCTGCGCGCGGCGCTGGATTTCCGGGTTGCCGCGCTGCACCGAATCGAAGTCGAGCTCGGCGGCGTTGGCGCCGGTGGCGAGACTGGACGCCGCGCCGCCGCCCAGGCCGATGCGCATCCCGGGACCGCCGAGCTGGACCAGCAACGTCCCGACGGCGAACGGCTGCTTGTGCGTCAGCCGCGCGTCGATCGCACCCAGTCCGCCGGCCAGCATGATGGGCTTGTGGTAGCCCCAGACCCGGCCATCGACCGGCTGCTCGAACACGCGAAAGTAGCCAGCCAGGTTCGGGCGGCCGAATTCATTGTTGAACGCCGCGCCGCCGAGCGGGCCGTCGACCATGATCTGCAACGGGCTGGCAGTATGGCCGGGCTTGCCCAGCGTCGCGGTCGCCTGCTCCCACGGCTCGGCCGCGCCGGGCAGCCGCAGGTTGGACACCGAGAACCCGGTCAGCCCGGCCTTGGGCCGCGAGCCGCGGCCGGTGGCGCCTTCGTCGCGGATCTCTCCGCCGGCGCCGGTCGACGCGCCCGGGAACGGCGAGATGGCGGTCGGGTGGTTGTGCGTCTCGACCTTCATCAGCACGTGCTTGAGCGCGTCGCGCGCGGCGTAGCGATGCGTCTGCGGATCGGGGCCCCATTCCTCGACCGTCCCGCCTTCCATCACCGCGGCGTTGTCCGAATACGCCACCACCGTGCCTTGCGGCGCCAGGGCATGGGTGTTGCGGATCATCTGGAACAGGGTGTGCGGCTGGTCTTCCCCGTCGATGGTGAAGCGGGCGTTGAAGATCTTGTGCCGGCAATGCTCGCTGTTGGCCTGGGCGAACATCATCAGTTCGACGTCGGTCGGGTTGCGGCCGATGCGCCGGTAGGCGTCGAGCAGGTAGTCGATCTCGTCGTCCGACAGCGCCAGCCCCTGCGCGACGTTGGCGTGCGCCAGCGCGTCCCGGCCGGCCGCGACGCTGCCGGAGAGCACGTCGACCTGCTGCATGGGCTGCGGCGGCAGTTCGGCGAACAACCGCTGCAGATCGTCACGCTGCAGCGCGACCGTCTCGGTCATGCGATCGTGCAGCAGGGTCGCGAGCTGCAGCAATTCGTCGCCGGACAGCGGCGCCGCCGCGCGCAACAGTCCGGACTCGGGTTCGATGCGGTACTCGACCGCGCGCTCGACACGGTGCACCGGCGCGCCGCACAGCCGGGCGATGTCCGTCGCCTTCGACGCCCAGGGCGAGATCGTCCCCAGCCGCGGCAGCACCAGCAGCGCCTGCCCGGAAGCCGGGCCGGCATAGGGCTCACCGTAGCGCAGCAGTCCGTCGAGCTTGTCGCGCAGTGCCGCGTCCGGCGCCGCGTCGAGCGCGACGGCGTGCAGGTAGCGCGCATGGATGCGGCGCACGCGGGACGCGAACTCGGGATGGGCCTGGCGCAACCGCGCCAGCAGCGCGTCCTGGCGGAAGGCGGACAAGGCGCTGGCGCCTTCGAAAATGAGGATTTGCATGCGAAAACCCGGAACGGGCGGGGCGGGACGGCCGACACCCCCGCTGCGGCCGGGCCACCGGCGCAATCGGGCGGGTCGTGGATGGCCGGGGATTATAGGAAGCGCATCCCCGACAGAATCCCCACGCGCGGTGTCATGGGAAGGCGATGGGATAATCCACGCATGAGCATCCATATCAAGACTGCCGAGGAAATCGAGAAGATGCGCGTCGCCTGCCGGCTGGCGTCCGAACTGCTCGACTACCTCACCCCGCACGTTCTCGCCGGCGTCACGACCAAGGCGATCGACCAGCTGGCGTACGACTACATCGTCAACGTCCAGCACGCGATTCCGGCGCCGCTGAACTACGCGCCACCGGGTTACACACCCTATCCGGCGTCGATCTGCACCTCGGTCAACAGCGTCATCTGCCACGGCATACCCAATGACAAGCCGCTGAAGGACGGCGACGTGCTGAACATCGACGTCACCGTCATCAAGGACGGCTACCACGGCGATTCGAGCCGCATGTTCTGCATCGGCAACGTACCCAGGCACGTCCGCCGGCTGTGCGACATCACCTTCGAGGCCATGTGGCATGGCATCGCGATGGTGCGACCCGGCGCGCGGCTTGGCGACATCGGCCACGTGATCCAGACGTTCGCCGAGAATGCCGGCTACAGCGTCGTGCGCGAGTTCTGCGGCCACGGCATCGGGCGCAACTTCCACGAGGAACCGCAGGTGCTGCACTACGGCCGACCCGGAACCGGCGAGGAACTACGCGCCGGAATGATCTTCACCATCGAGCCCATGATCAACGCCGGCCGGCGCGAGATCCGCGAAATGCCCGACGGCTGGACGATCGTCACCAAGGACCGTTCGCTCTCGGCGCAGTGGGAGCACACCGTCCTCGTGACCGACACCGGATACGAGGTGCTGACGCAATCTGCCGGCTGTCAGGCGCCGCCGGATTTCGTCGCCAAGGCACACGCCGCGGCCTGACATCCACGCGGGCGACGCCGCGCCGCCCTTCCCCGTCCATGTCCATCGTCCTGCCCGACGCCCTCCCTGCAGCCGCCAGCCCGTCGGCACTCACGCAGATCCGCCAGGGCTGGCGCGACGGCCGCAAGGCGCTGCTGCAGCGCTTCGCCGTGCACCCGATGCAGGTGACGCCGCTGCTGCGCGGGTTGAGCCGGCTGGCCGACGCGACGCTCTGCGCCCTCTGGGCCGAAGCCGGGCTGCCGCCCGGGACGGCGCTGCTGGCGGTCGGCGGCT
>JAKAIB010000221.1 GCA_021814605.1 Pseudomonadota bacterium | reverse complement strand
CGGGGTGTTCATCCGCGAACTCGGCCCGCAGGGGCTGCACTGGCGGCTGGCGTTCTCGCTCGGGCAGAGCCTGCCGGCGCTCGACCCGGCGCATCCGCTGATCAACCGCGCGCTCGAGACGCGCGAGGCGGTGCACGTGGCGCAGGAGGCCTCCACCGATGCCGGCCTCAACGCCTGGGTGTTCGCCGCGCCGCTGCGGCTGGACGAATACGACGAGCCCGACGCGCTGCTCGCCGTCCACTCGATGCCATTCATGTCGTTCGAGGAAAACAACCTGCAGCGGCTGCAGGTGCTCTGCGCCTCCTACCTCGATTTCACCCAGCTCGAACTGAGCGTCGAGGACGTGCGCTCGGCCTGGGTGCAGGCGCCGATCAGCCTGCAGCAGGAATGGGCGCAGTTGAGCGATCTCGGGCAGAAGTTCAGGCTGCACAGCTACTGTGCGCTGTGGAGCGGACAGGGCCGGGTCAGCGACGATGCGCTGTCCGAGTTCGCCGGACTGCAGCCGGTGGAGAGTTCCACCTGGACGCTCAAGGGACGTGCGGGCAAGCCGGCGCTCGTCGTCGTCCTGCCGCTGCTCAGCGCCGCCGGACTGGCCAACTATCGCCGCGACATGGTCCAGGTGCTCGGCCAGATCCTCGGGCGCAGCAACCAGCGCCCGGACCAGGCGTTCGATCTCGATTTCATCCAGGTGTCCGGCCCCGCGAGCTTCATCGAACTGCGTCGCCTGCTCGAATCGCCTGCAGAGAAGAGCGTGCAGGCCGCCATGCCGCCCCAGGGCCCGGGCATTCCCCCGGGGGAGACGCGAACGCCTGCAACCGCAGGCGCTGACCGCGCCCCCGTCGAACCTCCCGCCGACCGACCCCGACGGCCATGAACGCGCTGTTCTACAAGCTCGGCTCGGGCATCGTGCTGCTTGAATCCGCGGCCACCTGGCTGCTGCTCAGTCAAGGTACCCTGCACCTGCTGGTGTTCTGGCTGCTGCACGGGCTGGCGTCGGTTGCTGCCGGGCTGCTGGTCTGGACGCTGTTGCCGCTGCACCTGCGCAGCCCGCGTCGGCTGTCGCTGACGCTGCTGGTGCTGCTCGCGCTGTTCTTTCCGGTGGTCGGCGTGTTCGGGCTGTTGCTCGCAGCACGCCTGGCGCACTGGTTTCCGCAGCGCCGGCACGACACCGACCAGCTGCGCCAGGCACCGCAGCTCCAGGTGTTCCCGGTGTCGCACATCGATGATGCGCTGCGGCGCGATCTGCCCGCCGGGCAGACCGCGCGCATTGCCCGCGACCAGAGCCAGCCGCAGGGGCAGCGCATCCGCGCCGTGCTCGCGCTGCGCGAGATGACGCCACGGATGGCGCTGCCCGTGCTGCGGCAACTGCTCAGCGACCCCGACGAGGAGATCCGTCTGCTCGCCTACGGCATCAGCAACACGTGGGAGCAGCGGCTGACCGACGCGCTCCAGGTGGCGACGCGCGAGCTCGAACGCGCGCAGCAGACGGGAGCCGACGGCACGGCACTCGCCCGCGCCGCGCAGCGCGTCGCCGAACTGCAGATGGAATTCATCTACCAGGGATTGGCGCAAGGCGATCTGCGCGACTTCGCGCTGCAGCAGGCGCTGCGCTACTGCGCAATCGCCCGCGACGCCCTGCCACGCGACGCCGGGCTGCAGATGATGTACCTGCGGCTGTCGCTGGCTGCGGGCCGCACCGACGATGCCCGCGCCGTGCTCGGCCAGCTGACCGCCGAAGGGGCCAGCCCGACGTTGTGGCGCCCGTATGCGGCGGAAGTCGAATGGGTCGACCGCCACTACGCGCGCATTTCCACGGTGCTCCAGCCGCTGGGTGCCCGTCAGGTCGCGCCCCGGCTACGCCCGGTGGTGCGGGTGTGGCAGCAGGGTGCGGCCGACGGACGTCCGGCGCCGCAACCGTCGCGCGACGCCGATCTGCTGCCGTCGATCTGACTCCGGAACGCACGATGACCCATCCCGACTTCACCGACACCCAGCCGGAGGCCTACGACGCTGCCGCCGAAGTCGACGTCATGCTGCTGCTCGAAGGCACCTATCCGTACGTCTCGGGAGGCGTGTCGAGCTGGGTCCACCAGATCGTCAGCGGATTTCCACACCTGCACTTCCACCTGGTCTTCCTCGGCTCGCGCGAGGAGGACTACGGCAAGGCACGCTACCAGATGCCGGAGAACGTGGTCGGCCTGACGCACCACTACCTGTTCAGCGAAGCCGTGCTGCCGCCGGCGCATGAGACGCGCGGGGATCCGCGTACCGCCGAACTCGTCGAAAAGCTGCATGACCTGCTGCGCGACGTCAAGAGCCGTGCGGGGCGCGCCGAGGTGCTGCGCGCCAGCCTGGAGGCCATGGACGGCAAGCTCGACCTCGACTACTTCCTGCACTCGCGCGAATCCTGGGCCTATCTCGCCGGGCAATACCAGCTGCGCTGCACCGATCCGTCGTTCGTCGACTACTTCTGGACGGTGCGCACCATGCACACGCCGATCTGGACGTTGGCGACGCTGGCACGACAGCTGCCGCGGGCCCGGGTCTACCACACCGTGTCCACGGGCTACGCCGGCTACCTCGGCGCGGTGCTGGCGCGCATCCACGACCGGCCGCTGATCCTGTCGGAACACGGCATCTACACCAAAGAGCGTCGCATCGACCTGTTCTCCGCGAGCTGGATCAGCGACAACACCCCGCTGCTGGAGCGCACCGCCGGGGAGGCGGGTTATTTCCGGCAGCTCTGGATCCGGCTGTTCGAATCGCTCGGCCGGATGTGCTACGACGCCGCCGACCCGGTCGTCGCGCTGTACGAGGCCAACCGCCTGCGGCAGATCGCCGACGGCGCGGATCCGGTGACCACCTGCTGCATCCCCAACGGCATCAACGTTCCGCCGTTCGCCGCGACGCGGCAGTCGCGTCCGCCCGATCCGCCGCTGGTGATGTGCCTGATCGGACGGGTCGTGCCGATCAAGGACATCAAGACCTTCATCCGCGCGGTGCGCGTCGCCAGCAACCGGCTGCCCGGGCTCCAGGGCTGGATCGCCGGCCCGGAGGACGAGAACCCGGACTACGCCCGGGAGTGCCGTGACCTGGCCGAAGGCCTCCAGCTCGGCGACCAGTTGCGCTTTCTCGGCTTTCAGCGGCTGACCGAGCTCATGCCCAGAATCGGCCTGGTGGTGCTGTCGTCGATCAGCGAGGCACTGCCGCTGGTGCTGCTCGAAGGCTTCGCCGGGGGCGTGCCGGCCGTGACCACCGATGTCGGCTCCTGCCGCCAGCTGATCTACGGCCTGGGCGAAGAGGACGAGGCGCTGGGCGCTGCCGGTGCCGTCGTCGGCATCGCCGACGCACAGGCGCTTGGCGAGGCCTGCACCGAACTGCTCGGCGACCGCTCCCGCTGGGAGGCCGCCAGCGCCGCCGGCATCGCCCGAGTCGAGCGCTACTACACCCAACCGCAGATGTTCGACGCCTACCGCGCCGCCTACGACGACGCGCTGCAGCGCAGTGCGGCACGCGCGGCGGGACTGCGCGACGACGTCGGCGCGCTCGCCACCTGGCTGCGGGGCGAACCGCTGGAGGGTGACACGCCGCCACGGCCCGACACCGCCGAGTCACCGCAAGACGACGCACCGGTTGCCGCCGGCGCAGCGCCAGATCCCAGACCGAACGGGGGGACTGCGTAACCATCATGGCCGGCATCGGTTTCGAACTCCGCAAGCTGCTGCGGACCGAGTCGTATCTCGGGCTGCTGCGGGCGTATGCGTACGCCTCGATCATCAGTTCCGGGCCGTGGGTGTTCTCGATCATCGGCCTGATCGCCACCGGCGTGCTGGCACTGGGCGTGGTCGTGCCCAGTGCCCTGATCACCCAGTTCCAGGTCACCGTCACCTACCTGATCATGGCGTCGCTGGTGCTGACCGGCGGTCTGCAACTCGGCTTCACCCGCTGGGTCGCGGACCGGCTGTTCGAGAAGCGCAGCCAGGATGTCGCTCCGGCCTATCTCGGGGTCATGCTCGTCACCACGGCGGTGAGCGGCCTGCTCGGCTGGCTGGTCGCGCTGCTCGGGTTCGGCGGCGTCGACAATGTCTACCGGGTGCTCGTGGTCGTCGGGTTGACGCTGCTGAGCAATCTGTGGATCACGACCGTGTTCCTGTCCGGGCTGAAGCAGTACCGGGCCATCGTCGCGCTGTACGCCCTCGGATACGGCCTGTCGGTGGCGCTGTCGGCGGCGGCGCGCCCCTGGGGCCTCGACGGCCTGCTGGTCGGGTTTCTCGGCGGCCAGTTCCTGATGTGGGTGCTGATGCTCTGGCTGGTGTTGCGCAACTTCCCGATCTCGCGGCCGATCACCCTCGACTGCTTCCGGCCCCGCCAGATGTACCTGGCCCTGCTCGCCGGGGGCGTGCTCTACAACCTCGGCGTCTGGGCGGACAAGCTGGTCTTCTGGTTCACTGCGGCGACGTCCAACCCGGTCATCGGCCCGCTGCGGGCGTCGACCATCTACGACCTGCCGGTGTTCCTCGCCTACCTGTGCGTCATCCCGGGGATGGGCATCTTCCTGGTGAAATTCGAGACCGACTTCGTCGAGTGGTATGACAAGTTCTACACCGCGGTGCGCGAAGGCGGCGCCCTGCAGGACATCGCCCGCTACCACGACGGCATGCAGGCGGTGGTGCGCGAAGGTCTCTACCAGATCCTGAAGGTGCAGGCGCTCACCCTGCTGGCGGTCTACACCTTCGTGCCGGCGCTGTTCGGCTGGATCGGCATCAGCACCCTCTACATCCCGCTGTTCCTTGTCCAGGCGGTTGCCGCCAGCTTCCAGGTGATGCTGCTGGCGGTGCTCAACGTGTTCTATTACCTCGACCGGCGCCGCGACGTGGTGCTGATCACCGCCACCCTTACCATCCTCAACTTCACCCTCAGCGCGGTGTCCATCCGGCTCGGTCCCGAGTTCTTCGGCTACGGCTTCGCCGTGGCGTTGCTGGGGACCTTGCTGCTCGGATTGGTGCTGCTGCAGCGTCTGTTCCGCAAACTGGAATACCAGACCTTCATGCTGCAGTAGGTCCGGGGCGCTCCCACCCTGCCCCGGATTGTCGTCGCGCCGCCTCCGCCGCGACATCGAATCACGCTCTCCCGGAGGATCGCCCCGATTCCCGCGGTCGGCCCTCCTGCGGACGACGGCTCAAGTTTGGCATGGCCGTGCCGTTAGCCACCATGCAAGAGGAACCATCGCGAGGCCGACCTTGAAATTCCTGGTTGTTGACGACTTTCCCACGATGCGCCGCATCGTGCGCGGCCTGCTGCTGCAGA
>JAKAIB010000220.1 GCA_021814605.1 Pseudomonadota bacterium | reverse complement strand
AGCGCGCCGGCGCCGACGGCGTGCTGACCTATTTCGCGATCGACGCGGCGCGACTGTTGCGCCGCGGTTGATGGCCGTCATGACGCGGCGGCAGGCCGCGTCAGCGCCACAGCATCGCGGCGGCGATCGCGATCCAGCCGAGGGTGAAATTGAGCAGCACCAGCGGGTGGATGCGTTCCAGCGCCGCCGCCACCACCTTCCAGTCCTGGCGCGCCGCGGCCGTACGGGCGCGGCGGTAGGGGCCGAAGTCGATCCAGGCGAACACCGCCATCATCACCAGCCCGATCCCGAACATCACGTGCCAGCCGACCGGTGCCCGGGCGAATCCGGCGGCCCCCAGGATCGCCAGCCCGGACGGCAGGATCAGCGCGATGCTCAGCCAGACCAGCGGAAAGAAGCGTCCGAGCGCGGCAAGGACGAACTGCGGCCGCGTCGGCGGCTGCAGCACCGCGAACGCCGCCGGCCGCATCGCGGCGAGGACGAAGCCCATTCCGCCCATCCAGACGATGGCGCCGACGAGATGGGCGAGAACGAGCAGTGCGGTCATGCGGGTTGGCAGATTTCGCCGCGATGTTGGTCGCGTGTTGTTACATCGATGCAACACTTGAGCCGCGATCGCCGACGCAAGCGTTTGACTCGGCACAATGTTAGGCGACCTACGCGCAAAAAAGCTGGCGGGGTATGGAGTTTCCCCTATACTTTTGCCGTTTGAGCGCCGAGCCGATCGCGGCCCGCTCGGGGCCTGCGCAACGGCGACGGCAGCCGGGCAGATGCGATCCATCTCAGGCAATAGCGATTCGGCGCTTCGGCGGCCGGTTCGCGCGGCGTCTCGTTTTGATCTCTCGACTGCGTTTCGACCTTGAACCAGGCTGTGCAATCCGTCGACCCTTGGCAGGAAGAGCCCGATCCGGGCGTGGCCCCGCTCACCCCGGCGCAGGCCAGGGACCTGCTGCAGCGCAAACCGCAGGTGTCCGTGTGGCGCGTGGTCGCGCTGCAGGCGGCGGTCGGCCTGGTTGTCTCGGTGGCGGCGTGGATCATCGGCGGCGGTCGGCTGGCTGTGGTGCTTTCGGCGCTCTATGGCGCCGGGATGGTCGTGCTGCCGTCGGCGCTGTTCGCCGGGGGGATCCAGCTGTGGCTGTCGCGGCTGAAACCCGGCATCGCCGTCTATGGTTTTGCTTTCGGTGAACTTCTCAAGATCGGGCTGACCGTCGGCCTGCTGATGCTGGCGCCCCGGGTGGTGCAGCCGCTCAGCTGGGCTGCGCTGCTGGTCGCGCTCGTGCTCACCTTGCAGGTGTACTGGATTGCGCTGTTGCTGCGCGGCAAGAACCGCGCAGCGGGCTGACCCCATTCAAGTCGCGCCACCGACGTGGCCCTCTCAAATCCTTCGACCATGGCTGCAGAACAACATCCGATCACCGCAGGCGAATACATCATCCACCACCTGACGCAATGGACCAGCGGTCCGCGCGGAGGAGTGATTGACTTCGGCATCGTCGACATCGACTCGATCTTCTTTGCGCTCCTGCTCGGCGGGATCGCCTGCTTCGTGCTCTGGCGCGTCGCCAGGAGCATGACCAGCGGCCGGCCGGGCCGGCTGCAGGCCGCGGTCGAGTTCCTGGTCGAGTTCGTCGACGAACAGGCGCGCGGCATCGTGCGCAATGCCAAGTCGCGCGAGTTCGTTTCTCCCCTGGCGTTCATCGCGTTCATCTGGATCGTCATGATGAACCTGATGGACCTGTTTCCGGTCGACTTGTTCCCGCGCCTGTGGCAGGCCGCGCATCCCGGCGTCGATCCCGAGCATGTCTTCCTCCGCGTCGTGCCGACCGCCGATCTGTCGATCGCGCTGGGCATGTCGATCACCATCCTGATGTTGAGCCTGTACTACGGCATCAAGATCAAGGGCGTCGGCGGCTGGGTGCATGAACTGTTCACCGCCCCATTCGGCAACCACCCGGTGCTGTGGCCGCTGAACTTCGCGATGCAGCTGCTCGAGTACCTCGCCAAGACGCTGTCGCACGGCATGCGACTGTTCGGCAACCTGTATGCCGAGGAAATCCTGTTCATGATCATCGCGCTGATGGGCGCGGCGGGGCTGAACAGCCTGACCGGATGGGCGCTGTGGGTCGGCAACATCGTTGCCGGCCTCGCCTGGTCGATCTTCAGCATGCTGGTCATCGTGCTCCAGGGTTTCATCTTCATGATGCTCACCCTGGTCTACATCGGACAGGCGCACGATCACCACTGACGGCTTCATCGTCTCCAGCTTTTCCTTTCTCCCTTTCTCACCCCTTTCAACTCTCTAGGAGCAACCATGGAAAACGTTCTCGGATATGTCGCCCTGGCCGCCGGCCTGATCATCGGTCTGGGTGCCAACGGCGCCTGTATCGGCATCGGCATCATGGGTAGCAAGTACCTCGAGTCGGCCGCCCGTCAGCCCGAGCTGATGAACGAGCTGCAGACCAAGATGTTCCTGCTGGCCGGTCTGATCGACGCGGCCTTCCTGATCGGTGTCGGTCTGGCCATGATGTTCACCTTCGCCAACCCGTTCGTGCTGAAGTAAGCATCTCCTGATCCGATCATCCATCTGAAGCAAAGGTTAGCGCCATGCATCTGGACGCAACACTCCTTGCGCAGATCATCGTTTTCTTGCTGCTGGCGTGGTTCACGAAGCGATTCGTGTGGCCGCCGATCGTCAAGGCGCTCGATGAACGCGCAACAAAAATCGCCGATGGCCTGGCGGCGGCCGACCGGGCCAAGAGCGAGCTCTCCGCGGCCAACCGCAAGGTCGAGGAAGAACTCGCCCGCTCGCATCACGAAAGTGCCGGGCGCCTGGCTGATGCCGAGCGCCGCGCGCAGGCGTTGATCGAGGAGGCGCGGAAGAAGGCGGAAGAAGTGGCTGCCAACATCGTCGCCCAGGCCAAGAGCGAAGCGGACCAGCAGGCCGCCAAGGCGCGCGAGCAGTTGCGCGACCAGGTCGCCGTGCTGGCCGTGAAGGGTGCCGAGGCCATCCTGCATCGCGAGGTCAACCCGCAGGTGCATGCCGACCTGCTGGCCCAGCTCAAGGCCGAGCTGTAACAGGAGCGCGCCATGGCTGAACTCGCCACCATCGCCCGTCCGTATGCCGAGGCGGCATTCGCCGCGGTGCGCGATACGGGTGTCTCTGCCGCCGAGGCGGCGGATACGCTTGATCGCGTGACCGTGATCGCGGCCGACCCGGCGCTGCACGACCTCGTCGGCAGCCCGAGGGTCTCGGCCCGCCAGATCGCCGACCTGATCCTCGGTGCGCTGCCGGCCGCCGCCCCCGCGGCATTGCAGAATCTCGTCGCCATGCTGGCCGAGAACCGCCGGCTTGCCGCGCTGCCGCAGGTCGCCGCGCAGTTTCGCGCGCTCAAGGACGAGGCCGAAGGCCGGGTCGAAGCCGTGATCTCCAGCGCGTTCCCGATCGACGGCGCGGCGCTCGACGATCTCGTCAAGGCGCTCGAGCACAAGTACGGCCGCAAGCTGCATGCACGGGTGGAAATCGATCCGACGCTCATCGGGGGGGTGCGTGTCGCGGTTGGCGACGAAGTGCTCGACACCTCGGTTCGCGCCAGGCTGGAGCAGATGAAAGTCGCTCTCACCGCATAAGATTCAAGAGGCTTCCATGCAACTCAATCCCGCAGAAATTTCCGAACTCATCAAGAGCCGCATCGAAGGTCTGGGTGCCAGCGCCAACATCCGCAACGAAGGCACCGTGGTCTCGCTGACCGACGGCATTGCCCGGGTGCATGGGCTGTCCGACGTCATGCAGGGTGAAATGCTCGAGTTTCCGGGCAACACCTTCGGTCTGGCGCTCAACCTCGAGCGCGACTCGGTCGGCGTCGTGATTCTCGGTGCCTACGAGCACATCTCCGAGGGTGACACGGTCAAGTGCACCGGCAAGATCCTTTCGGTTCCGGTCGGTCCCGAACTGATCGGCCGCGTGGTCAACACCCTGGGCGTTCCCATCGACGGCAAGGGTCCGATCGACGCCAAGCAGCAGGATCCGATCGAGAAGATCGCTCCGGGCGTGATCTGGCGCAAGTCGGTGTCGCAGCCGGTGCAGACCGGCATCAAGGCGATCGACGCGATGGTGCCGATCGGCCGCGGCCAGCGCGAGCTCATCATCGGCGACCGCCAGACCGGCAAGACCGCCGTCGCGGTCGACTCGATCATCAGCCAGAAGGGCAAGGACCTGATCTGCATCTACGTGGCGATCGGGCAGAAGGCATCGACCATCGCCAACGTCGTTCGCAAGCTGCAGGAATACGGCGCGATGGACTACACCATCGTCGTCGCCGCGGCGGCGTCCGACTCCGCCGCGATGCAGTACCTGGCCCCCTACGCCGGCTGCACCATGGGCGAGTACTTCCGCGACCGCGGGCAGGACGCGCTGGTGATCTACGACGATCTGACCAAGCAGGCCTGGGCGTACCGCCAGATCTCGCTGCTGCTGCGTCGTCCGCCGGGACGGGAAGCCTATCCGGGCGACGTGTTCTACCTGCACAGCCGCCTGCTCGAGCGTGCCGCCCGCGTGAGCGAGGAGTACGTCGAGAAGTTCACCGACGGTGCCGTCAAGGGCAAGACCGGCTCGCTGACCGCGCTGCCGATCATCGAGACCCAGGCTGGCGACGTGTCGGCCTTCGTCCCGACCAACGTGATCTCGATCACCGACGGCCAGATCTTCCTCGAGACCGACCTGTTCAACGCCGGCGTGCGTCCCGCCATCAACGCGGGTGTGTCGGTGTCGCGCGTCGGTGGCGCCGCGCAGACCAAGATCATCAAGAAGCTGTCGGGCGGCATCCGCACCGACCTGGCCCAGTACCGTGAACTGGCTGCGTTCGCGCAGTTCGCCTCGGACCTGGACGAAGCGACCCGGCGTCAGCTCGAGCGCGGTCGCCGCGTCGTGGAGCTGCTCAAGCAGCCGCAGTACCAGCCGGCGCAGGTCTGGCAGATGGCTGCGTCGCTGTACGCGGTGAACAACGGCTTCCTCGACGACCTCGACGTGAAGCAGGTGTTGCCGTTCGAGAAGGGGCTGCACGACCACCTGCAGTCCAAGCACGCGGCGCTGGTGCAGAGCATCGAGTCGACCAAGGACCTGTCCAAGGACGACGAGGCCAAGCTTCGCGAAGTCATCGCCGAGTTCAAGAAGAGCGGCGCGTACTGAGTTCATTCCGACGATAGGACGGGCCGGAATGCCGGGACTGCGAGGCGCCGCGTGATCGACACGCCGCCTCGCCGCTGGTCCGACGGGCCCGAACCAGGAGTAGATCAATGGCTGGAATGAAGGAAATCCGCGTCAAGATCA
>JAKAIB010000219.1 GCA_021814605.1 Pseudomonadota bacterium | reverse complement strand
ATGGCTGATCCTCGGACAGGCCCTCGACGCGCGCGCCCAGTTCGGCTGCGTGCTGGTGTTTGCCGGACTGGTGGTCGCGCAGCTGCCCGCTCGCAGCCTTGCCTCTGCCGCCTGGGTGACAGTGCTACGCCGCGGCCGGCGCGCGCAGTCGGACGCCGCATGAACCCGCGCCGCGCCGCGACGAAGCCGCCCGGCGGCACCCGGCCCGAGCGCGCGCTCCCGGCGCAGGCCGGCACCGCCGGCACGATCCGCCTGTCCAAGCGCATGGCCGACCTCGGGCTCGCCTCGCGCCGCGAGGCGGACGAGTGGATCGGCAAGGGCTGGGTGCTGGTCGACGGCGTCGCGGCCGAACTCGGCACCAAGGTCCCCGCGACCCTGCCCGCCGCGCGCATCACGGTCCGCCACGCCGCACGGCGCGAACAATCGGCCCAGGTCACCATCCTGCTCCACAAGCCGGTCGGCTACGTCAGCACCCAGGCGGAGCCGGGATACACCCCGGCGATCACGCTGGTCACCGCTGCCAACCGCTGGTCCGAATGCCGCGCGCCGCACCGCTTTGCGCCGTCGCAACTGCGCCACCTCGCCGTGGCCGGACGCCTCGACATCGACTCGACCGGCCTGCTCGTGCTGACCCAGGACGGCCGCATCGCCCGCCAGCTGATCGGCGAGGACGGCGACATGGACAAGGAGTACCTGGTTCGCGTGCTTCCGGCCGAAGCGGCAGGCAGATCCGGAATTCGAGGTGGACCGGCCGCCGTCGACGTGCAGTCGACGTTCCCGCCGGAGCAGCTCGCGCTTCTCCGGCACGGCCTCAGCCTGGACGGCCGGCTGCTGCGCCCCGCGCAGGTGGAATGGGTCAATCCGCAGCAGCTCCGTTTCGTGCTGCACGAAGGCCGCAAGCGCCAGATCCGCCGCATGTGCGAGTTGGTCGGCCTGCGAGTGGTGGGGCTCAAGCGCGTGCGCGTCGGCAACGTGCGCCTCGGCGCCTTGCCGCCGGGCCGATGGCGCTACCTGCGCGACGACGAGCGGTTCTGACGTCGCGCTGGCGCGCACCGCCCGCATCCTGCAGGGATGCCGGCCGGGAGATTTACTGCGGCACGGCAGCCAAATCTGGCGATTACTTGATTTTTGTCAAAGACAAGACACTACATCAGTAATCGCTTATACATGCAATTCCTAATGCCCAAGGTCGGAAGCGCGATCAACAATGCGCCCCATCCTTTCCGCAGGCCCAGGGCATGGACTCCAAACGACGTACATGGTTGATCGCCACCGGCTGCGCCGGCTGCATGGCCGGCGCCGGCACGGCGGTTCCGTTCGTCAGCTCGCTCGACCCGTCGGCGAAAGCGCGCGCCGAAGGCGGGCCGGTCGACGCCGACCTCGCCACGCTGCGTCCAGGCGAGAAGATGACGGTGCTGTGGCGCGGCAAGCCGGTGTGGATCCTGCGCCGCACCCCGGCGATGCTCAAATCGCTCGACGTCACCAACGCGCTGGTCGCCGACCCGGATTCGCGGCGCACCGGCTTCCCGACACCACCTTGGGCGCAGAATCAGTGGCGCTCGATCAAGCCCGAGTATCTGGTGGTCGTCGGCATCTGCACTCACCTCGGCTGCTCGCCGCTCGACCGCTTCACGCCCGGCCCGCAGCCGTCGCTGCCGAGCGACTGGGACGGCGGCTTCCTCTGCCCCTGCCACGGTTCGATGTTCGATCTGGCCGGGCGGGTGTTCAAGAACATGCCGGCGCCGGACAACCTCGTCGTGCCGCTGTACACCTACTTGAGCCCAACCCGGATCCGCATCGGCGAGCACACCGCCGCCTGACGATCCACAAGACATCAACCAGGAGACGAGTCGATGGCTGACCCGATGGTGCACGGCGCCCACGCAACACCCGAACACGGCGGACTGCGCGGCTGGATCGACAAGCGCTTTCCGTTTTCCTCGCTGTGGAGCGCGCATCTCACCGAGTACTACGCGCCGAAGAACCTGAACTTCTGGTACTACTTCGGCTCGCTCGCGATCGTCGTGCTGGCGATCCAGATCGTCAGCGGAATCTTCCTGACGATGAACTACAAGCCCGACGCAGCGCTGGCGTTCGCATCGGTCGAGTACATCATGCGCGACGTCAACTGGGGCTGGCTGATCCGCTACGTGCACTCGACCGGGGCGTCGTCGTTCTTCATCATCCTGTACCTGCACATGTTCCGCGGGCTGCTGTACGGCTCGTACCGCAGCCCGCGCGAACTGATCTGGCTGTTCGGCTGCATCATCTTCCTCTGCCTGATGGCCGAGGCGTTCTTCGGCTACCTGCTGCCCTGGGGACAGATGTCGTTCTGGGGGGCGCAGGTGATCGTCAACCTGTTCTCCGCGATCCCCCTGATCGGTCCCGATCTGGCGGTCTGGATCCGCGGCGACTACGTCGTCAGCGACGTCACCCTCAACCGCTTCTTCGCGTTCCACGTGATCGCGATCCCGCTGCTGCTGGTGGCACTGGTCGGCTCGCACATCATCGCGCTGCACCAGGTCGGATCGAACAATCCCGATGGAATCGAGATCAAGGACAACAAGGACGGCCATGGCATCCCGCGCGACGGCGTCGCCTTCCATCCGTACTACACGGTGCACGACCTGTTCGGCATGTCGGTGTTCCTGACGATCTTCTGCGCGGTGGTGTTTTTCGCCCCGCAATTCGGCGGCTACTTCCTCGAACACAACAACTTCATCCCCGCCAATCCGCTCAAGACGCCGCCGCACATCGCCCCGGTCTGGTACTTCACGCCGTTCTACTCGATGCTGCGCGCCACGACCAGCAACACGGTGCACATCTGGATGGGCATCCTGGTCGTCGCGACGATCTTCGGCCTCTGGCGCAACCGCGGACGGTGGCTGCGATCCGGCGCGATCGCGGTCGGCGGCGGACTGCTGTTCTGGGCGCTTTCGACCATCGACGCCAAGTTCTGGGGCGTGGTGACCATGGGCGGCGCGGTGATCACCCTGTTCTTCCTGCCCTGGCTCGACCGCTCGCCGGTGAAGTCGATCCGCTACCGCCCGACCTGGCACCGCGCGCTGTACACCCTGTTCGCCATCGACTTCGTCGTGCTCGGCTATTTCGGCATCCAGCCGCCTTCGCCTCTGGCCTACGTCGCCGCGCTGACCTGCACCCTGCTCTATTTCGGCTTCTTCCTGCTCATGCCGTGGTGGAGCCGCCTCGGTCGCTTCAAGCCCGTGCCGCAGCGCCTGACCTACAAGCCGCATTGAGCCGCGCCGTCATGAAACCCTCGATCTGGACGCGCCTGTGCGCTGCGCTGCTGCTCCTGTTCATGCTCGACGGCCCGGCCTTCGCCGCGGAACAGCAGGAGATGCCGCTCGACCATGCCCCGTACCGCATCAACGATCTGCTGGCGCTGCAGAACGGCGCCCGGCTGTTCGTCAACTACTGCCTCGGCTGCCATTCCGCGCAGTACATGCGCTACGAAAGTCTGCGCGGCATCGGCCTGAGCGACGATCAGATCAAGAACAACCTGATGTTCGGCGACCGACGCCTGGGCGACACCATGCGGGTGTCCATGACCGCGGCGCAGGCGCAGAAGTGGTTCGGCACCCAGCCGCCCGATCTGAGCATCATCACCAAGGCGCTCGCTTCCCACCGCGGCAGCGGCCCGGACTACCTGTATACCTACCTGCGCAGCTTCTACCGCGACGACAGTCGACCGACCGGCTGGAACAACCTCGTCTTCCCCGGCGTCGGCATGCCCAACCCGCTGTGGATGCTGCAGGGCGAACGCGCCGCGCGTTTCGCGGTCGGCCCCGATCCGGCCGATCCAGCGGTAAAGTTGAAGACTTTCGCCGGATACACCCTGCTTCGCCCCGGAACCGAGTCGGCAACCGAGTATGATTCGACAGTTGCCGACCTCGTCGCCTACATGCAGTGGATGGCCGAGCCCGACCAGTTGTTTCGCAAGCGCCTGGGAGTGATCGTCCTCATCTTCCTCGGCATCTTCACCTTCCTGACCTGGCGGCTCAAGTCGGAATATTGGAAAGACGTGAAGTAACCACCAGATGGTGGCCTCCCCCCGCAATGAGCGCGGGTGGATTCCGCCTCGATCCGAACCGTCCCCGGGGTGGCTTCGCCACCCCGTTCTGTCATTCAGGAGTCTGCATTCATGATGGTGCTCTATTCCGGCACGACCTGCCCGTTTTCGCAGCGCTGCCGCTTCGTCCTGTTCGAAAAGGGCATGGATTTCGAGATCCGCGACGTCGACCTGTTCAACAAGCCGGAAGACGTCAACGTCATGAACCCCTACGGCCAGGTCCCGATCCTCGTCGAGCGCGACCTGATCCTGTACGAATCGAACATCATCAACGAGTACATCGACGAGCGCTTCCCGCACCCGCAGCTCATGCCGGGTGACCCGGTGGCGCGCGCCCGGGTCCGGCTGTTCCTGTTCAACTTCGAGAAGGAACTGTTCGTCCACGTCAGCACGTTGGAATCGCGCGCGACCAAGGCCAACGAAAAGGCCCTGGAGAAGGCGCGCACCGCGATCCGCGACCGGTTGACCCAGCTGGCTCCCGTCTTCCTCAAGAACAAGTACATGCTCGGAGAGGACTTCTCGATGCTGGACGTCGCCATCGCCCCGCTGCTCTGGCGCCTCGACCACTACGGCATCGAACTGCCGAAGTCGGCGCTGCCGCTGGCCAAGTACGCCGAGCGCATCTTCCAGCGCCCGGCTTACATCGAGGCGCTGACCCCGTCGGAAAAGATCATGCGCAAGTGAATGTCGTAAACGGCACGATGGACAGCAACGCCAACAGCATCGGTTCGACCCGGCCCTATCTGCTCCGGGCCCTGTACGAATGGTGCACCGACAACGGCCTGACGCCATACATCGCGGTGCGCGTCGATGCGGGCGTTCGTGTCCCGATGGAGTTCGTCAGGAATGGCGAGATCGTGCTCAACATCAGCTTCGACGCCACAAGCGGCCTGCACATCGACAACGATGCGGTCCGCTTCAAAGCGCGTTTCGGCGGCATCGCACGCGACATCTTCGTGCCGATCGGACAGGTCACGGCCATCTACGCCCGGGAAAATGGCCAAGGCATGGCCTTCCCGGTCGAGGCGGCTGAGCCGGGCGGCGACGCCGCGTCGACGGCCGACACCCCGGAGTCGACCACCGAACCCGTGGCAGCCCCGCATCTGCGCCCCGTACAATCTCCGGCCTCCCCCGCCGATCCCGCGGCCCATCCGCAACCCGACCCCGATCCGGCGTCGCCCACTCCGAAGCCGGGCGGAGCACGCCTAACGCGGGTGAAATAGCCGCGCCCGCCAAC
>JAKAIB010000218.1 GCA_021814605.1 Pseudomonadota bacterium | reverse complement strand
CAGCCCCGCGTCTGCGCCCCGTACAATCTCCGGCCTCCCCCGCCGATCCCGCGGCCCATCCGCAACCCGACCCCGATCCGGCGTCGCCCACTCCGAAGCCGGGCGGAGCACGCCTAACGCGGGTGAAATAGCCGCGACGCCGACCGCGGCCTGGATTCGGGCATACCCCGCCGACTTAGCTCAGCCGGTAGAGCAACCGCCTTGTAAGCGGTAGGTCATCCGTTCGATTCGGATAGTCGGCACCAGCGTCCCGCTTCGATGCGTGCGTCTGGCGCCTATACCCCTACAAGCATCCAAATTTTTCTGGACAACTCGTCTCGACTTGTATCAAATAGTGACTGAGCCTTAACTGGCTCTTTCAGGGAGTGTGCAATTCACCCAGGCCCGACCGGCCTGGGTTTTTTTTGCACGAGTCCGTGCCGACCGCCCGGCGACTCGCTGGCGGACTGAGGGACAATGGTGGCGTTAACCGAACATTCCACCGCATGCCCAGCCCTGCCCTCCGCGACGACTGTCCGCAGTCCATCACCGTGCACCAGAAGTCGCGCGTGCTGGAACTCGGCTATGCCGACGGAACCTGCTACCGCCTGCCATTCGAATTCCTGCGCGTGTACTCGCCGTCGGCCGAAGTCCGGGGCCATGGCCCCGGGCAGGAAGTCCTGCAGACGGGCAAGCGCAACGTCACCATCGCCGGCGTGATCCAGGTCGGCAACTACGCCATCCAGCCCAGGTTCTCCGATGGTCACGACACCGGCATCTATAGCTGGGACTATCTGCATTTCCTGGGCCAGAACCACGAGTCGCTCTGGGCCCAATACCTGTCCCGGCTGCAGACCGCCGGAATCGACCGTGACGCGCCGATGACCGGCGACGCTCCCGCATCGCCGCACTGCCCTTCGCATTGACACCGCCATGTCCAGCACCAACACCGCACCTTCCACACATTTCGGCTACGAACAGGTCCCGGAGGATGAAAAGGCCGCCAGGGTACGCGCCGTCTTCGAGTCGGTCGCGCCGCGCTACGACCTGATGAACGACCTGATGAGCGCGGGGCTGCATCGCGCCTGGAAGGCGTTCACCATCGCGGTGTCGGGTGTGCGCCCGGGCGACCGGGTGCTCGACGTTGCATCGGGCACCGGCGATCTGGCCCGCGCGTTCGCGCGGCGCGTCGGCCCGCAGGGGCAGGTGATCATGAGCGACATCAACGGCGCGATGCTGCGCGCGGGGCGCGACCGGCTGATCGACGCCGGCATGCTGGTTCCCGCCGTGCTGTGCGATGCCGAGAAGCTGCCATTTGCCGACGCCGAATTCGACCTGGTCAGCGTGGCATTCGGTTTGCGCAACATGACCCACAAGGATCGCGCGCTGCAGGAACTGCAGCGAGTGCTCAAGCCCGGCGGCAAGCTGCTCGTCCTCGAATTCTCGCGCCCGTGGCAGCCGCTGCGGCCACTCTACGACCTCTACTCCTTCCAGGTGCTGCCGCGCCTGGGGAAGCTCGTTGCCGGCGATGCACAGAGCTATCAGTACCTCGCAGAGTCGATCCGCATGCATCCCGACCAGGAGACGCTCGCCGGAATGATGCGGCAGGCTGGCTTCGGCCATGTCGACTGGTACAACCTAACGGCCGGAATCGTCGCGTTGCACGTCGGCCAGAAATATTGAGTTTGCGCAACGCACGGCGCACGCGCCGAACTTTCGGGCCGATCCGGTAACAAAATGTGATCTTTGACTGATCCGCCCGGAACTGCATGAACACCCACTCCCTCATCCGCGCCATGTTCGCCTTCGGCTTGGCGCTCGCGCTCGCCTTCGGCGCCGTCGATGCCAATGCCAAGCGCCTCGGCGCGGGCAAGAGCTTCGGCCGTCAGAACAGTTCCCTCGCGCAGCGCCAAGCCACGCCGATCCAGCAGCCGGCACCGCTGCGCCAGCCGACAGCCGCGCAGCCCGTGCGCCAGCCCGGTCGCTGGGGTGGCATTCTCGGCGGACTCGCCGCCGGATTGGGGCTCGCGGCGCTGTTCCATGCGTTTGGAATGAGCCCGGGCCTGTCCTCCATGTTCGGCTCGATGCTGATGATCGCGCTGCTGGCTTTCGCCGCATTCTGGGTGATCGGCCTGTTGCGCCGCCGGCCGGCGCCGGCCGCGGGGCCGCTGCAATACGCGACCGGAGAGCGGAGCTACGACACCGCCGCCCTTGGCGCGGAATCGCGAACCGCGCCGCAATGGGCCCCCTCCGCTGCCAGTGCGGGCACCGGGTCGATCCCGGAGGACTTCGATCGCGACGCCTTTCTCGCGAGTGCCCGCCAGCATTACCTGCGACTGCAGCAGGCCTGGGATGCCGCCGATCTCGCCAGCCTGAAGACCTTCACCACAACGGAGATGTACGACGCCCTTGCCGCCGAACTGCAATCGCGCGGCATGGCGCCGAACAAGACCGAGGTCGTCACGCTCGAGGCCGTACTGCTCGACCTGCAGCAACCCGCCGACCAATACGTCGCCAGCGTAGAGTTTTCCGGCTTGGTCCGCGAGGAGACCTGGGGCGGCGCCAGCCCGGTGCGCGAAGTCTGGAATCTGGTCAAGCCGCGCGACGGTTCGACCGGCTGGCTGCTCGCCGGCATCCAGCAGATTAACTGATCACCGCCGGGCCGATCCCCGGTCCGAGGCCGCGCCGCAGTCGTACGAACGCTGCGGCGCGTTCCTTGTTTCCCGCAGCAAATCGGCTGCGGCCTTGCGCCCGGTCGGATCGCCGCCGCCGCCGTCCTCCTAGAATGGCACGCCGATCCCGCCCTCGCCTCATGCTGCCCCCAGAATCGTCCCCGTCCAGCGCCGAGCGGCTGCCGCTGCCAGGCTTCGTCCGCGCCGGACTGCTCGCGGTGATCAACCACCTGCTCGCTGCCGACCCGCAGGCCTGCGATCGCCTGGTCGGCCACGCCGGCAAGTCGCTGCTGCTGAGTGCAGGAACGATCGAACTGCACTGGATCATCGGCAACGATGGACTGCTCCGCGATGCCGCGACGCAGGACCCACGGAGCCAGCCCGACCTGCACGTCGTCCTCGACGCGCAGGCGCTGCGCGAGGCGGTCGCCAGCCGCAGTTCACTGCGCCTGAGCGGGTCGCGCATGACCGGCGACGTGGAACTGGCGCAGACGCTGTCCTGGCTTCTGGCGCATGTCCGCTGGGACGCCGAGGACGACCTTGCGCGGCTGATCGGCGACATCCCGGCACGCCGCGTCGCCCAGACTGGACAGATCGCTGCCGACCGCGTCCGCAGGGTCTGGGAGGGCGCCGGGGACGGCGCCCGCGATTGGTTTGCGCGATCCCCGCGGAATCTGGTCAGCCAGTCCGAGATGTCGGCGCTGCAGGACGATTTGCGCGAACTGCGCGACGCTGCGGCGCGGCTGGACAAGCGACTGGCGCTGCTGCGCCGGCAATTCGTCGCCCGGCCGAGGGACTGAGCCCGCCAATGCGCCGCCTGTTGCGTCTGTTGAAGATCCTTGCCGTGGCCCTGCGCCAGGGTCTGGACGAGATGGCGCTGTCCAGCTTCGAGCATCCGTGGCTGCGTCGCCTCGCCCGGCTGTCGTCGATCGGCCGACCGCTCGGGCGCCCGCGTGGCGAACGGCTGCGGCTGGCGCTGGAAAGCCTCGGGCCGATCTTCGTCAAGTTCGGCCAGGTGCTGTCGACCCGGCGCGACCTGATGCCCGCCGACATCGCCGACGAACTGGCCAAGCTGCAGGACAAGGTTCCGCCGTTCGACCCCGAAGTGGCGGTCGCCATCGTCGAGCGCGCCTTCGGCAAACCGATCGACGTGCTGTTCGGCAGCTTCGAGCGCAAGCCGGTGGCAAGCGCGTCGATCGCGCAGGTGCATTTCGCCACGCTTCCGCCACATCTCGGTGGCACCGAGGTCGCGGTCAAGGTGCTGCGGCCCGACATGCGCAAGATCATCGAGGAGGACCTCGCGCTGCTGCACACGGTCGCCGCGCTGATCGAGCGGCTGTGGGCCGACGGCAAGCGGCTCAAGCCGCGCGAGGTCGTCGCCGAATTCGACAAATACCTCCACGACGAACTCGATCTGGTGCGCGAGGCGGCGAACGGCGCCCAGTTGCGCCGCAACATGCAGTCGCTCGACCTGGTGCTGATTCCCGAGATGTACTGGGATCTGTGCCGCAGCGACGTGATCGTGATGCAGCGCATGCACGGCATCCCGATCGGCCGCACCGACGCGCTGCGTGCCGCCGGCGTCGACCTCAAGCGGCTTGCCCAGGCTGGCGTCGAGATCTTCTTCACCCAGGTGTTTCGCGACGGCTTCTTCCACGCCGACATGCACCCCGGGAACATCATGGTCAGCGTCCGCCCCGAGACCTTCGGCCGCTACATCGCGCTCGACTTCGGCATCGTCGGGACACTGTCGGACTACGACAAGGACTACCTGGCGCAGAATTTCATCGCCTTCTTCCGACGCGACTACAAGCGCGTTGCCGAGCTGCACGTCGAGTCGGGCTGGGTTCCCAAGGAGGCGCGAATCGACGAACTCGAGGCCGCGGTGCGCAGCGTCTGCGAGCCGCAGTTCGCGCGTCCGCTCAAGGACATTTCGCTCGGCCACGTCCTGATGCGGCTGTTCCAGGTGTCGCGACGCTTCAAGGTCGAAATCCAGCCGCAGCTGGTGCTGTTGCAGAAGACGCTGCTGAACGTCGAAGGACTCGGCCGGCAACTCGATCCCGATCTCGACCTGTGGACGACGGCCCAACCGTTCCTCGAGCGCTGGATGCGCAGCCAGGTCGGCTGGCCGGCATTCCGTGACAAGTTCAAGAACGAGTCGACCCGCTACGCCCAGTACCTGCCCGAGATCCCGCGCCTGCTGCATCAGGCGCTGCAGCCGCCCCAGCGCGACAGCGATGTGCTGCTGCGCGACCTGCTGCGCGAGCAGCGCCGCACCAACACACTGCTGCTGACGCTGCTCGCCTTTATCATTGGCTTCATCCTCGCCGTGCTGCTGTTCGGCGTGATCGACGGTCTGGGTCTGTTCTGACTCGCCCGTCCCACCTTCCGCCAAGTCCGCGTATGTCCGAAACCTCCGTCCGCGAAACGCTGCAGCGACTGCACAGCCTGCTGCAGTCCCAACGTGACCTCGATCCCGAGCTCACCGCTCTGCTGCAGGAACTGGACCGCGACATCCAGAACGCGTTGTCGGGCCAGGCCGCCCAGCCTGAAGCAGGCCGCGAGGACGCCGATCTGTCGACCCGCGTCCAGACAGTGGCGACGCGCTTCGCCGCGGAGCACCCGACCCTGGACATGGTCCTGGGCGAGCTGCGCACGCTACTGCTCGGTCTGGGACTCTGACGCC
>JAKAIB010000217.1 GCA_021814605.1 Pseudomonadota bacterium | reverse complement strand
CGCGGTACAGCGGCGAGTTGACCCAGGCTGCGGCCACGCGGCCGTCGGCGATCTCCACCTGCACCTCGAGGTCGCCTTCGACGCGGTTGAACGGACCGTAGATGCGCCGGCTCATGCGGGGCGCTCCCGGCGCACAGCGGCGCATGGCATCGAACGGGCGACGGCGGTCATGTCACTTGCTCCGCCGCACCGATGGCCGCACCGTGATGTGGTCCGCCACCGCATTGCGGCGCAGGCGCTCGGGCGTGGCGGCCTTCGCCAGCGAGGCGAGCGCGACGAACCAGGCCTTGGGCATGTCGCTGGGCAGCCCCACGGGAATGCCGCCGATCTTGCGCGTCTCGGTGAAGGCGCGGCCGGGTTCCTCGAATCCCGGCGCGGTGCAGTTGATGCAGGCGTAGCCCCCCTTGAGGCAGGAGCCGCCGCCGTTCCACGGGCGGATGTTGCAGTCCGCACGCGCCTGGGTGCCGAGACAGCCCAGGTGTTCCATCATGCAGCCCTGGTCGGACGGCTTCTCGGCGCTGGCCTTGAACTCGTAGAACTCGTTGCGCGGGCAGCCGTGATGGACCAGGTGGTCGGTGTAGCTGCGCGGGCGGGCGAGTTCGTCCAGCGCCGCCGGGCCGAGTTCGCCCTGGGCCAGCTGGGCCAGGGTGTCGGTCACCCAGCCCGGATGCACCGGGCAGCCGGCGACGTTGACCACCGGCAGGCCGCCGGGCGAGGTCCACTGCGCCGGCAGCAGCGCGCCGCCGCGGGCGCCGTCGTACTGCAGCCCGGTGGCCTCGGCGGCGTTGCCGCCCGCAGCGGTGATGCCGCCGAAGGCGGCGCAACTGCCGACCGCGACGGTGTAGCGGGCCCGCGTGGACAGATCGGCCAGCCAGTCGCGCAGCGGCCGGCCGGTGCCGGCGAGCATGTGGAACCGGCCACTGCCGCCGGGGCCGTGCATCACCGCGCCTTCGAGGCAGAGGATGTCCAGCCGCTGCCGGCCGTCGACGATGGCCTGCAGCAGCGCGACGAACTCGTCGGCGCTGGCTTCGCTGAGCGACGGATGCCACAGCAGGTCGATGCCGGCGACGTCGAGGGTGGCATAGAGATCGGGTCCCTCGGCATTGAGCAGCGACATGCTGCAGCCGCCGCAGCCGCCGGACTGCAGCCACAGCAGGTTCAGGCGGTCAGCCATGCGCGGCCTCCATCGGCAGTTCGAGGGTGAATTCCGCGCCGCCGTCCGGGTGGTTGCGCACCGCGAGGGCGCCGGCGCACTGGTCGGTGGCCAGGCCGTAGCTGATGTACAGGCCCAGTCCGGTGCCCTTGCCCACCGGCTTGGTGGTGAAGAAGGGATCGAACACGCGAAGAAGGTTGTCGTCGGAGATGCCGGGTCCGTGGTCGCGGACCTGCACGATGGCGCGCCCGTCGGCGGTCCGCACGCACAGGTCGAGCCGCGGCTGCTCCTGGCCTTCCATGGCGTCGAAGGCGTTCTGGATCAGGTTGATGAGGATCTGCTGCACATGGCCTTCGCTGTTGTGCACCGGCAGTTCGTCGGGCATGTCGCGGAGGATCTGCACCGGCTGGCGCGCGGCCTTGCTCACCCAGGCGAGGCTGGACTCGACCAGCCGGCAGAGGTCGAAGCCGCGGCGCTTCTGGCGCTGCGGCGTGGCGAAGCGGCGCAGGTTCTGCACGATGTCGCTGACGCGCTCGGCGCCCTCGAGCGAGCCCGCGATCAGCGGACCGAGGTCGGCGAGGATGCGGTCGATGCGGTTCTGCTCGCGCGCCTGCGCCAGCACGTCGGGCGGCGCGCCGCGCTGCACCAGGCGCAGGTAGTCCTGCAGTCGCTCGCCATAGCGCTGCAGGGTGTGCATGTTGCCGAACACGAAGCTGATCGGGTTGTTCAGCTCGTGGGCGACGCCGGCGACGAGCCGGCCGAGCGAGGCCATCTTCTCCGACTGCACCAGCTGCTGCTGCGCCGTCTTGAGCTGCTTGTGCGTCTCCTGCAGGTCGCGGTAGGCGCGGCGCAGTTCGCCCAGCGGACGGCCGGTGACGACCATGCCCGACAGCGTGCCCTCGCTGTCGTAGCGCGGGCTGCAGTTCACCGCCAGGGGAACAGCCTCGCCGCCGGCGGCGAGGATCTCGATCTCGCAGTCGAGGATGTCGCCGGTGCGGATGTGGTCGGGGAAGTTGGCGATCGCCGGTCCGGCGGAGACGGCGAACAGCGCCGACAGTTCGGTGCCGACCAGATCCGCCTCGGTGCGGCCGAGCAGGTTGACCATCGCCTTGTTCGCCCGCTGGATGCGGCCCTGCACGTCGGCGACCACGAGCACGTCGGACATCGACGCCAGCACGCTGTCGATGAAGCGCTGCGCTTCCTCCAGCGCGGCGTTTTTCTCCTCCAGGTCGACCTGGTAGCGCACCAGATCGGCGTAGATGTCGTCCATGCGGCGGATGACCTCGATCCAGGCATCCTCGCTCATGTCCAGCGGGGCGGCCGCGGCGCGCGCGATCGCCGCGGTGCCGCCGCGCGGACCGGGGCGGCGGGTTTCAACCATGGTCGGCCCACTCCTCGATCTGCTCGATCTTCTCCAGGCCGTAGCGTTCGAGCTTGCTGCGCAGCCCGACGCGCGACAGCCCCAGCTCCTGCGCCGCGCGGGTCTTGTTCCAGCGGTGGCGGATCAGCGTCTCCTTGACGATGCGCGCCTCGAGCGACTCCATGCGCTCCTTGAGCGAGCCTTCGCTGCCGGCGAGCAGGTCGAGGGCCTCGGCGGCCTCCTCGGTGGTGCCGCGCAGGATGTGCGGCGAGATCAGCTCGGCGCCGAGCAGGTCGGCGGGGGCGAGCACCAGCATGCGCTTGACCTCGTTCTGCAGTTCGCGCACGTTGCCCGGCCAGTCGAAGGCCTGCAGGCAGGCCAGCGCCTCCTGGGTGAAGCCGCGGACGGTCTTGCCGAGCGAGCGCATCGCATCGTCGAGCAGCGCCTGGGCGAGCACCGGGATGTCGTCGCGGCGGTCGCGCAGCGGCGGGATGGCGATGCTGAAGGTGGCGAGGCGGAAGTACAGATCCTGGCGGAACCGCCCGGCGCGCACCTCGTCCTTGAGGTTGCGGTGGGTGGCGGCGAGCACCCGGACGTCGACCGACCGCCGGGTGTTGCTGCCGAGCGGGCGGATCTCGCCTTCCTGCAGCACGCGCAGCAGCTTGACCTGGAACGCCGGCGAGATGTCGCCGACCTCGTCGAGGAAGATGGTGCCGCCGTTGGCGCGCTCGAACAGCCCGACGCGGTCCTCGACCGCGCCGGTGAACGCGCCGCGCTTGTGGCCGAACAGCTCGGACTCCAGCAGCTCGTCGGGCATGGCGCCGCAGTTCTCGGCGACGAAGGGCTTGTCGCGGCGCAGGCTGTTGTAGTGCAGCGCGCGGGCGAACAGCTCCTTGCCGGTCCCGGACTCGCCGCACACCAGCACGTTGACGTCGTAGGTCGACACGGTGCGGACCATGTCGCACACCGCGTTGAGCGGACTGTCGGCGGCGCGCACGACGCCCTGGTCCCAGTCGAAACGGGCCTGGAGCACGCGGCGCTTGTGCTGCAGGCTGTCGGTCAGCGTCGCCGGCTTGAGCTTGAGCTCGATCGCCAGCTGTTCGTTCTCGCGCTGCAGCCGGAACAGATCGACGGCGTTGTGCAGCTTGAGCAGCAGGTCCGACGGCGTCCAGGGCTTGCTGATGAACTGGTAGATGCCGGCCTCGTTCACCGCCTCGATGATGTCTTCCGAGTCGGTGTAGCCCGACAGGATCATGCGGATCACGTCGGGCCACTGCCGCCGCACCCGCGTCAGGAACTCGACGCCCGTGGTCTCGGGCATGCGCTGGTCGCACAGGATGACCTGCACCCATTCCTTGGCGAGGATGCCCTCGGCCTCGGCGGCGCTGGTGGCGCGCAGCACGTCGAAGTCGTCCTCGAGAACGCGCTCGAGCGCCTCGACCGAACGGACCTCGTCGTCGACGACCAGGATGGTGGGCTTGGTGGACATCGGGAGTCAGGCGGTGGCGGGGGCGGCACGGCCGAGCAGCCGCGCCGCGCGCTGCAGCCGCAGCCATTCGTACCAGGCGTCGAGCCCGGCGCCGCTGCGCGCCGAGACCTGCAGGATCTGCAGTCCCGGATTGACGCGCTGCGCGGCGTCGATGCAGCGCCCGACGTCGAAGTCGAGGTGGGGCAGCAGGTCGATCTTGTTGATGAGCATCAGGTCGGCGGCGTGGAACATGTCCGGATATTTCAGCGGCTTGTCCTCGCCCTCGGTGACGGAGAGGATCACGACCTTGTGCGCCTCGCCGAGGTCGAACGCGGCCGGACAGACCAGGTTGCCGACATTCTCGATGAACAGCACCGCCCCTTGCCGCAGGTCGAGATCGGCCGCGGCGTGGCCGACCATGTGGGCGTCGAGGTGGCAGCCCTTGCCGGTGTTGACCTGCACGCTGGCGACGCCGGTGGCGCGGATGCGGTCGGCGTCGAGCGAGGTCTCCTGGTCGCCCTCGATCACCGCCAGGTCCAGTCCGTCGCGCAGATCGGTGAGGGTGCGGGTGAGCAGGGTGGTCTTGCCCGAGCCGGGACTGGACACCAGGTTGAGGGCGAGCACGCCGCGCTGCTGGAACAGCCGCCGGTTGTCGCGGGCGTAGCCGTCGTTCTTGCCGAGGATGTCCTGCTCGATCTGCACCATGCGCGACTGGCTCAGCCCGGGGGCGTGCGCGCGCGCCGGGCCGGTGCCGTAGTGGTGGTGGGCACCGGCCGGCGCGTGATCGTGGGCATGGCCGTCGTGGTCATGGGCGTGGTCATGGTGGTGGGGCGCATCGGCCCCGGCCAGTGGCTGGCCGCCGACGCGGGCCTCGCCTTCGGAACAACCGCAAACGGTACACATGTCAGTCGACCTCCAGTTCCTTGATGCGCATGTCGTCGCCGCCCTCGACCACCAGCTGGTGGCTGCCGCATCGGGGGCAGGCGGCGTCGCGCCGGTTGATGTCCACGACTTCCGCGCAGGCCATGCACCAGGCCGTCGCCGGGACGGTGCGGATGTCCAGCGCCGCGCCCCGCGCGACGCCTTGTGCCGCGACGGCGTCGAAGCAGAAGCGCAGCGCCGCGACATCCACCGCGGACAGCGCGCCGATGTCGAGCACCACCCGCCGGACCGCGTCGAAATGCGCGGTGCGGGCCTGCTCCTCGATGATCTGCACGATGCTCTCGCACAGCGACATTTCATGCATGCCGGGTCTCCGTCTCGGGTGGCCGGCAGCGAACGCGCGCCGCCGCGGCTCCGGGGGCGGCCGGCCCGGGGCGGCGTTGCGGTCGTTGCGGTGCGGCGGGCATGGTGCGGCTCAGCGCGGCAGTCGAAGATC
>JAKAIB010000216.1 GCA_021814605.1 Pseudomonadota bacterium | reverse complement strand
CGGGCTCGGCTTTCCCTCGAACAAGCGCATCGTCGTCAACCTCGCGCCAGCCGACCTGCCGAAGGAGTCGGGGCGGTTCGACCTGCCGATTGCCATCGGCCTGCTTGCGGCGCAGGGGGCGGTGCCGCAGGATCGGCTGGCGGACCACGTCTTCGCCGGCGAGCTGTCGTTGTCGGGCGAGTTGCGGCCGGTCCGTGGCGCACTGGCGATGGCCTGCGGCATGCGCGGCGGATCGCCACCGGCGCGGCTGGTGCTGCCGGCGGCGAGCGCGACCGAGGCGGCGCTGGCGGCGGGCGGCACGGTGATCGGGGCGCCACACCTGAACGCGGTCGTCGCCTACCTGCTCGGCCACGACGGCGATGCGCGGACGGTCGCTCCGGCGGCGCCCGAGGCCGACGCCGGCAACGGCCTCGACATGGCCGACGTGCGCGGCCACGGTGCGGTCAAGCGCGCGCTGGAGATCGCCGCGGCCGGCGGCCACCACGTGCTGATGGTCGGGCCGCCGGGCAGCGGCAAGTCGATGCTGGCGCAGCGCTTCGCCGGGCTGCTGCCCCCGCTGGACGTCGAGCGGGCACTCGAGAGCGCGGCGGTGCTCAGCCTGGTCGGCCGTTTCGATCCGGCGCAATGGGGCAGGCCGGTGACACGGTCACCCCATCACACGGCGTCGGCGGTGGCGCTGGTCGGTGGCGGCAGTTCGGCCGACATCCGGCCGGGCGAGATCTCGCTGGCGCACCAGGGGGTGCTGTTCCTCGACGAACTGCCCGAGTTCGACCGCTCGGTACTGGAAAGCCTGCGCGAACCGCTCGAGACGGGCCGGATCCACCTGTCGCGCGCGGCGCGGCAGGCGGAGTTCCCGGCGCGTTTCCAGTTGGTCGCGGCGATGAATCCCTGCCCGTGCGGTGATCTCGGCCATCCGGCCCGCGCCTGCCGCTGCACCCCCGATCAGGTCGCGCGCTACCAGGGGCGGATCTCGGGGCCGCTGCTCGACCGCATCGACATCCAGATCGAGGTCGGCGTGGTCGATCCGGACACGCTGCTGCAACTGCCTCCCGGCGAGCCCAGCGCGTCGATCGCCGCGCGCGTCGCCGCCGCGACCGCGACGCAGGTGCAACGCCAGGGGGGTGCGAACGCCCTGCTGGCCGGTGCCGCGCTCGACACCCATTGCGCCCTCGACGCCGAGACCGCCGCATTCTTCGCCCGGGCGATGCAGCGGCTGTCGTGGTCGGCGCGCGGCGCGCATCGGGTGCTGCGGCTGGCACGCACCATCGCCGATCTGGCCGGCAGCGGTCCGATCGGGCTGCAGGACCTCGCGGAGGCGATGCAGTTGCGCCGTGCACTCGGGCGCGGCTGAGGTGCCGCCGCACCGGCGAAGCCGGCGCGAGGCGCCGTGCCGAAATCCGCGGATCCTCGTGTAGCTATTTGCCGGGCGCCACACTAGCATCACGTCACCGGCGAAACAGCCGGTCGCCGTTCACAAGACGGCGTGCGGGCCGACGCGATTGCGCGGCACCGCTCGTGCCCGGACCGCCTGATCGGCGTCCGACTGGTCGAAGCTAATGCGCGGTCGACACGATCCGCGCAAACGAAGGAGATCTGCGATGAACGCTCCATTGCCCGAGCACATCCGCCGCGCGCTGGCGACGATTTCGCTGGACGACAAATACACCCTCGATTCCGGCCGCGCCTTCATGAGCGGCATCCAGGCCCTGGTGCGCCTGCCGCTGCTGCAGCGCCAGCGCGATGCCGCCGCCGGCCTGAACACCGCCGGATTCGTCTCGGGCTATCGCGGGTCGCCGCTGGGCGGCTACGACCAGGCGCTGTGGAAGGCGCGCAAGATCCTCGAAGAGAACAACG
Organism: Pseudomonadota bacterium; assembly: GCA_021814605.1. GTDB lineage: Bacteria > Pseudomonadota > Gammaproteobacteria > Burkholderiales > Burkholderiaceae_C > Thiomonas. The sequence goes on along the minus strand of JAKAIB010000216.1, from coordinate 3,541 downwards.
TGGTGTTCAAGCCCGGGGTCAACGAGGAGCTGGCGGCCACCGCGGTCTGGGGCACGCAGCAGCTCGACCTGTTTCCGGAGAAGCGCAAGTTCGACGGCGTGTTCGGCATCTGGTACGGCAAGGGGCCCGGCGTCGACCGCTGCTCCGACGTGTTCAAGCATGCCAACAGCGCCGGCACCGCCCGCCATGGCGGTGTGATCGCGGTGGCGGGCGACGACCACGTCGCCAAGTCGTCGACCCTGGCGCACCAGAGCGACCACATCTTCAAGGCCTGCGGGCTGCCGGTGTTCTTCCCGGCGTCGGTGCAGGAGATCCTCGACCTCGGGGTGCATGCCTTCGCGCTGAGCCGCTACTCGGGCGTCTGGACCGGGATGAAGACCATCCAGGAGATCGTCGAGTCGTCGGCTGCGGTCGACGTGAGCGCCGACCGGGTCCGCATCGTCCTGCCGGACGACTTCACCCTGCCCGAGGACGGGGTGCACATCCGCCTGCCCGACACGCCGCTGGCGCAGGAGGCGCGGCTGATGGACGTGAAGTGGTATGCCGCGCTGGCCTACGTGCGCGCCAACCGCCTCAACCACACCGTGATCGACAGCCCGCACGCCCGCCTCGGGATCATGGCGTCGGGCAAGGCGTACAACGACACCCGCCAGGCGCTGCAGGACCTGGGGCTCGACGCCGAGGCCTGCGCCCGGCTCGGCATCCGGGTGCACAAGGTCGCGGTGGTGTGGCCGCTCGAAGCGTCGATCACCCGCGAGTTCGCCACCGGCCTGCAGGAAATCCTGGTGATCGAGGAGAAGCGCCAGGTCATCGAGTACCAGCTCAAGGAGGAGCTGTACAACTGGCGCGAGGACGTGCGTCCCAACGTCATCGGCAAGTTCGACGAGCGCGAAGGCGACCGCAGCGGCGGCGAATGGAGCCAGCCCGACCCGGGCAGCAACTGGCTGCTGCCGGCGCGCGCCGACCTGTCGCCCGCGATCATCGCCCGCGCGATCACGGCGCGGCTCGAACGGCTGGGCATCCTGCGCGACGCCGGGGCGGACGTGCAGCGGCGCATCGCCGAGCGGCTGGCGGTGATCGACGCCCGCGAGCGCTCGCTGCAGGCGCCGGTGGCGTCGGCGCAGCGGCCGCCGTGGTTCTGCTCGGGCTGTCCGCACAACACCTCGACCCGCGTGCCCGAGGGCTCGCGCGGCCTGGCCGGGATTGGCTGCCACTACATGGTCACCTGGATGGACCGCCAGACCAAGACCTTCAGCCAGATGGGCGGCGAAGGCGTGGCGTGGGTCGGGCAGGCGCCGTTCACGTCCGAGAAGCACGTGTTCGTCAATCTCGGCGACGGCACCTACTACCACTCCGGGCTGCTCGCCATCCGGCAGGCGATCTCGGCGGGGGTCAACGCGACCTACAAGATCCTGTTCAACGACGCCGTGGCGATGACCGGCGGGCAGCCGGTCGAGGGCGGGCTGACCGTGCCGCAGATCAGCCGCGAGCTCGACGCCGAGGGCGTGCGCCGCACCGTGGTGGTCACCGACGAGCCGCAGAAGTACGCCAACGCCGTCGGGCTGGCTCCGGGGGTGACGGTCCGCCACCGGGACGATCTCGACGCCGTCCAGCGCGAGTTGCGCGACGAGGCCGGGGTCACCGCCATCATCTACGACCAGACCTGCGCCACCGAGAAGCGCCGCCGCCGCAAGCGCGGGCTGATGGCCGACCCGGCGCGGCGGGTGGTGATCAACCCGCTGGTGTGCGAGGGCTGCGGCGACTGCTCGGAGCAGAGCAACTGCCTGTCGGTCGAGCCGCTTGAAACCGAGTTCGGCCGCAAGCGGACCATCAACCAGAGCAGCTGCAACAAGGACTTCTCCTGCCTCAAGGGTTTCTGCCCGAGCTTCGTCACGGTCGAGGGCGGCAGCCTGCGCAAGCCCGAGCCGCATCGGGGGGCGGACCTCTCGGCGCTGCCGGCGCCGCCGATGCCCGAGGTACCCGACCCGCTGCGCGCCGATGTCGCCGGCGGGGGCAGCTACGGCATCGTCGTCGCCGGGGTTGGCGGGACCGGGGTGATCACCATCGGCCAGCTGCTCGGCATGGCCGCGCACATCGAAGGCCGCGGCGTGGTCACGCAGGACGCGGCCGGACTGGCGCAGAAGGGCGGAGCGACCTGGAGCCACGTGCTCATCGCCGACGATCCGGAGCAGATCGTCACCACCCGCGTCGGCACCGCCGAGGCGGAGCTGATCATCGGCTGCGATCCCATCGTCACCGCCGACCGCGAGACGCTGGCCCGCGTCCGCGAGGGCCGGACCCGGATCGCGCTGGACACCCATGGTGCCCCGACTGCCGTCTTCGTCCACAACCCCGACTGGCAGTTTCCCGGGGCGGCCTGCCGTGCCGCCATCGACAAGGCGGCCGGCCCCGGCATGGTCGCCGGGTTCGAGGCCGTGCGCGCGGCCGAGACGCTGCTCGGCGACGCGATCTACGCCAATCCGATGCTGCTGGGGTTTGCCTGGCAGAAGGGCTGGATCCCGGTCGGGCATGCCGCGCTGATGCGCGCGATCGAGCTCAATGCGGTGCAGGTCGAGAAGAACAAGGCGGCGTTCGAATGGGGCCGCCATGCCGCCCACGATCCGCAGTCGGTTGCCGCGCTGGGGGCGGCCGAGCAGGTGATCGAGCTGGTCAAGCGGCCGAGCCTGGATGAGGTGATCGCGCGTCGGGTCGAGTTCCTGACGGCCTACCAGAACGCCGGCTACGCCCGGCGGTACGCCGACGCGGTGGCCCGGGTGCGGGCGGCCGAGGCGCCGCTGGGCTCGACCCGGCTGACCGACGCGGCGGCGCGCAACCTGTTCAAGGTGATGGCGATCAAGGACGAATACGAGGTCGCCCGGCTGCACGCCGATCCGGCATTCGCCCGCCAGATCCGCAGCCAGTTCGAGGGCGATTTCAAGCTGCACTACCACCTTGCGCCACCGCTGCTGGCCCGGCGCAACGCCAAGGGCGAACTGATCAAGCGCGAATACGGTCCGTGGGTCGGCGCCGCGTTCCGGCTGCTTGCGCCACTGAAGATCCTGCGCGATACGGCGCTCGACCCGTTCGGCCGCACCGCCGAGCGGCGCGAGGAGCGGGAACTGCGGGCGCGCTACCTGGCGACGCTCGGCGAACTCGTCGCCGGCCTGGCCGACGGCAAGCTGGACCTGGCGGTGCAGATCGCCCGGCTGCCCGAGCAGATCCGCGGCTACGGCCACGTCAAGGCGCGCAGCCTGGCGCGTGCGCTGCCGCAATGGGACGCGCTGATGGCGCAATGGCGCGCCGGCTTGCCGGTGCCGGCGGCGCGGGCAGCGGACGCGGCGGTGACGGCGTGAAGCCGGGCCGGACGGCGGCATGCTGATGCTGGCGCTCAAGGCGCTGCTCGGTGCCGCCGCCGCGATGCTGATCGCCATCCTCGCGTCCAGCCGCAACTACGTCATCGCCGGCCTGGTCCCGCTGTTTCCCACCTTCGCGCTGATCGCCCACGCGCTGGTCGGGCGCGAGCGCGGCCCGGCGGCGCTGC
>JAKAIB010000012.1 GCA_021814605.1 Pseudomonadota bacterium | reverse complement strand
TGGGGTGCGGCCAGTCGGTTCCCCACAGCACGCGGTCGGGGAAGGTCTCGACGATGCGGCGGGCGAACGGCACCACGTCGCGGTAGGCCGCCTGCTCGCCGTTCAGCGCCGGCGGGCCGCTGGCGCTCAGACGCTCGGGGCAGGTCACCTTGCTCCAGACGTTGGGATGCTCGCGCATGAACCGGACGAACAGCTCGAACTCGGGACCGTCCAGCGGTTTGGTCACGTCGGGCCGACCCATGTGGTCGACCACCACCGTGGTCGGCAGCGCGGTGAAGAAATCCCACAGTTCGGGCAGGTCGGCCGCCTCGAAGTAGATCACCACGTGCCAGCCCAGTCCGGCGACGCGCCCGGCGATGTCCATCAGCTCGTCGCGGGGCGTGAAGTCGACCAGCCGCTTGACGAAGTTGAAGCGCACGCCGCGCACGCCCGCGGCGTGCAGTCGCCGCAGTTCCTCGTCGCTCACGCTGCGGCGTACCGTGGCGACGCCGCGCGCCCGCCCGCCCGAGGCCAGGCAGGCGTCGACCATTGCACTGTTGTCGGCGCCGTGGCAGGTGGCCTGCACGATCACGTTGCGGGCGAAGCCGAGGTGGTCGCGCAGCGCGAACAGCTGCTCCCTGGACGCGTCGCACGGCGTGTACTTGCGCTCGGGCGCGTAGGGGAACACGGCGCCCGGGCCGAACACGTGGCAATGCGCGTCGACCGCGCCGGGGGGCAGTTTGAAGCGGGGCTTGCTCGGTCCGGCGTACCAGTCGAGCCAGCCGGGAGTCTTGGTGAAGGTCATGGGTCGTTCTGCTTGTTGCGATCGGCCAGGATGCGGTCGGCCTCGATCCGCCAGTCGCGGCTGCGGGCGAAGCCTTCGGTGCCGCGTTCGCCGAACACGCCGCGCGCGGCCAGATCGGCGACCCACGCCTGGCGTTCGGCGGTGCCCTGGGCCGACCAGGGCGCGAGGCCGGCCTCGCGCACGGTCTGGGCAACCTCGCGCATTTCCTCGGCGCGGCGGCGGCCGTGCTCGATCACCCGTTGAAAGAAGTAGGCGCCCTGCTTCTCCCAGTCGATCCCGGGGAAGGTTTCGGCGAGGGAGGCGAGCACTGCATCCTCGACGCCGTAGGCGCGGGCCGTGGTGAGGCTCTCGATGACCATGGCCTCCAGGCCCTTGATCATCACGCTGCGGCACATCTTGGTGGCGCTGGCCACGCCGAGCTGGTCGCTGGCGGCCCTGGCGGCGAATCCCAGGACGTTCAGCAGCGGCGCCAGCGTGGCCGCGCCGCCGCCGCCGAGCAGCAGCGGCACGCGGATGCGGTACGGCGGCACCGAGGTCATCACGGCCCCTTCGACGTATCGACCGCCCGCTGCATCGATGACCTGGGCGGCGCGCTGCTTGGCGCCGGGGGAGGCGGAATTGAAGTCGAGGAACCAGGCACCGGGCCGAACTGCGGGCGCGCAGGCCTCGGCGACCGCGACCGCCTGGCTGGCGGTCACGGCGGACACGATGCAGTCGCACTGCGCCGCCAGGTCCGCAGCCGACGCCGCGAGCGCGACGCCGTTCGCCGCGGCGTGCGCGCGCAGCGGCGCCTCGTCGCGGGTGCCGAGCTTGATGTCGAAGGCCGTCACCGGCAGGCCCGCGGCGCGCAGGTCTTCGGCGAGGATGCGCCCGACCTCGCCGTAGCCGGCCAGGCCGATGCGCCATTGCGTCGGATCGTCGGGGATCGCCATGCTTCCTTGGTTCAGTCGATGTAGCGCAGTCCGGCCTGCTGCAGCGGCTCGCGCATCTTGTACATGTCCAGCCCGAGCACGCCGGATGCCAGCTTGGCGCGCTTCTCGATCTCGTTGGCTTCGCGCTTGCGCGCGGCCTCGAGCGTGGCGGCTGCCTTGGCGCGCGGCACGCAGACCACGCCGTCGTCGTCGGCGACGATGACGTCGCCGGGCGTCACCCACATCCCGGCGCAGACCACGGGAATGTTGACCGAGCCGAGCGTCGCCTTGATGGTGCCCTTGGCGCTGACCGCCTTGCTCCACACCGGGAAGTCCATTTCGGTGAGGGTCTTCACGTCGCGCACGCCGGCGTCGATGATCAGTGCCCGCGCGCCCTGCGCCTTGAAGGAGGTGGCGAGGAGATCGCCGAAGTAGCCGTCGGTGCAGTCGGCGCTCACGGCGGCGACCACGATGTCGCCGGGGCGGATCTGCTCCGCCACGACGTGCATCATCCAGTTGTCGCCGGGATGCAGCAGCACGGTGACCGCGGTGCCCGACACCTGCGCGCCGGCGTAGATCGGGCGCATGTAGGGTTTCATCAGTCCGACGCGGCCCATGGCCTCGTGCACCGTGGCGCTGCCGAAGGCGGCCAGGGCGTCGGCCGTCTGCGCGTCGGTGCGGGTGATGTTGCGGTAGACGACGCCGAGTTCGTACATCTTGGTTTCCTGTTCTTGACGTGCGGCGCTCAGACGCCGCGGGCCTTGAGTGCCGCGTCGAGCCGCGGGTAGACGCGGCGGGCATTGCCTTCGTAGATCTTGTGGCGCTGCACCGGGTCGATGTCCGCGGCTTCGATGTAGCGCTTGGTGTCGTCGTAGTAGTGGCCGGTGGTCGGATCGATGCCCCGCACCGCGCCGATCATCTCGCTGGCGAACAGGATGTTGTCGATCGGGATCACCCGGGTCAGCAGGTCGATACCCGGCTGGTGGTAGACGCAGGTGTCGAAGAACACGTTGTTCAGCAGGTGCTCGGACAGCAGCGGCTTCTTGAGCTCCTGCGCCAGCCCGCGGTAGCGGCCCCAGTGGTAGGGTGCGGCGCCGCCGCCGTGGGGAATGACGAAGCGCAGGGTCGGGAAGTCCTTGAACAGGTTGCCCTGGATCAGCTGCATGATCGCCGTGGTGTCGGCGTTGATGTAGTGCGCCCCGGTGGTGTGGAAGCAGGCGTTGCAGCTGGTGCTGACGTGGATCATCGCCGGGATGTCGTACTCGACCATCTTTTCGTAGATCGGGTACCAGTGCCGGTCGGTCAGCGGCGGGCTGGTCCAGTGGCCGCCGGATGGATCGGGGTTGAGGTTGATCGCGACGAAGCCGTATTCCCTGACGCACTTCTCCAGCTCGGGGACGCAGCTGGCCGGGTCCACGCCCGGCGATTGCGGCAGCATCGCGGCGCCGATGAAATGGTCGGGAAACAACTGGCTGACCCGATGGCAGAGCTCGTTGCAGATCGCCGCCCAGGTGCTCGACGTGTTGAAGTCGCCGATGTGGTGCGCCATGAAGCTGGCGCGCGGCGAGAAGATCGTCAGGTCCGAGCCGCGCTCGCGCATCTTGGACAGCTGGTTGGTCTCGATCGATTCGCGGATGTCGTCATCGCCGATCCGCAGTTCGGACGGTTTGGGCCCGAGCTCCGGGGTGGCGAGGTTGTCCACCTGGCGCTTGCGCCAGTCCTCCAGCGCCTTGGGTGCCGTGGTGTAGTGGCCGTGGCAGTCGATGATCACGGTTGAGGTCCTTTCCAGATTGAATCGGGGATCATGACTTCGCCGCGCATGATCAGCCGTGCGGTGCGCAGCAGCGCGGCGCGCGTCACGCTCTGCGGGTTCTCCGGGTCGATGCCGAGCTCGACGCTGAATTCGCCGCTCGGATGCTCGACCGAGACGGTCTTGGTCAGCCCTTCGGGCATCACGGCGATGCCGTCGCAGACCGACCCGGGGAGGACGCAGGCGGTGCCCACGGTCACCGCGGCGAGGACGCCGATGGCGTCGTGGCACACATGGGGAATGAAGCTGCGGGTGCAGAGGCTGCCGCCTGCCCGCGGCGGCGCGATCAGCGTCATCTTGGGATAGTTCTTGCCCGACACGTCGCCCAGGCCCATCGCATGGCCGCAGGCCAGCCGCAGGCGTTCGATGCGCGCCTTCAGCTCGACATCGGCGTTGAGTTCGGCGGCGGTTTCGTAGCCGGTGCGGCCGACGTCGGACGCCTTGAACATCACCAGCGGCATGCCGTTGTCGATGCAGGTGACGCTGATGCCGTCGATCACGTCGCGCACGTTGCCGGTGGGCAGCAGTCCCGAGCACACCGAGCCGGCGGTATCGAGAAAGTTGATGGTGATCGGCGCGGCGGTGCCGGGCACGCCGTCGATGCGCGCATCGCCGGCATAGTCGACCCGACCGCCCGGGGTGCGCACGGTGATGTCGCACTGCATCCCGGTGTTGCGGGTGAGGACGCGCAGCGTGGTCGTCTCGCCCTGCGGCGCGGCCATGCCCGTTTCCAGCGCGAACGGCACGACCGCGGCGAGCATGTTGCCGCAGTTGGGCGTGGTGTCCACGGTGTCCTTGTCGGGCTGGAGCTGGGCGAACAGGAAGTCGAGGTCGACCCCCGGTGCCGTACCGCGGCGGACGATGCCGACTTTGCTCGTCAGGGGATGGGCGCCGCCCAGGCCGTCGATCTGGCGCTTGTCGGGCGAGCCCATCGCCGCCAGCAGGACGCGGTCACGCGTGGCGGTGTCGGCGGGCAGGTCGGCTTCGTCGAAGAACGGCCCCCGCGACGTGCCTCCCCGCATGAAGAGGCAAGGAATTGGGGTCTGCATGGTGCTGATGCGAATGGTTCGGGGCCACGGAATTATTGAAGCCGGACGCATCCCCACCAAGCCGGCTTTCTGCGCTAGCAGGTATCACGACTTGATATGGTCGGCGTCGCCGACTCCGGCCACGAGCAGCCGCGTCAGCATCGGCAGTGCGCGGCGCATCAGCGGCGTCGTCGGCTTGTGGGCCGAGGTCGCCAGACACAGTTTGCTGACCAGGCGCGGATTGATCAGCGGTCGGACGCTGAACGCCGAGGCGTGGCCGGACGCGAGCACGGCCCCCCGCGTCAGCACGGCGTGGCCGTGGCCGGCGCGGACCAGGTCGAGGATCGATGGCACGCCGGAGAGTTCCCATGCGATCTGCAGCTTGACCCCGGCGAGGGCCGCCTGCGTCTCGACCATCTTGCGGATGACGTGCGAGCGGTCCGGAATCACCAGCGGATACCGCGGCAGTTCGGCGAAGGGCAGCGGGACCGATTCGTCGCGGACCTTGGACCGCGCCGGACGCGCGGGCGCGGGGCCGACCAGGCACAGCGGCTCGTCGAGCACGGGCTGGATTTCCAGCGCCGGGTTGGGGTCCGGGTTGAGCAGGATGCCGATGTCGACCCGGCCGGTCGCAATCCACTCGGCGATGTGCGTCGACAGGCCTTCGACGATGGACAGGTAGGCCTTGGGAAGATCTTCCTGGAAGCCTGTGACCAGCGGCAGGGTGAGCAGCCGGCTCATGCTCGGCGTCAGGCCGACGACGACGCGGCCGGTGGGCTCGTCCCGGTTGCTGTCGATGTCTTCGCGTGCCTGCGCCACCAGTTGCAGGATGGCGACGCTGTGGCTGTACAGGCGCTTTCCCGCTTCGGTCAGCACGACGCCGCGGCCCGTGCGCTGCAGCAGCCGCGCACGCAGATCGGTTTCCAGCAGTTGCACCTGCCGGCTGAGTGCCGGCTGGGCGATGTCGAGGACGACGGAGGCCTTGCTGAAGCTGCCGAGTTCGGCCACCCGGACGAAGTACTCGAGTTGTTTGAGGTTCATTGCGCTCGCACCGATGGCGCCGGACCGGCCTGCGCGCGGCCCGGGGCCGGCCGGACAGGTGCCGGCCTCCTCGTCGGATTATCGGTGCGAAGCGTCGCGTCCGCGGCGAAGCGCCTCGTCAGCGATCCGCCTGCGTCTCGAACGGCAATCCGACGTAGTTCTCCGCCAGCGCCGTCATCGCCGCCTCGGAATGCACGAGATAGTCGAGCTCGGCATGCTGCACCCGCTGGTCGAACGCGGTGCTGTCCGGGAAGCGGTGCAGCAGCGAGGTCATCCACCAGGAGAACCGCTCCGCCTTCCAGACACGGGACAGGCAGCGATCCGAATAATGGCCGAGTTCGGCCGAGGCGCCGCGGTAGTGGCTGGCAAGCGCCTGCCAGAGGTAGTTGACGTCCGACGCCGCCAGGTTCAGGCCCTTCGCGCCGGTCGGCGGGACGATGTGCGCGGCGTCCCCGGCCAGCAGCAGCCGGCCGAAGCGCATCGGCTCGGCGACGAAGCTGCGCAGCGGCGCGATGCTCTTCTCGATCGACGGGCCGGTGACCAGCCGCGCCGCAGTCCGCTCGTCGAGGCGGCTGCGCAGCTCGTCCCAGAAGCGGTCGTCGCTCCAGTCCTCGATCCTGTCGTCCAGGCTGCACTGCACGTAGTAGCGGCTGCGGGTCTTCGAGCGCATGCTGCACAGCGCGAAACCGCGCGGATGATTCACGTAGATGAGCTCCTCGGACACCGGCGGGGTGTCGGCCAGCAATCCCATCCAGCCGAAGGGGTAGACCCGCTCGAAATGGCTCAGCGCCTCGGGCGGCACGCTGGCGCGGGAGACGCCATGGAAGCCGTCGCAGCCGGCGATGAAGTCGCAGGCGATCTCCACCGGCTTGCCGTCCAGCGTGCAGCGCACCACCGGGTGGTTGGTGTCGAATCCGTGGATGCTGACGTCGGGAACCGAGTACGCCGTCGGCAGGCCTGCGGCCTCGCGCGCGTCCATCAGGTCGCGGGTGACCTCGGTCTGGCCGTACACCATCACCTGCTTGCCGCCGGTGAGCCGGTGCAGGTCCACCCGATGGCGGCGGCCGTCGAATCCCAGTTCGATGCCGTGGTGCGGCAGCCCCTCCGCCTTGAGCCGGGCGTCGACTCCGGCATGGCCGAGCAGGTCGACCGCCACCTGCTCGAGCACGCCGGCGCGGATCCGCCCGAGCACGTAATCCTTGCTGCGCAGCTCGAGGACGATGTTGTCGATGCCCTCGCGGTGCAGCAACTGTCCGAGCAGCAGGCCCGACGGGCCCGCGCCGATGATGACGACTTGCGTACGCATGTGTGTCTCCAGTCCGATCGTTGTCTGAATGAATGCCTGAATGCCGAATACATCGAAGCCTATGCATGTCAGGGTTGCCCCGGAATGGACGGAAGGTGCATCCGCATGGAGAATCCGAACATGGACATGCGCGCGACCTTGCCCGACGCCGTACCGACCTATGCGCTTTACGGCGAGCGGCGCAGGCCGCTGCTGCCCGAGCGACTGCATTGCGAATCGATCGCCCGACGCAGCCATGCCTACGGCTGGGAAATCCAGCCACACCGGCACGACCTGTTCGTGCAGATCCTGTATGTGCGCGCCGGGTCGGGCGGTGCCCGGCTCGGGGATTCCACCGTCGCGCTGCAGCCGCCGTGCATGCTGTGGATCCCCGATCGGCTCACCCACGGCTTTCATTTTTCGCACGATATCGACGGCGATGTGATCACCATCGTCGCGCAGCATGCGCGCCAGTTGCTGGCCGGCGTTCCGGATCTGCTCGCCCGGCTCGATCAACCGCACTGCCTGCGGCTGCATCCGGCGACGGGCGATCCGGCACCCGCCCTGCGGATCGCGCTCGACGCCCTGCTGGCCGAGATCGGCACGCACGATGCGGGCCGACTGCCCGCGATCGAATCGGCGCTGCGGCTGGCGCTGCTGCGCATCGCACGGATGGCCGACGCCGGATGCACCGCCGGGCCGTCCGGCGTCACGCGCGCCGATCGTCACCTGCGCCGGTTCGCGGCGCTGATCGACCGGCATTTCCGCGAGCAGCCTGCACTGGCGTTCTATGCCGAGCGGCTCGGCATCACCACCACCCAGCTCAACCGCGTCTGCCGGCAGCAGGCCGGCGTGACGGCGCTGGCGATGATCCAGCAGCGGCTGTTGCACGAGGCCGAGCGTGATCTGGTCTACGGCACGCGCAGCGTCAAGGAGATTGCGCTGAACCTCGGTTTCTCGGACGCCGGATACTTTTCGCGCTTCTTTTCGCGGCAGGTCGGCCAGGCGCCGTCGGAATTCCGCGATTCGGCCTGGCGGCGTCTGCGCGAGGCCGGCGCCGCAGGCGCCGACGGGGTCAGCGCGGCGGCAGACGCAGCGCTCCATCCAGCCGGATGACCTCGCCGTTGAGCGAGGGGTTGCCGACGATGTGCGCGGCCAGATCGGCGAATTCCTCGGGCTTGCCCAGGCGCTTCGGGAACGGAATCGATTCGCCCAGCGACTTCTGGACGTCCTCGGGCAGCTTGTACAGCAGCGGCGTCAGGAACAGGCCGGGCGCGATGGTGCACACCCGGATGCCGTGGCTGGCGAGGTCGCGCGCCAGCGGCAGGGTCAGCGACACCAGACCGCCCTTGGATGCGGCGTAGGCCTCCTGGCCGATCTGGCCGTCGAACGCCGCGACCGACGCGGTGCAGACGATGACCCCGCGCTCGCCGTCGTCCAGCGGCGGGAGCGCAGCCATGCGCGCCGCGACCAGGCGGGTGACGTTGAAGGTGCCGATCAGATTGACGTCGATGACGCGGCGGAAGTCCTCGAGCGGCATCGGCGTTCCATCCTTGCCGACCACCCGTCTGGCGCCGCCGATTCCGGCGACGTTCACCAGGATGCGTGCCGGCCCGATCGACTCGGCGGCCGCGGCCAGTGCCTGCTCCAGCGCGGCGGTGTCGGTGATGTCGCACGCGTGGCCGACGCCGCCGATCTCGGCGGCGACCGAGCGCGCCGCGTCGCCGTTGACGTCGAAGACCGCGACCTTCGCGCCGAGCCGGGCCAGCCGGCGCGCCGTTTCGGCGCCGAGCCCGGAACCACCGCCGGTGACGACGGCTGCCTGTCCTGTGATGTTCATTGCTGGGTTTCCTTTGACTTGCGTTGCGGGAGGATGCGATAGGGGTCCGCGCCGTCCCCGGCGTACAGCGCCTCCACCAGCCCGGCGCGGCGGGTGAGGACGGCGCGCTGGTTGATCGAGTTCTTGTCGGTGACTTCGCCCTTGTCGATGGACGGGGGTTCGGCCAGCACGTGGATGCGGCCGACCCGATTGGCGCTGCCGGTGCCGCCGTCCCACAGCGCATCGGCGAGTTGCTGGAAGAAGGCGCGGACCGCCGGGTGATGGAGCACCGTGGGCGCGTCGGCGTCGGGCGGCAGGCCGGCGAGCTCGGCGCAGTCGGGCAGCCGCGGGAAGATCAGCGCCGCGACCTCGTCGCGGTCGGCCCCGGCGATCACCGCGTCCTGCACGCAGGGATGGCCCAGCGCGACGATCTTGGCCCGAAGCGGCCCGACGCTGACGAACGTGCCGGTGGCGAGCTTGAAGTCCTCGGCGATGCGGCCGTCGAACTGCAGTCCCATGCGCAGGTTGCCGGGATCGGCGAAGCGGACCGCGTCGCCGCTGCGGTAGAAGCCTTCGTCGTCGAACGCAGCGGCGGTCAGTGCCGGTTCGCGCCAGTAGCCGGGCATGACGTTGGGGCCGCGGAACCGGATCTCGGTCTTGTCGCCGGTGGGGACCAGCTTCACGTCGACGCCGGGGCAGGGCAGTCCGACCAGCCCGGACCGGGCGTGCGTGCCGACGATGAAGGTGCACGACGGCGCCGTTTCGGTCATGCCCAGTCCGGAGAGGATCCGCACCCGCCGGCCGGTCGCCGCAACGGCGTGCGCCTCCAGCTTGTCCCAGACCGCCTGCGAGAGTCCGGCCGCGGCGAACATGAACGCGTGCAGGCGCCGGAACAGGGAGTCGCGCAGCACGGTGTCGTGGTCCATCGCGTGGGCGAGTTCCTCCAGGCCCTTGGGGACGTTGAAGTAGATGGTCGGGGAGATCTCGCGCAGGTTGCGGATGGTCTCGCCGATGCCTTGCGGCGTCGGCTTGCCGTCGTCCAGGTAGAAGGTGCCGCCGTTGTAGAGCGCGATGCCGATGTCGTGGTTGCCGCCGAAGGTGTGGTTCCACGGCAGCCAGTCGACCAGGACCGGCGGCTCGTCGGCCAGGAACGCCATGCACTGTCGCAGCATCTGCTGGTTGGCGCACAGCATGCGGTTGGTGGTGATCACCCCCTTGGGCATGTTGGTCGAGCCGGAGGTGAACAGGAACTTGACGATGGTGTCGGGTCCGGTGGCGGCGTGCGCGGCGTCGATCTCGGGGCCGGGCTCGGTGCGCAGCAGGTCGTCGAAGCGCAGCGCGCTGCGGTCGTCCAGCTGTCCGTCGGCCAGCACCACCGGGGTGTCGGCGGGAACGGTGGCGGTGATGGCGCGGCCGAACGCCGCGTCGGCGGCGAACACCATGCCGGGGGTGATCCGGCCCAGGATGTGCCGCAGCTTGCCATGGTCGGTGGACAGCAGCGAGTACGCCGGAGAGACCGACACGTACGGGACTCCCGCCCATGTCGCGGCCATCATCAGGGTGAGGTGTTCGAGATCGTTGCCCGACAGGATGGCCAGCGGGCGTTCGACGCTCAGGCCCGCGGCGACCAGCGCCTGCCCGACGCGGCGCGCGCGGTCGAGCATCTCGGCGTAGCTGATGCGGCGCCACTGCCCGTCCTGCGGGCCGCCGCGGATGCGGCGCGCGGCGAAGGTCCGGTCAGGCGCGGACTCGGCCCACTGGGCCAGGCAGTCGCTCAGCCGGGCCGGATACCAGCGCAGTTCCTCCGTCGACGTCAGCAGCGTGGTGCCGTCGGGGCGGGTCTGCGCAGTCGCGTCCAGGCAGCCGCCGACGTGTGCGTCCCGGTAAGGCGCTTCATTCATGTCTTGTCTCCTCGTTGATGGACGCGCTCAGTTCTTGGCGACCTTGCCGGCGCGCTTTTCCAGGAAGGCGCGCATGCGGGCCTTGGCGTCGTCGGTGGACTCGGCGACCGCGGCCATCAGCGATTCGGTCAGCAGGCCGTCGGCCTGCGACTGGTCGGCGATGCGCGGCAAGGCGTGCATCACCGCGTAGTTCGACAGCGGCGCGTTGCCGGCGATCCGCTGCGCGAGTTCCATGGCGCGGTTCAACGCCTCGTCGTCGTCGACGAGGTACTGGCTCAACCCGGCGGCCTGTCCCTCCTCGGCGTCGTAGACGCGGCCGGTCAGCATCATGTCGGTCATGCGCGCCACGCCGATCAGGCGGGGGATCCGGACCGAGCCGCCGCCGCCGACGAACAGCCCGCGCTGCCCTTCCGGCAGGCCGTAGTAGGTGGATCGTCCGGCCACGCGGATGTGGCAGGCCGAGGCGAGCTCGAGCCCGCCGCCCACCACCGCGCCGTGCAGGGCGGCGACGACCGGCACGGTGCCGAACTGGATCTGGTCGAACGCGGCATGCCACATCCGCGAGTGCAGCAGGCCGCCGCCGGCGTCGCGCTCGGAGAGTTCGGACAGGTCGAGCCCGGCGCAGAAGTGGTCGCCCTCGCCGCTGATCACCGCGGCGCGCGTGCCTGCCGGCAGGTTGACGAAGGCCGTGTGGATCTGCCGGAGGAGCGGGTCGGAAATGGCATTGCGCTTCTCGGGGCGCATCAGCCGCAGATGCACCACCGGTCCCGAGATGCTGATCCGCAGCAGGTCGAGGGCGGCGAGCGGGCCGCTCGAGACGGGAGCGAAAGTGGTTTGGGTCATGGCAATAAAAAATTCAAAACAGAATGAAATGAATGGGTGATACTGTCGTCGTGCGCAGCATAGTTCCGCGAAATGATGGAGAAACACAGGGTAAATACTTAGGCCCCGAACGGTCTCGTAGTTCAATAATGAAACATCTTTGAGAGCTGGAGACCCGCGTTGCACGGCGTTCGGCAACGCGGCGGGCCGGCGCGACGTTGAACGGGCAGGAACCATGAAAATCATCAGTGCCGACGAGGTCGGCAAGCACATCCCGGATGGCGCGACCATCTTCCTCGGCGGCCTGGCCATGACCGGGCTTCCCGAGGAACTGCTCATCGCCATCGAACGCAGCTTTCTCGCGACCGCTCATCCGGCCGGCCTCACCACCTGGGCTTGCGGCGCCATCGGCAATTCGGGCGACGGCGGCATGGTGCATTTCGCGCATCCGGGGATGATCCGGCGGGTCGTCGCCGGGCATTTCGGCCAGACCGGCAAGGAGATGATGCGCATGGTCATGGACGGCGAGGTCGAGGCGTACAACTTCCCGCAGGGTTCGCTGTCGCACCTGACGCGGCAGATCGCCAACCGGTCTCCCGGGCTGCTGACCAAGGTCGGGCTGGGCACGTTCGTCGATCCGCGCCAGGAGGGCGGCAAGATGAATTCCCGGACCACCGAGGATCTGGTGAAGCTGGTGGAGTTCGGCGGCGAGGAGTGGCTGCACTATCCACCGCCGAAGATCGACGTCGCGCTGATCCGCGGCACGCTGGCCGACGAAAAGGGCAACATCACCCTCGACAAGGAGGGCGTTCTGCTCGAGCAGCTCGCGATCGCGCAGGCGGCGAAGCGCTGGGGCGGCGTGGTGATCGTCCAGGTCGAGCGGGTCGTCAAGGCGGGTTCGCTCCATCCCAAGTCGGTCAAGGTGCCGGGCATGCTGGTGGACTACGTGGTCGTCGGCAAGCCCGAGCATCACATGCAGTCGATCAGCACCCCGTTCGATCCGGTGTTCTCCGGGGATATCCGCCTGCCGCTGGGAGCGCTCGAACCCATGCCGCTGGACGAACGCAAGGTGATCGCGCGCCGCGCCGCGCTGGAATTGCGTCCCGGCGCGGTGACGAACCTCGGCATCGGAATTCCGGCGGGGATTCCGTCGGTCGCGGCCGAGGAGGGCGTGGCCGAACTGCTGTCGCTGTCGATCGAGAGCGGGGTGAACGGCGGCGTTCCCGCGCAGCTCGGGGACTTCGGGCTGGCGTACAACGCCGAGTCGATCATCGAGCAGAGTGCGCAGTTCGACTTCTACGACGGCGGCGGACTCGACGCCAGCTTCCTCGGCCTCGCGCAGACCGACATCCACGGCAACGTCAACGTCAGCAAGTTCAACGGCCGGCCCGTCGGCTGCGGCGGCTTCATCAACATCACCCGCTCGGCGCGCAAGCTGGTCTTCTGCGGCACCTTCACGGCGGGCGGGCTGGAGGTCGAGGTCGGCGGGGGGCGGCTGGCGATCCGCAAGGAGGGACGCTCGCGCAAGTTCATCGAGCGGGTCGAGCAGATCACCTTCAACGGCCACGATGCCGCGTTGCGGCGGCAGGAGGTGGTGTTCGTCACCGAGCGCGCCGTGTTCCGGCTGCGGGAAGAAGGGCTGGAGCTGGTCGAGGTCGCCCCGGGGGTCGACCTGCAGGCCGACGTGCTGGCGCACATGGAGTTCGCCCCCATCGTCCGCGACGTCCGGACGATGGATCCGGGGCTGTTCGAGACGCGGTGGGGCGGTCTGGCGCAGGCACATCGCGCCGCCGCGGCGGCATGAGCTGGTCCTACGTCGCGCCACTGCGCGACATGCGCTTCGTCATCGAGCAGGTGCTGCGCGCACCAGCGGCGTGGACGGACTGCCCGGGACATGCCGAGCTCGATGCCGACACCGCCGCGGCGGTGCTGGAGCAGGCAGCGCGCTTCGCCGGCGACGTGCTCCAGCCGCTCGACGCGGCGGGCGACCATGCCGGCTGCGCCCTCGCCGCGGACGGCAGCGTGACGACGCCGCCCGGTTTCGCCGCGGCGTACCGCGAGTTCGTCGCGGCGGGCTGGCCGGCGCTGGCGGCGCCGCCGGAGTGGGGCGGGCAGGGCCTGCCGCTGCTGGTCGACTGCGCGCTGCGCGAGATGGTCGACGCCTGCAACCATGCCTGGGCGATGTACCCGGACCTGCTGCACGGGGCGGTGGAAACCCTGGCCGCGCACGGCAGCGACATGCTCAAGGCGCGCTACCTGCCCAGGCTGGTCAGCGGCGAATGGCTGGCGGCGATGGCGTTGACCGAGCCGCAGGCCGGCAGCGACCTGGGACTGCTGCGCACCCGTGCCGAGCCGCAAGCGGACGGCAGCGTGCGGGTGAGCGGCAGCAAGATCTTCATTTCCGGCGGCGACCACGACCTGAGCGACAACATCGTGCACCTGGTGCTGTGTCGCCTGCCGGATGCCGGTCCCGGCACGCGCGGCCTGTCGCTGGCGCTCGTGCCCAAGATCCTGCCCGATGGCAGCCGCAATGCGGTGCACTGCGACGGTGTCGAGAAGAAGATGGGCATCAAGGGCAGCGCCACCTGCGCGATGCGCTACGACGGCGCCACCGGCTGGCTGATCGGCCAGCCCGGGCGCGGACTGGCGGCGATGTTCGTGATGATGAACTCGGCGCGACTGCACGTCGCGCTGCAGGGCCTGGGCCATGCCGAGATGGCGGCGCAGAACGCGTTGCGCTACGCCTTCGAGCGTCGCCAGATGCGCGCGCCGGGCGGCGCGGCCGAAGGTGCCGATCCGATCGCGCTGCACCCCGCGATGCGGCATGTCCTGCTGGGCCTGCAGGCGCAGGTCGAGGCCGGGCGGGTGGTCGCCTACCGCGCCGCGCTGGCGCTCGATCTGGCCGCGCACCATCCGGACGCCGACACCCGTGCGGCAGCGGCGGCGCGCGCCGCGCTGCTCACACCGCTGCTCAAGGCCAGCCTGACGCGCCTGGGGTTCGACGGGGCGAGCGCCGCGCTGCAGGTGTTCGGCGGCTACGGCTACGTGCACGAGTACGGCATCGAGCAGACGCTGCGCGACGCGCGGATCGCCATGATCTACGAGGGCACCAACGAAATCCAGGCGATCGACCTGGTGCAGCGCAAGCTGCTCGGCGATGGCGGTGCGGCATTCGCCGCGCTGCTCGCGGAATGCCGGGTCGAGGCGGCCGCCTGCACCGCCGATGCACGCCTGGTGGTGTACGCATCGGCACTGACGCGGGTCTGCGACCAGGCCGAACGCGGCGCGGCGGCGCTGGCGGCACTCGCCGCCGACCATGCCGACGACGCGGTGCTGGCACGCGCCGGCGATTTCCTCGCCGGCGCCTGGCAGTTGCTGCAGTCCTGGGCTTTCGCCGCCAGCGCGCGGGCCGCGCTGGCAGTCCGGGACGAGGATCCCCGCTGGGCGGACGCCAAGCTCGCGCGCATGCGCTACGGCGTGGACTGGCTGCTGCCGCCGGCCGACATCCATTGGCGCACGATCGCCGACCCGACGATCGATCTGCCGGAACTCACCCCCTGACGGGAACACCATTCGATTCGCATTGACGCTCGCGCCGCGAGCCCATGCCTGACTTCTTGACGAGGACGACGATGCATTCCTTTTCCGCAAGTTTCGATGATGTCTGGATCGCCGACGGCGTGCGTACGCCGATGGTCGACTACTGCGGGGCGTTCGGCGCCCTGTCGCCGACCGACATGGGCATCAAGGTCGGGCGCGAGGCGCTGGCCCGGGCCGGCGTTGCCGCCGCCGACATCCGGTCGGTGATCGCCGGTTCGATGGCGCAGGCCGACGTCGACGCCTACTGCCTGCCGCGCCACATCGGCCTGTATTGCGGCGTGCCGATCGACGTGCCGGCCATCCTGGTGCAGCGCATCTGCGGCACCGGCTTCGAGCTGTTCCGGCAGGCGGCCGACCAGATCGCGCTGGGTTATGTCGATGCCGCCCTGGTGGTGGGGACCGAGTCCATGACCCGCAACCCCATTGCCGCCTATACCCATCGGACCGGGTTCAAGCTCGGCGCACCGGTGGAGTTCAAGGACTTTCTGTGGGAGGCGCTCGACGATCCCGCGGCCAAGGTGTCGATGATCCAGACCGCCGAGAACCTGGCGCGCAAGTACGGCATCACCCGCGCCGAGGTCGATGCCTTCGCCGCGCGATCCTTCGCCCGGGCGCTGGCGGCGCAGACTGAGGGACGACTGGCCGCGGAGATCGTGCCGCTGACCAGTGAAACCTTCACGCTCTCCGGCTACGAGTCGCGTGGCATCACGCTGCCGCGCAAGGTCGAGCGCGTCGAGGCCGATACCCATCCGCGGCCGTCGCCGGTCGAGGCGCTCGCCAAGCTGCGTCCGGTCTACGACGGCGGCGTGCAGACCGCGGGCAACAGCTCGGCGCTGGTCGACGGCGCCGCCGCGGCGGTGGTGGTCGGGGGCGCGTTCGCGCGCGAACGCGGGCTGTCGCCGATCGCCCGCGTGGCCGGTGCGGCGGCGGTCGGCGTGCCGCCCGAGATCATGGGCATCGGGCCGGCGCCGGCGATCCGCGCCCTGCTGGCGCGCTGCGGGCTGCAGCTCGACGACATCGACCTGATCGAGATCAACGAGGCCCAGGGTGCGCAGACGCTTGCGGTGCAGCGCGAACTCGGGTTCGACATCGATCGGCTCAACGTCAACGGCGGCGCGATCGCCCTCGGCCATCCGTTGGCCGCGACGGGCGTGCGCCTCACCCTCACGCTGGCCAAGGAGCTGCAGCGCCGCGGCAAGCGCTGGGGTATCTCGTCGGCCTGCGTCGGCGGTGGGCAGGGCATGGCGCTGCTGATCGAGAATCCGGCCGCCGCCTGACCGGCGCCCTCCGGGGCGGCGCTAGACTGCTGCCCGATTCCGAATCCGCCGACCGACCCCATGCCGATGACCGACCATCCGCGCGGCGCGCGCCCGCGCCACCCCGCGGGTGCCCCGCGATGACTTCCGCCGCAAAGCCGCGCGGCGACTGGCTCGAAGGCGCGCTGGCCGGCAACATCGGCTATCTCGTCGCCCAGGCGAACGTCACCGCGACGCGGCAGTTCAGCGTCCACATCGGCGAGCCGCTCGCCCTGCGTCCGGTCGAGTACTCGCTGCTGATGCTGCTGCGGGCCAACGAGTCGCTGACACCGAGCCAGCTGGCTCGCGCGCTGGTGCTGCCGGCGCCCAGCCTGACCATGGTGATCGACCGGTTGCAGCAACGTGGGCTGGTGGAGCGGGTGCGCAGTGAAACCGATCGGCGCTCGCAACGGGTGCTGCTGACCGCCGGCGGCGAGGCGCTGGCGCGTGACGCCGAGCAGCGCAGCCCGGCCATGCATGCCGAAATGGATGCCGCACTGACGCCCGGCGAGCGGATGCTGCTCACCGAGCTGCTGCGCAAGGTCGCCGAGCTCGGCCGCCGCTGAGCGGCGTTCCAGGCGCGGCGGCACCGCCGGCCGGAGATTCAGTCCAGACTGATCTCCCGGGCAAGATTGACGCCGCCGGACTGGACGAACGTCACTTCCACCGTCACGCCATCGGCCAGCGCGCCGCCGGAGGGCTGGACGCCGTTGACTTGGATGGTGATGCCGTTGACGCTGAAACTGGTGCCGTTGTAGCCGTACACGATCCCGCTGGTGTCAATGGTCGGCGCCGAACTGTCCGTGCTGCCGCTGCTGCTGCTACTGCTACTGCTACTGCTGCTGCTGCTCGCCGCGGCGGCCTTGAGGAACGTCACGCTGTATGCCGTCAGGACCGTGGTGCCGTTGACGGCCTCGATCTCGACCGTCTGGCCGTTGGTCAGTTGTGCGGCGGTGCCGCCGCTGAACGCGACATTCGGCGCGAGAATCACCTGTGCGGTGGAGGTCCGCCCGTCTTCGCTGTAGGTGAGGGTGAACTGCGTTCCGCTGGACGTGGTGGCAACGCCGCTCACCGTTCCTTCGTAGTCGACCGTGCCGCCGTCCGGGGCGGCGGACCGGACTGTCACCGTCGCGGCGCTGACGACATTGGTGTTGCCGACGCTGCCGACGATGTCCACATAGACCCCGTTCGCCAGTGACGTCGCCGATCCCGCCAGGAACTGCGCCTGCGACGCGTCGACCGGAACACCCCGGACGAGGAAATTGCCCGAATTGACGAAACCGGTGACGGTTCCCTTCAACTCGACCTGCGCCGGCTGCGCCGCGTAGGCGCGGATGGCCGTCGCCACCACGGTTCCGGTCGATGCGTCGACCTTCCCCTGGACGACGACGTATTCACCGTCGACCAGGCCGGCCGCCGTCGATGCCAGCGCCGGCGCCGCGGCATCGACCGGGATGCCCGACAGCGTGAACTGGTTGCCCTGGAGCGAGGCCACGAGGCCGCCGGCCTGCACGCTGCCTGACATGCCCTGCAGGCTGCGGATGCCGACGAACTGCGCGGGGATGCTGCCGTCGGTTCCGACAGGAGCGCTCGTCCAGACGTTGACCACCTGCCCGTCGGCCAACGTCAGCCCGGCAGGCGACATCGACGTCGCGGTGCCGATCCGGATCGTCGTCGTGTCGATCCGGAAGATCCCGGCGGCCAGGTCGAGGCCGGACACGACGCCGGTGATGCGCGTGACCGGGTTCGACGCCGGCAACTGCTCGATTAGCGTCGCCTGGATGTACGTCTGCCCGTTCGCGTCGACGCCGACGGCGCCGTGGACTTCGACCTGCATGCCGTCGGCCAGGCCGGAGAGCCCGGGAATTCCCGAGTAGTACGTGACGGGACCCGCTGACGCGTTGGAGTTGATCCGCACCGGTACGCCGTTGACACTGAAGCCGCCCGTGCCGAGGCCGACGACCGCGCCGACCAGTTCCGGGTTGATGGTGACCGTCGACGGATTGCCCTGGGCGTCGAGCGCGATGCTCAGCTGTGCGCCAAGTTCGACCGACGTGGCCGTGGTCGGTGCGGATTCGGATTGGTCGTTGCCGGCGTAATAGTTCGGCGTCGCGCTGCTGTAGGGGGTGCCGTCGACGACGACGCTGCCGAAGCCGGTCACGGTGCCCATGGAAACGCCGGTGCCGCCGGTGCCGACGCCACCCGAACCGGTCGACGCCACCGACGCGCCGCCACCGCAGGATGCAAGAAGCAGGTCCAGTCCCAGCACCGCGGCGAGCAGTGCGAGGCGGACGATGAATCGAAGCCTATCCACGGGCGTCTCCCTCGTTCTCGTTGTCCTGCGGCGTGGGCGCCTCCACCGGCGCCTGCCAATAGTAGGTGCCGAAGCGCATGCGGCTGGTCGCGTCGGGGCGCTGCCTGTCGGCTTCGTACCGGCGCATGGCTTCCGCAATCATTTCCGTCCGCGCCTGGGCCCACAGGCGGCGGGCCAGTTCACCCAGCGCCTGGGCCGAGTCTTCGGTGATGCCCTCGGCGAACACGCTCTGCTCCAGCATTGGCGCGCCGCCGAGGAGGTTGCTCACGGCCGCGTGCGCGTGGTCGGCCAGATTGGCCCCGTACAGGTCGAGGATCTCGCGCGACCCGGCCGGTGGCACGAAGCCGTTGCGGTTGGGGACGACGAGCTCCTGCCCCTTGACCGTGCGAAGCTCCACCAGTCCGAGACGCAGCAGCTCGGTCAGCACCGTGTAGGGATGCACGTCGCGGGTCACTGCGCGGGCCAGCGCATCGAAGGACGGCGGCGGCCCCAGGCGCGGAAGTGGCTTGGGCTGCCGGCGCCGGTCGCGATACAGCGGGTCCTGCACCCAGCGCGCGAACACCTGCGCGCTGACCGACATCTCCTGTGCGATGCGCCCGGTCAGCCCGTTGGTGCGCCATTCGCGCACGTCCTTGCGATGGATTCCGCTCAGGGCGCTGATTGCCGAGTCGGTGTCCTTCCGGCCGGTGCGCAGCAGTTCGAGGCGCGCCTGTTCGATGAATACCGGCTTGAGTTCGGCCGCCAGCCGCGTGTAGTCGGTTCCCGTCGCCAGCAGCAGCCGTACCAGCGGCGCCAGTGCCCGGATCGTCGCGCGCACGGTATCGTCACCCGCGGGCAGCGGGTGAGCGGTGGCGGGTTCCTTTGTGGGAACGGGACGGGGCGGGCGGCCCATGGTGCGCGCTTGCAACGGAACGATGAGGGGGCAGTGTAACGCAACTTCGCTTGACTGGAAAAAAATCCCAGCTAAGATCGGTCCCATAAGAATGGATTGGGGCGATGCAACCTTTCCGACCGATTCTGGAGAAGACCGTGAAGACTACCAACCGCGTGCTGATTCGTCCCCGCCACTTCGCGCCGCTTGCCGCGGCGATCGCCCTGAGCTTGGCCGGCTGCGGCGGCGGGGGAGGCGGCCTGCCGACGGCAGCGTCGCCGAGCGCAGCGTCGCAGACCAGTCTGAGCGGTACCGCGATCGATGCGCCGATCGCCAATGCGGAGATCACCATCACCGCCGGGGCCCCGCTGAACGACCCCGGCGCGTCGACCGTCGGTACCGTGACGGCGGACGGCAGCGGCGGTTTCACGCTGGCGGTCACCCTGCCGGCTTCCGCCCAGCCGATCTTCGCCAACGCCGTCGATCCGGCCAATACCGGCGTGGTGCTGACCAGCTACCTGGGATCGTCCACCGCCCTGGCGGCGGCCGGTGTGCTCACGCCGTCGAACCTGCCCGATCTGGACATCAGCCCGGTGACGACCGCCGCGCTGGCGGTGTTCGCCCAAGTGAACGGCGGCAGCTACGCCAGCCTGACGCCGGCGACGTACGCCACGACCCTGCAGACCTACCGGAGCGACATCCTGGCCATCGCCGCGGCGATCCGCGCCGTCGGCGACAACCTGTGCACGCCGTCGCCCGTTCCGACGTCGACGACCAATCTCGCCGCGGCCATTGCCGCGGGATCGAACCTCAGCAGCGGCAATTCGATGACCCTGAGCGCGGCGGCGTCGACGCTGGGCGGGAACTGTCCGAGCGTGCTGGCCAGCCTGCCGCAGCAGATCTCGGCCGATCCCCGGTTCGGTCCCGAGCTCGATCTCGGCGACGTGATCGATGCCGGCATCCACACCGTTCCCGCCGGGGGCTACATGCTGCAGGGACTGGTCGCCGAGACGGGAATGACAGCCTCGAGCACGACCAGCAACCCGGTAAACCCCGCGAACGTGTTCACCGACGCTGCCGTCAACATCGACGCCGCGGGGAACGTGACCTCGGTCGACGGCAACGTGGCCGGGACGCTGGTCGGCAACCTGCTGACGCTGACGGTCACCGACGGGTCGCAGATCTACAACCTGCGCGGCAAGGTCGGAACGATCGCGCCCGCACTGGTGAGCGGCGGGCAGGGATGGTCGGTGCAGGCCGGCGGGACCAACACGGCGACGGGGGTGCTGACCAGCTTCCAGGCGGTGCTGGCGCCGGCCGGCGCGCAGCCGGTCTGGAATGGCGTGGCGGTGCCGACGGGCGCCTCCTCGGCCGATGGTGTGCAGTGCGCCTCCGGGTTGCCGTTGCGACTCGATGCCTTCGTGGTCGGCGTCGGCGGCGGTTCGGTGGGGGAATGCCTGATTCCAGGTGCCGGCGGCTGGACGATGACCGCGCCGCTCGCGCTCGCGAATCCGTTCAACTTCGACGACCATTCCGGCGCTGTGCTCTCCGCGCTGTCATTGGGGACCGCGCTGACCGCGACGGCCTGGACCGAGACGGCATCGGCGCCGTTCGTGCTGAGCGACGCAACGGCCAGCTTCAGTCTTGGCGGCAACTCCGCCGCGCCGATCCTCGGTGAGACCTACTACGTCATGGGGACCGACGCCGTCGTGTTCTCCGGCAGCAGCGGCAACAGCCTGTTCAGCATGCACGGCAACGTGCTGAACCGTCTCGGGGAAGGGCCGGGGAACTCGGTCGACGCGCCGAATTCGCAGGCGCAGGACCATTGACGTGGCCGCGTCGATGGAGTGCGAATCGGAAACGCGCGCGGGCGCGCGGTGGGGTGCCGACGCCTTCGTCCGCGCCCAGCTGCGCCGCGCGCTGGAGCAGCGACGCCTGCTCGTGGTCTACCAGCCGATCGTGCGGTTGGGCGATGAGGTGGTCGTCGGGCACGAAGCGCTGGCGCGCATGCGGACCGCGGCCGGCACCGTGCTCGACGCCGCGGCATTCATCGATGCCGCGGCCGCGGTCGGTCATGAGCCGTGCATCGATGCCGACGTCACCGCGCAGATCATGTCGCGGGCCTGCCTCGGCGCCGGGGCGGGGGCGCACGGCAAGCTGTTCATGAACTGCTCGCCGGCGTTTCTCGCCGATCCATCGCGTATCGACGGGCTGCTCCGGCAGCACCGGGAATGGACTGCCGCGGTCTCCCCGGCGTCTGTGCGGGAGGTGCCCTGGGTCGTCGAGATCACCGAGCGCAACCTCGATGCGGATCCCCGCCGGCTGGCAGCGGGGCTGTCGCGGCTCGCCGAATGCGGATTCCAGTTCGCTCTGGACGACTTCGGCAGCAACCACAGCGCCATTCCGTATCTGCTGAACCTGCCGCTGCACTACCTCAAGTTCGACCTGGGGCTGGTCGCTGCCGCGGCAATCGACCCGCGGGCGCGGCGGACGCTGGGCCATCTCCAGAACCTGGCCGCCGACCTGGGTCTGACCACGGTTGCGGAGGGGGTCGAGGATCTGTCGACCGTGCACTGCCTGCGCGACCTGGGGATCGATCTCGGGCAGGGGTACTGGTGGGCACAGCCGGGGCCGGGTTTCGCGCCGAAACAGCGCTGACCCCCGGGGCGCCGGGACCGAGGCTTCAGCGCGGCGGTCCGCCGCCGGCATCGGCATTTGCGGACAGATCGCCGGCACAGCGTCGTGCGTACGCCGCCAGTGCGGCGGCGACTTCCGCGCTTTCACCCGCCGCTGCGGCGATGTCGATGCGCAGGTCGGGGAAGCGCGCCTGAGCCTGTGCCACGTGCTGCGGGATGTCGCGGCCGAGATGGCCGCCGGCGCCGAGGAACAGCGGCACGATCCGCAGCCGCCGGCAGCCGTCGCGCCCGGCCCGCTCGAGCGCCTCGGCGAGCAGCGGATGCATCGATTCGAGGTACGCGATCTCGGCTTCGACACCGGGCGGCAGCGGCGCCAGCATTCGGAGCACCGAGTCGAACGGAGCCGCCCATTGCGGCTGCTTCGACCCATGCGCAAGGAGGAGCAGGCGGACCGCGGACGAGGCGTCGGTCGATGCGGAATCGGCGTGTCGGGTCATGGTGGGCAATGCGTCGTCCGCGTGGCGCGGCGAAGGATCACTGTAGCGCGAGCCACGCGGCCGGGTGAGGCGTCCATATTCCGATCCGGATATGAAGGCATGAAAAATCAATAGTTCCGGTATTTGAAGCCGGTTCATAGGATGCATCGACGCTTGAGAAATCGTCGACTTCCGTCGAACCGCCATGTACCGCTACACCGAATTCGATCGCCGCTTCGTCCACGCCCGTGCCGCGCAGTTTCGCGACCAGCTCGAGCGCCATCTTGCCGGCAAACTCGGCGACGAGGAGTTCAAGCTGCTGCGGCTGCAGAACGGCTGGTACATCCAGCGCCACGCGCCGATGACGCGCATCGCCGTCCCCTACGGCGAGCTGTCGACCCGGCAGCTGCGCACGCTGGCCGACGTCGCCGACGAGTTCGACCGCGGCTACGCCCACTTCACCACCCGGACCAACTGCCAGTTCAACTGGATCGCGCTCGAACGCGCAGCCGACGTGATGGACCGCCTGGCCGATGTGGACATGCACGGCATCCAGACCAGCGGCAACTGCATCCGCAACATCACCGCCGAGTCGCTGGCCGGAATCGCGCGCGACGAGATCGCCGATCCGCGGCCGTTCTGCGAAATCCTGCGGCAGTGGAGCAGCCTGCACCCGGAGTTCATCTTCCTGCCGCGCAAATTCAAGATCGCGCTCAACGGTGCGCGCGAGGATCGCGCCGCGCTGGGCTGGTACGACATCGGCCTGCAGATGGTGGACGATGCCGGCGAGCTTGGCTTCCGCGTGCTGGTGGGCGGCGGCATGGGACGCACCCCGGTGATCGGCAGCGTCATCCGCGAGTTCCTGCCGTGGCGGCAGCTGCTGGTCTACGTCGAGGCCATCCTGCGCGTCTACAACCGCTGGGGGCGCCGCGACAACATCTGGAAGGCGCGGATCAAGATCCTGGTGCGGGCGTTGGGTGCGGAGCGCTTTGCCGACGAGGTGGACCGCGAGTTCGCCGAGATCCTTGCCGACGACCTCGGCGGCGACGCGCATCTGCTGACCGACGACGAACTGCGCCGCGTGACCGGCCATTTCGTGCAGCCCGAAGGCGTGCAGCCGAGGCAGGAGCCCGCGCCGTCGGATGACGGCATTTCCCCCGGGTATGCGCGCTGGCTGGAGCGCAACGTCCACCCGCACCGCGTCGCCGGTTATCGTGCCGTGACCCTTTCGCTCAAGCGCCCGGGCCAGGCGCCCGGCGACGCCACCTCCGGGCAGATGCGCGCCGCCGCCGATCTGGCCGATCGCTACAGCGAAGGCGAGATCCGGGTGACCCACGAGCAGAACCTGCTCCTGCCCTGGGTGCGCGCCGACGAGCTGCCCGACCTGTGGCGCGACGCGAAGGCGTCGCGCTTCGCAACGCCCAACATCGGGTTGCTCACCGACATCATCTCCTGCCCGGGCGGCGACTTCTGCTCGCTCGCCAATGCGCGCTCGATCCCCATCGCGCAGGCCGTCACGGAGCGTTTCGCCGACCTGGACGAGCTGTTCGACATCGGCGACATTCGTCTCAACATCAGCGGCTGCATGAACTCCTGCGG
Source organism: Pseudomonadota bacterium (assembly GCA_021814605.1). GTDB lineage: Bacteria > Pseudomonadota > Gammaproteobacteria > Burkholderiales > Burkholderiaceae_C > Thiomonas. Next base: position 724 of record JAKAIB010000012.1, on the reverse strand, counting down.
GCATCATCATGCCGGGCACATCGGCATCCTCGGCGTCGACAAGGACGGTTCCGAGTGGTACCAGGTGACGGTCGGCGGCTCCGACGGATCGGATGCGAGCGGCCCGGCATCGCCCGGGAAGATCGTCGGTCCGTCGTTTTCCGCCGGGGAAGTGCCCGACGTGGTCGAGGCGCTGATCGAGGCGTACCTGCGGGGGCGCCTGCCGGGCGAGCGTTTCGTCGACGCGGTGCGCCGGCTGGGTGTCGAGCCCTTCAAGGCGGCGGCCGACTCGGCGCGGCACGATGCGGCCATCGCTCCGGAGGTCGCGGCATGATCCATTTCGTCGACCCCGCCGCCGACCGGTGGGCGGCTGCCGCCGACGGCGACGCGCCCGTTCCCTTCCAGCTGCTGACGCCGGCGCAATGGGACGCCGCCCGCAACGCCCGACCCGCGGGCCTGCCGACCGGGATCGTGCTGGCCAACGACCACGAGGTCCAGACCCTGCGCGACGACCTGCCGCGCTTTGCGCTGATCGTCCTGCAGTTTCCCAAATGGTCCGACGGTCGCGCGTACAGCCAGGCGCGGCTGCTGCGTGCCCGCCTGCGTTACGCGGGTGAGATCCGCGCCGTCGGACAGGTGCTGGTCGACATGATGCTGCCGCTGGTCCGGACCGGATTCAGTTCGGCGTTGCTGCGCGAGGACCAGGACGAGCAGGCCGCGCGGCGCGCATTGTCATTCTTCGACG
>JAKAIB010000215.1 GCA_021814605.1 Pseudomonadota bacterium | reverse complement strand
CGGTCGACGGACTCAACGCCGGATGCGATCTGATGCTGGTGTGCAACCAGAGCCCGCTCGATCGCGGCCGGCCGCTCGACGATCTGCTCGATGCGCTCGCCGCGGCGATCAGCCGGGGTGAATGCACGACCGATCCGGCCAGCGCCGCTCGCCGCCTCGACCTGCTTGGCGGCGCGCCGGGATGCGCGGACTGGGATGCGCTGATGCGCAGCGACCGCTATCTGGCCGCACTGGACGATGTCTTCCGGGTCGCCGACCCGACGATTCAGGGGTAGAACACCGCGACTCGGTAGCCGGCGGGGGCCGTGCCAGGGGTGTGCAGGCGCAGCTGCAACTGCATTTGCTGGCCGCCGGCCAGCCCCGCAGCGATCGCGCGTGCGTCCGACTGCGGGGGCGGCAAATACTGCGCCGGGCCGATCACCTTGCGGACGTCGATCCGGCCCTGCAGGTCGGTCAGCGTCAGATCCAGCGCGGGGTAGGCGACCGCGCGTCCGGCGCGGTTGCGCAGCAGGACGGTCAACACCAGCCCATCCGGGGACGGGTTCAGCGCCGACGAGTCAATCACCAGCGCGTCGAGGTCGCGCGGCGCGGCGATGCGGCAACCGGTCGTCAGGTTGCAGAGCTGCTGCAATGCCGGCCGCCATGCCGGCAGGGCCTGGGCCAGCGGATCGTGCCAGAACCATGCGGCTTGCAGCGCCAGCGCCACCGCCAGCAACGACGCGCCGAACGCCAGCGCGACACGCATCGGCCGGCTGCGCCAGGCGGCCTGGCGCCGGGCATGGCGGACGAATTCGGGCTCGACTGCGCCGGCAAGCCCCGCGTCGGCACCGATCGGCAGTGGCTCGGTCTGGCCCGGCGCATCGAACTGATAGTTCAGGGCTTCGCCGAGATCGAAAGCGGACGGCGGTCCGGCGTCGGCGTCCTGGCCGGCGGCTTCACCCTGCGCTTCCACGGTTGGCAGGTTGGTCGTCGCCCAAGCTTCGTCCGGCGTGCCGGACGTCGGCATCAGCTCGGTGCCCCCGACAACGGTCTCGACGGGCGATTCGGCCTCGGGGGCTGCCGCGCCCGAAGCGATGGGCGCCGCCGGCCCGACGGCAGCGGGCAGCGGTGGCGGCAGGAAGGCGTGATCGGCCACCGACGACGGCGGACGTTGCGGCCTTGCCGTCTGGCTGTCCGGATCCGGAAGGATGGACACGCCGGCATCCTCCTCTGCGGGCTCGGACGCCGGGAGTTCGACGGCCGGCTCGACCGTCGGCACGATGACGGCTTCAGATGGCGCCGTGGACGGCGGTTCGCCGGCGGTGACCGGTTCCTCCGCCGCGTTGGTGGCGGGCGGTACCTGCTCGAGCAGGTTCTCCCGCGCGTTGAACGGCTCGCCGCAGTGACCGCAGCGGACCCAGCCGTCGCGCAGCAGCAACTGGTCGCGCACCACCTTGAACGTGGTGCCGCAGTGCGGGCAGCGGGCAGCCAGCGCCATGCGTCGGTTCCGTCAGTTCCGCACCGTCCCGGCCAGGCAGACCCAGCCGTCCAGCGCCTGATCGATCTGCAGGTCGGCATAGGGCGCGTAGGCGGCGATCAGTTCGTCCGCCTGGCGTTCGAGGATGCCGCTGAGCACCAGCGCGGCGCCGGGCACGCCGTGCGCCGCAAGCGCCGGAGCGAGCAGCTTGAGCGGCGCCGACAGGATGTTGGCGATCACCACGTCGAAGCGCCGTCCGGCCACCGATTCCGGCAGGCCGGCCTCGATCGAGACGGCATTCTCCGCGGCATTGGCACGGGCCGATTCGACCGCTGCGGGGTCGATGTCGACGCCGACCACGCTGCGCGCGCCGAACTTGGCCGCCGCGATCGCGAGGATGCCCGAGCCGCAGCCGTAGTCGAGCACCGAACGGTCCGCAGGTCGGTGCCGTGCCAGCCATTCCAGGCACAGTCGTGTCGTCGGATGCGTGCCGGTGCCGAACGCCAGTCCGGGGTCGAGCCGGATGACCGGCGCGTCGGTCGCAGGCGGCTGATGCCAGCTCGGCACGATCCACAGCGCGTCGGCAATCGAGACCGGCTGGAACTGCGACTGCGTCAGTCGCACCCAATCCTGTTCCTCGACCGCGCTGCGCTGCACGCCAGCGAGGCTGGAGATGGCCTCGGCGGCCAGCAGCGCGGCGAGTGCCGCGTCGGCCTGGGCGTCGTCGGCGAACAGAGCGCGCAGCAGCGACTGCTCCCAGGCGCTGCGCTCGGCCGGCAACCCGGGCTCGCCGTAGAGCGCCTGCTCGCGCTCGGTGTCGCCCCAGCGGTCCTCGACGCCGACACTCAGCGCACCCAACTCCAGGAGCGCGTCCGACAGCGCCTCGGCCTCGGTCTCGGCCACCGGGATGACGATTTCACTGTAGGGCATCGGGGTCAGCGCCGGGCCGCAAGATATTCTTCCAGGTAGTGGATGCTGGTGCCGCCTTCGACGAAGCGCGAGTCGACCAGCAGTTCGCGATGCAGCGGGATGTTGGTCAGGATGCCGTCGACCACCGTCTCGGACAGCGCGATGCGCATCCGCGCCAGAGCCTGCTCGCGGGTCGCGCCGTGAACGATGACCTTGCCGATCATCGAGTCGTAGTTCGGCGGGACGAAGTAGTTGGTGTAGATGTGCGAATCGACCCGCACCCCCGGTCCGCCGGGGGGGTGCCACATGGTGATCCGCCCGGGCGACGGCGTGAACTTGTAGGGGTCCTCGGCGTTGATCCGGCATTCGATCGCATGGCCGTTCATCTGGATTCCGCGCTGGCGGTACTGCAGCTTCTCTCCGGCGGCGATGCGGATCTGCTCGACGACGATGTCGACTCCCGTGACCAGCTCGGTGACCGGATGCTCGACCTGGACCCGGGTATTCATCTCGATGAAATAGAACTCGCCGTCTTCGTACAGGAATTCGAAGGTGCCGGCGCCACGATACCCGATCTTCTTGCAGGCATCCGCACAGCGTGTGCCGATGCGTTCGATGAGCCGGCGCGGGATTCCCGGCGCCGGCGCCTCCTCGATGATCTTTTGATGGCGCCGCTGCATCGAGCAGTCGCGCTCACCGAGCCAGATCGCGTTGCCGAAGGTGTCGGCGAGCACCTGGATCTCGATGTGCCGCGGGTTGAGCAGGAATTTCTCCATGTACACCGCGGGGTTGCCGAAAGCGGCGCCGGCCTCGTTGCGCGTCATCGCGACGGCGTTGAGCAGTGCGGCCTCGGTGTGGACCACGCGCATGCCGCGGCCGCCGCCGCCGCCAGCCGCCTTGATGATGACCGGGTAGCCGATCGCCCGGGCGATGCGGGTCAGCTCGCGCGGGTCATCGGGCAGCTCGCCCTCGGAACCCGGCACGCAGGGCACGCCGGAGCGGATCATTGCCTGCTTCGCGCTGACCTTGTCGCCCATCAGGCGAATGGAGTCGGGTCGCGGACCGATGAAGGCGAAACCGGACTTCTCCACACGCTCGGCGAAGTCGGCGTTCTCCGACAGGAAGCCGTACCCCGGATGGATGGCCTCGGCGTCGGTCACCTCCGCGGCGGAGATGATCGCCGGCATGTGCAGATAGCTCTGCGCCGAGGGTGCCGGTCCGATGCAGACGGCTTCGTCAGCGAGCCGCACGTACTTCGCCTCGCGGTCGGCCTCGGAGTAGACCACCACGGTCTGGATGCCAAGTTCGCGGCAGGCACGCTGCACCCGCAGGGCGATTTCGCCGCGGTTGGCGATCAGGATCTTCTTGAACATTCGCGTCGTCCGTTCGGGGGCGCAGCAGGCCGAAGGCCGGCGGATCGGGCTGGATGCGAACCCTGCGGCGCACTGCCAGCCGCCACCGCTTCCGGCGCCGCGCCCCGGGGCTTACTCGATGGCGAACAGCGGCTGGCCGAATTCGACCGCCTGCCCGTTCTCGACCAGTACGGCCTTGACCACGCCGTCCTTGTCGCACTCGATTTCGTTGAGGATCTTCATCGCCTCGATGATGCACAACGTCTGGCCGACCTTGACGGTGTCGCCAACGTTGGCAAACGGGGCCGCACCCGGCGCGGACGCTCGGTAGAACGTGCCGACCATCGGCGATTTGACGACATGGCCGGCAGCCTCGGCCGGCGTGGCCTCCACGACCGCGCCGGGGGTCGCGACCATCGCCGGCGCTGGCGCCGGGAATCCGGCCGTCGGCATCGGCAACTGGGCGTACTGGACCACCGGCTGCTGCGGCTGCGCCTTGACGATGCGGACCTTGCCCTCGGCCTCGGTGATCTCGAGCTCGGAAACGTTCGAGTCCGACACCAGGTCGATCAAGGTCTTGAGTTTGCGTAAATCCATGATTTGTCGCTAAATCGCTGAAATGCGGCGCATTAGACCACTAATTTTTCCGATTCGACAATTCGGCCGCGGCGTGGCGCAGTGCCAGTTCGTAGCCTTGCGCGCCGCATCCACTGATGACGGCGACAGCCAAGTCGGAGAAATAGGAGCGGTGACGAAACGCCTCGCGCCGGTAGACGTTGCTCAGGTGGACCTCGACGAACGGCAGATCGGTCGCGGCAATGGCGTCCCGCAGCGCCACGCTGGTGTGGGTATAGGCGGCGGGATTGATGATGATCCAGCGCGTGCCGTCCAGCCGCGCCGCGTGCAACCGGTCGATCAGTCCGCCCTCGTGGTTGCTCTGGAAATGCACCACGTCCAGCCCCAGATCGGCGCCGAGTCCGACCAGCGAGCCGTTGATCTGGTCGAGTGTGGTCGATCCGTAGATGTGCGGTTCGCGCTGGCCGAGAAGATTGAGGTTCGGGCCGTGGAGAATCAGGATGCGCGGGGGATTCATCTGGATTTGCCTGCGGTTCGATGATGATTGACGTCAGCTGCCGGCCGACGCGACGCCTGACGCGAGTTCCTCGGGAGACGTGATCCCGAGCTTGCGGAACACGATCTTTCCAGCTGGATCGAGCACGACGGTGAAGGGCAGCCCGCCTTCATGATCGCCGAGCTGGCTGCTCAGATCCATCGCTGCGGTGCCGCCCAGCACGATCGGGTAGCTGACCGGATGCGTGGTCAGGAACTGCCGGACAGCGGATTCCTTGTCGATCGCAATTCCGATCATCTGGACGCCTTTTGCGGCGTTCTGTTGGTAAAAACTGGAGAAATCGGGTATCTCGGCTCGACACGGCGGGCACCAGCTGGCCCAGAAATTGATGATCAGCGGCTTGCCACGGAAGCTGGAAAGATCGACGCGGTTACCTTTGAGATCGACGAACTTGGATGAATATGCGGCATGCGCCGCGGCTGCCGAGTCGGCGGCTGCGCGCTCGTGCCGGTACCAGGCGTTGCCCAGCACGGCACCAACCATTGCCAGAATGGCAAGGGAAACGAGCAGGTTGATCTTGTTCATGCGCAAGTGGGCGGCTGCGGACAAAATCGGATTGTGCGCCCGATTCCGGACCGCGGGCTCACGCCGGT
>JAKAIB010000214.1 GCA_021814605.1 Pseudomonadota bacterium | reverse complement strand
CATCGCCGCAGGCATCTTCGGCGCCAAGGCGCTCGGCGGGCTGGGCGGGGTGTCGCTGGCGTCGCAGATCATCGGCACGCTGATGGGTATCGGCGTCGCGCTGATCGGTGGCTTCGTCGTCTACGGCCTGCTCAAGAAGATGGTCGGCATCCGTCTCGACCCGGAACAGGAGTTCGAGGGCGCCGACCTGTCGATCCACCGCATCAGCGCCACCCCGGAGCGCGAAGCGTCCTGGTGAGGCGCAGGGCGCGACGCGTCGCGCCCTGCCGGCGTCAGAGTGCCTGCCAGGTGGCGGCGATGATCAGCATCGCCGCCAGTGACCAACCGGTCGCCGCCGGCGACCAGAGCGACACCAGCCAGGCCAGACCCACGGAAGCCGCGACCGCCGCGACGTTGCGGGCGTCGCCGAACACGAGCTGGAACAGCTTCTTCATGCGCCGACTCCCTGCGGCGCCGCGGCCGGCACGCGCAGCCGCGCCGCGGACAGCCGGCCGGCGGTGGCGAACACGAGGAACAGGATCGGCAGGCTGAGGTCGTGCAGCGGCCAGACCCGGTTCTCTCCGAGCAGTCCGCCGAGGCTCCAGAACGTGCCGAACGACAGCAGTGCCGAAGCGACCAGGAACTTGAGAGTGTTCTCCGGGACGCGCGTCAGCGGCGCGCGCAGCGCCAGGCCGGCCGCGATCACCGCGAGCAGTGCTGCGACCGCGCCGGCCGACGCCTGCGCGTAGCTGACCGAGCGGCCGAGGGCGACCACCAGCAGCCAGACCTCCAGTCCTTCGAGCAGCACGCCCTTGAACGCCACCGCCCAGGCGACGCGCGCCTCGGCATGGCCGACCAGTTCGCGGGTGTGGGCGAACTCTTCGGCTTCGTCGTGCAGCCGGGTGCGGCCGGCGTAGCGGCGGATCGCCTTGACATACCAGCGCAGCCCGAACAGCAGAAGGAACAGGCCGATCGCCGCGCGGATGTCGTCGATGTCGGCCCGGACCACGGTCAGCCCGATTCCGGTGACGGCGATCAGCGCCGCGACCACCGCCAGCGCTGCCAGTGCCGCGCCGGCGGCGCGTGCCCAGCCGATGGTTAGTGCCACGGCGAGCACGATGGTGAACGCCTCGACCCACTCGACGGCCGAAGCCAGAAAGACCGCGGTCATCCCGCCCCATTGCGTTGCATTCATGCAGGCATTTCCTCCTTGGTTGTGATGGTGTCGGAATAGAACAGGATCTGGTCGGCGGCGACGAACAACGGCAGGACGCTGCCGACCGGCAGGGCGGTCGCCGCCGGCAGACGCAGCGGCACGCCGTGCAGGTCGAGCCGGAGTTCGACCGTCTCGCCGGCCACGAGATGGCCGAGCACCCGGGCGTCCACCGGCCAGACCGTCCCGGCGACGCACGCCGCGTCAGTCAGAAGTGCCGACGGCCGCAGATACAGCGTGCCGCCGCCTGCCGGGTGTGCGTGCAGCGGCTGCGGCGCATCGACCACGCCCCATGGCAGGTGCAGCCGCCCGTCCTCCAGATGGCCGGCCCATGGACCGTGCGCGCCGGTGAAGCGCGCGACAAACGCCGTTTCCGGACGGCGCAGCAGCTCGCGCGGCGTGCTCGACTGCAGCAGCCGCCCCTGCGCCATCACGCCGATGCGGTCGCCCAGTGCCAGCGCCTCGCGATGATCATGGGTGATGTAGAGGGTGCTGATCCCGTGTTCGCGCACCACCTGGCCGATCAGATCGCGCAGTTCCTCGCGCAGCCCGGCGTCGAGGTTGGACAGCGGCTCGTCGCACAGCAGCAGCTGCGGGCGCACCGCCAGCGCACGCGCCAGCGCGACGCGCTGCTGCTGTCCGCCTGACAGCGCGTGCGGATGACGCCCGGCCATGTCGGCCAGGCCCACCTGGTCGAGCATGTCGCGGGCCCGTTCGCGCGCCGCACTGCGCCCGAGGCGGTGCAGCGGCAGCGCGACATTGTCCAGCGCGCTGAGATGCGGCCAAAGCGCATAGTCCTGGAACACCATGCCGAGTCCGCGCTGTTCCGGCGGGACGAACGCAGCGCCCGGCGAATCGACCACGCGGCCGTCGAGGCTCAGGCTGCCGCCGTCGAGCCGCTCGAGTCCGGCGACGATGCGCAGCAACGTCGTCTTTCCCGAGCCGGAAGGACCGAGCAGGCAGAGGATTTCGCCGGCGCGCAGTTCGACACTCACGTCCTGCAGTGCGGTCGTCGCGCCGAAGCGCTTGTGCGCCGATTCGATACGGAGCAGGGTCATGGGGAAGGCGTCTCCATCCGGCCCTGGCGTCGCCAGGCCGCAGGGGTGATGCGCTGGTAGGCGAGACGCGCCAGCAGCGCGAATCCCAGCAGCACGATCATGCCGAGCACCTGCAGGCGGGCCTGCTGGCGGAGCTGGAAGCCGCCGGCATACTGCAACAGCGCCACCGCCAGGGGCGGATGGCCGGCCGGGTACAGCAGTTCCGACGCCGGCAGCTCGAACGCGATGGTCAGCGCCGCCAGCAGCCAGGAATGGAACAGCGGGCCGGCGAGCAGCGGCAGATGGACCTGCCGCAGCATGCGCGTGCCGGCCACGCCGTGGACCCGGGCCGCATCGGCGAGCGAGCGGTGCAGTTGCGCCACCGGTCCGAGCAGCACCCGGCTCGACGCCGGGACCGCGAGCGCGACGTACGCCATGCCGAGCAGGACGCTGCCGCCATACAGCGGCGCATAGGGCTGGTTGTACGCCTGCAGGTAGGCCGCGGCGAGCACGATCAGCGGCAGCCCCATCATCGCCAGCAGCAGCACGTCGAGCAGCCGGCCGATCCGTCCCGGCCGGGCGATCAGCCAGGCCAGCGGCAGGGCCGCGAGCACTGTCGCGGTCGCGGTGACCAGTGCCATTTCCAGCGAATAACCGACGGCAGCGAACAGTGCCGGCAGGGTATCCGCGATGCCGCTCCAGCCGTTCCTGGGCCACGCGGTGCCGAGCGCGGCCGCGGTCGGCAGGACCAGCGCGAATCCGGCAAGGGCGGCGAGCAGCGCGGCGTGGACGACCTGATGCGAGCGGCCCAGCGCGACGCGCGCGGCGGGGCGGTGCCGCGGTCCCAAAGTCTGGTGCTGCGCGGCGCGCCGGCTCACCGACCATTGCAGCGCCATCGCCGGCAGCACCAGCGTGAGCAGTAGCCAGGACGCCGCCGCGGCAAGCGGGAAGTTCAGCGGCATGCCGTTGACCGCCTGGTAGATGGCGTAGGTCCCCATGGTGAATCCGCTGCTCGCGCCCAGGGTGGCGACCACGGCGAAATTGCGCAGCGATTCGGCGTAGGCGATGGCGAAGCCGGCGGCCAGCGCCGGCAGCAGCGTCGCCAGCGCGAGGCGGAGTTGCCGCAGCTGCGACAGGCCGTGCACCCGCGCCGCTTCCTGCAGCGCGGCGCTGCTGTTGGCGAGGCTTCCTTGGGCGACGAGATAGACGTAGGGAACCGTCTTGAGCGACAGGGTGAGGACGATGCCGACCGGCCCGAGGAGCAACTGCGCCGCGTGCTGCGCCCAGGGCCAGCCAGCCAGCGGGCCGATCGGCGCGGCCAGCAGCATCCAGCCCGAGGCCAGGAAGAAGTCGGGGAAGATCAGCAGCAGCCAGACGCCGGGCTCGATCCAGCCGCGGCAGAACAGGTCGCTCCGGACGCGGAGCCAGGCGAGCCAGGCGCCGAACGGGACGGTGATCGTTCCGACGACCAGCGCGACCCAGAGCGAATTGCCCAGGGCGCGCAGCGCGTATCCGTGCAGCGCCTGGTCGAACGCGTCGCCGGCGGGCCGGAGGTCGCCGGCGAGCAGGTGGGGCATCCAGGCCGACGACAGGAATCCGAACAGCGGGTACAGCCACAGCGCGACCGCACCGAGCCCCGCCAGCAGCAGCCCCGCGCGCAGCATCCAGCGCCGCGCCGAGCCGCCTGTGGCGACGTTGCGCGGCGGCGCCATGCGGCGGGCCGGCCAGGAGATGGTGTCGTTGCTCGCCGTCATCGCACAAGCCGCGGCATGCGGCAGTCAGCGCGCCACATGGGTGGTGAACCAGTCAACGATCTCCGGCTCCTTCGCGCCCCAGATCGCCGGATCGAGGACCAGGGGCCGGACGGCGTCGAGGCGGCCGACCGCGGGAAGCGGCGCGATTCCTGCGAGCAGCGGCAGGTAGTTGGAGTCGGCGTCGACGTCGCCCTGCTGCATCGCCGCCTGTCCGGCCGGAGACAGCACCCAGGCGACGAAGCGACGCGCCTGCTGCTGCATCGTGCCGGTGACCTGCCGGCCGATCGCGAGGTCGGACGGCAGCACCGTGTTCGGTGTCGGGGCGACGATGCGCAGCCCGGGCATTTCGCGCAGGAAGCCGATTGCCGCGGAGCTTTGCACGATTGCGGCGTCGATCTGTCCATACTGCAGGGCACGCAACGTCACGCTGTTGGTCGGGAACACCTTGAGGCCGTTGGACTTGAGCCGGGCGAAGTACGCCTTGCCCGCCGCCTCGCCGCGGTCGGCGAGCAGGCCGGCGACCAGCGGGTAGGTCGGCCCGGAGATCGCCGGGTTGTCCATGCCGACCTTGCCGCGCAGCGCTGGTCGGGCGAGGTCGTCCCAGCTTCGCGGCGGCACCGCTCCGGGGACGGTCTTGGGGTTGAACAGGATCACGCCGGCATAGGTCACGCCGACGGGCTGCCAGCAATGCGTCGCCGGGGTCAGCCGCTGGCCGAGCGCCGTGTACCGCACGGGTGGCGACCAGCCGCATTGCAGCAGTCCTTTGGCGGCGAACGTCTGCATCGCCTGGTTGCCGTCGAGCCAGAGCACGTCCCACTGCGGGTTCGTGCCTTCGGCCTGGACGCGGGCCAGCAGCGGTCCGGTGCTGAGATGGACGAGATTGACCGCAATCCCGGTGGCGCGGGTGAAGGCCTGCGCGACCTTCTGGTCGTAGCCCATCGCGGCGTAGACGGTGAGCGTGGCGGCTGGCGCAGCGGAGGCCGTTGCTGACGCCAGCGCGAGCGCGCCGGCAAGGCGTCGGGCGAGAGCGGGAAGAGTCATTCGTCGTTCATTCGGAAGCGCACCCAGACGGTGAACTGCAGGGGGCGGTGTTGCAGGGATGGTGGCGTGTCGGGATAGACGGCGTTGCGCACCGCGTCGAGGGCGGCGTGGTCGAGCAGCTCGGTACCGGAGGAGGTGACGATGCGCAGCGCGTCGACGCGGCCGTCGACGAAGGAGAAGGCCACGAGAGCGCGTCCGGTCAGACGCATGAGGCGGGCGGCCTGGGGGTAACGCACCGCCGCCTGGATGGCCTGGCGCAGCTGCGCCTCGAAGGTCGCCTTCACCGACGCGACGTCGGGCGCGGGCGGCGCGGGTGGAGCCGGCGGGGCGGGCGGCGTCGGCGCCGCCACCGGCATCGCCGGCCGGGTGTCGGGCAGCGGCGCGGGCGGGGGCTGCACCGCCGGCGGGGGCGGCGTCACCGTCCGCGGCTGCGGGCGTGGCGCCGGCGCGCGATGCACCACCCGGTGCGGCG
>JAKAIB010000213.1 GCA_021814605.1 Pseudomonadota bacterium | reverse complement strand
GCGGCTCGACCGGGCTGCCCGCGGGTCGCTCCTGCATCGCGACACCGAGCGCCGCGAGGTAGCGGCAGGCCTGGTGGATGGCGTCGCCGATGCGCGGTCGCACGGCATCGGACAGGCTGGCGCCGTAGGACTCGAGGTCGAGCGGCTGCACCCCGATCAGCCGCATCCGGCCGGGGGCGCGGCCCGACAGGGTGGCCAGCGCCAGCACGTCCTGGAAGCTGGTCTGGTGCAGGCTCATCTTCTTCGCGGTGAGGTAGCGCGGAACGTCGGCATCGTCGACGAGGTGCATCGCTCCCGGCTCGAGGCCGTAGTCGACCGCGTCGAGAATCAGCAGCACGTCGGCGTCCTCGACCACGGGCAGCAGGCCCAGCCCCTGCGTGCCGCCGTCGACCAGCCGCACGTTGTCGCCGAAGCGGTAGCGCTCGTGCAGCGCCTCCACGGCGCGCACGCCGAAGCCCTCGTCGGCCCAGAGGATGTTGCCGATGCCGAGAACGACGACCGACAGCTCCGCATTCACGGCCGGTCGTCCTTGAAGTAGCGCCAGCCGTCGACCATGGTGCTGATCATGGTCTGGCGCGACATGATGTCCTCGCGGATGGCCATGTAGACGTGGACGATGACGAAGAGGATGAGATACCACATCGCCAGGTGATGCCAGGTGTGGACGGTCTGGCTGCTGCCGAACAGCGGCACCACCCAGCGGGTGAACAATTCGTACGACCACGAGCCGTAGCCGGTTCCCTCGCCGTACAGCGCGAAACCGGTCACGATCTCGAACAGCGTGCCGACGACGAACATGAACAGCATGGCCAGCTGGGCCAGCGGGTTGTGGCCGATTTCCTTCGCGGTCTCGCGCTCGATCAGCAGGTACCAGCGGATGGTCTTGAAGAATCCGAGCCACCACGCCTTGGTCCACATTTTCGGCAGGAAGATCTCGCGGGCGTAGCGGTTGCCGACGATCGCCCAGTAGATGCGCACGATCACGCCCAGCGTCAGCACGTCGGCGGCGATGAAATGCGCGAACCGGATGTCGCCCATCAGATAGTGGTGGAACGGCTGCCCGACCAGCAGCGGCCACGGCGGATTGCCGATGAACCAGCCGGTCAGGGCCAGCACGGTGATCGCCGCCGCGACCAGCCAGTGCCAGATGCGCACCGGGAGCTCGTAGACGTAGACCGGGGCGGTGACCCGCGGCCGCGCCGGGTCGGCCAGCGCCATGTGGGCATGCGGATGGCTGGGCGTGGACATGGTCGTCTCCTTCGCTTACCGCACCTGCGCCCGCACCAGCTCGCCGCCGTCCGGGGAGACCACGTGCGTCGAGCAGGCGAGACAGGGATCGAAGCTGTGCAGGGTGCGCAGGATTTCCAGCGGCTGCGTCGCCTCGGCCAGCGGAGTGTTCAGCAGCGAGGCCTCGAACGCGCCGATGTTGCCGGCGGGGTCGCGCGGCGAGCCGTTCCAGGTCGTCGGCACCACCGCCTGGTACGACTCGATGCGGCCGGCCTTGACATGCACCCAGTGGCCGAGCGCTCCGCGCGGCGCCTCGACGTGGCCGACACCCTTGGCCTCGGCCGGCCAGGTCGACGGCTCCCACTTGTCGGTGCTGGCCGTGGCCAGGTCGCCGGCACGCAGGTTGCTCATCAGGCGATCGTGGAACAGCCGCATCTTGTGCGCCGCCCACGAGGCTTCGAGCCCGCGGGCGGCGGTACGACCCAGCGTGGTGAACAGGGCGTCGACCGGCAACCCGAGGTCGCTCAGCAGCTTGTCCACCGGCTCCTTGAACTCGGGGATGCCGCGCGCGTAGCCGACGGTGAAGCGCGACAGCGGACCGACCTCCATCGGGTGGCCGCGCCAGCGCGGCGCCTTGATGAACGAGTACTTGGCGGATTCGTCGAGCTGCTTGATGTCGGTCTTGGTCCCGACGGTCTTGGGGCCGAGCGCGAAGTGCGGATCGGTGATCCCGTCCCAGGGGTGCAGGCCCTTGGCCTCGTCCGGGTAGCGGTACCAGGAATGGTCGACGAACTCCTGCACCTGGCTCGGGTCGCGCAGGTCGACGTCCATGACCGCGTCGAGCTTGCCGTCGACGATCGCGCCGGCCGGCATCAGCAGGTTCGATTCGGACCAGTCGTTGGCCTTCAGCGGGAAGTCGCCGTACGACATCACGTTGTGCCCGGCCAGCCCCTGGCCGTAGGTCCAGGTCTTGTAGAACGCCGCGATGGCCGTGAGGTCGGGGATGTAGACCTGGTCGATGAAGGCGATGGTGCGATCGATGATCGACGACACCAGGTTGAGCTGCGCCATGTTCACCGGCGCGCCCGAGGCCATCGCTCCGTCGAGGTTGATCGCGCAGGCCATGCCGCCGACCAGCCAGTTGGGGTGCGGGTTCTTGCCGCCGAACACGGTGTGGATCTTGACGATCTCGCGCTGGAAATCGAGCGCCTCCAGATAGTGCGAGACCGCCATCAGGTTGGCTTCCGGCGGCAGCTTGTACGCGGGATTGCCCCAGTAGCCGTTCATGAACGGACCGAGCTGTCCGGAATCGACGAACTTCTGCAGCCGCGACTGCACGTCGCGGAAGTATCCGGGCGACGAATTCGGCCAGGGCGAAATGCTCTGCGCCAGCGCGCTCGTCGCCTTGGGATCGGCCTTGAGCGAACTGACCACATCGACCCAGTCGAGCGCGTGCAGGTGATAAAAGTGGATCAGATGGTCCTGCGCCCACTGCGTCGCGAGCATCAGGTTGCGGATGGTGTTGGCGTTTTCCGGAATGCGGATGCCGAGCGCGTCTTCGACCGCGCGGACCGAAGCCAGCGCATGCACCCCGGTGCAGACGCCGCAGATCCGCTCGCAGAAGGCCCAGGCGTCGCGCGGATCGCGTCCCTTGAGGATGACCTCCAGCCCGCGCCACATGGTGCCGGACGACACGGCGTTGCGGATGACGTTGTTCTGGTCGAGGTTGACCTCGCAGCGCAGGTGGCCCTCGATCCGCGTCACCGGATCGACGACCATGCGCCGTCCGCTGTTGTCGAGGCTGAAACCGTTGGGGGTGGTGGTGCTCATTCCTCGTCTCCCTCGTCGACCTCGCGCGATTCGACGGTCTGCTGGTCGGCCTTGCGCTTGCGTACGACCTTGATCACGCTCGCCGCCGCATGTGCCGCGACCCCGGCACCGACCACCGCGGCGGCCGTCCCGCCGAGGGCATCGGCGGTGGCTTCGACCCCCAGTGCCGTGCCGACGTACGACAAGCGCTGGTAGAACGGCCCGTTGTCCCAGAAATTCTCCTCGGAGCAGCCGATGCAGCCGTGCCCGGCCTGGATCGGAAACGACACCCCGCCGTTCCAGCGGATGGTCGAGCAGGCGTTGTAGGTGGTCGGCCCGCGGCAGCCCATCTTGTACAGGCAGTAGCCGTTGCGCGCGCCTTCGTCGTCCCACGACTCGACGAATTCGCCGGCGTCGAAATGCGGCCGGCGGTAGCACTTGTCGTGGATCCTCTGGCCGTAGAACATCAGCGGCCGTCCACGATTATCGAGATCGGGCAGGCGGTCGAACGTGACCATATAACTGATCACCCCCGTCATCACCTCGGCAATCGGCGGGCAGCCTGGAACCTTGATAATCGGCTTGTCGGTAATGACCTTGTCGATCGGGGTCGCCTTGGTCGGATTCGGTCGGGCGGCCTGGACGCAACCCCAGGACGCGCATGCACCCCAGGCAATCACCGCCTTGGCGTCCGCCGCGACGGCCTTGAGCTTGTCGACGAACGGTTTTCCGCCGACGATGCAGTACATGCCGTCCTCATTGAGCGGCGGATTTCCCTCGACGGCGAGGATGTATTGCCCCTTGTACTTCTTCGGAATCTCGTCCAGGATGGACTCCGCCTGTTCGCCGGCAGCCGCCATCAGCGTGTCGTCATAATCCAGGGAAATCATTTTCAGGATGACGTCCTTGGCGAGCGGATGTCCCGACCGGATGAACGATTCCGAACAGCAGGTGCACTCGAGCCCGTGCATCCAGAGGACGGGAATGCGCGGCTTTGTTTCCATTGCCTGCGCGATTTTCATCGCGTAGATCGGTTCCAGCCCGAGCGCGGCCGCGGTCAGGCTGCAGAATTTGAGGAACGAGCGTCTGCTGGTTCCCTGCGCGCGCATTATTTCGTAAAACGTCTGATTATCGGCTACCATTTGGTATCTCCTCGCCAAACGCGAATCTGCGCGTGAAGAAGGTCTGACGTCTTCGCGCATCCCGGAACGGGCGTCCCGCATATTGCGCCGCTGATTTGTCAGTTTTTAGATCGGAGTGAATCCAGGCGCTTGATGTACATCAACACTTTCCCGATGATCACCTTACAAGAGGAACAAAATGTATCCTGACCTGCCCGCCGACCAAACCGCCGCCCGCGAACTGGCCGCAGCTGTTTTCTCGGCGGTGGATCGCCAGGATGCGGACGTGTTTTCGCAGTTCTTCACGCCCGAGGGTGTCTTCGTTTTCGGCAATGGGGCGGAAATCCGCGGGCGCGACGCGATCCGCACCGCGGTCGCCGGCTTCTTCGATGCCATCGCCGGCCTGAAGCACGAGGTCACCGACGTCTGGAACTGCGGCAACACGCTGATCACCCGGATCGCGGTCACCTACACACGGCTCGACGGCTCGTGCGTCACCCTGCCCGGCGCCAACATCTGGACCTTGCAAGGCGGCAAGATCGGCGACTACCGCATCTACATCGATCTGACGCCGCTCTTTTCTCCGTCGCGTCAGGCATGATCCACCACTCGGTCACGCGCGACTTCGGTTATCCGGCGGGGCCGCTGTTCGCGCTGATCGCCGACATCGGGTCGTATCCCGACTACATGCCGGGATGGCGTTCGGTCCGCATCCTGGCGCGGACCGGGGAGCGCATCGACGTCGAACAGGCCATCGGAATCCTCGGGCTGGAACTGGTGTTCCATTCGGTCGCCGAGGTCGCCGCCCCGCTTCGGCTCGCCATCCGGGCGTCCGACGGACCGTCGCAACCGTTCCGGCAGTTCGCGCTGGACTGGATCTTCACCGAGCTCGCGCCGGACCGCACGCAGGTCCGGGCGGCGATCACCATCGAATTCCGCTCTTCCGTGCTGGAGCACGCGGCGGCGCTGGCCGTGCCGGTGGTCGTCGAGCGCGTGGTCGACGCCGTCGAGCGGCGGGCGGCCGCCCGGCTCGGCGTTCCGGCAGCGACGGCCGCTCAGGACAACGATCCGACCAGATAGGCTGCGGCAAGGAGCAGCCCGGTGGCCAGATGGGTCATGATGGTCAGGGCATTGACCCCGAGCAGCTCGAACGGCAGTCGCTCCCGATCTCCGGCTCCGGCCTCGCGCCACCGTCGCACCCAGCGGTCGCCGCGCGACGACGCCAGCAGGAAGAGCGGCAGCGCCAGCAGGGCGGTCCAGGCATACGGCGTCGCCAGCCTCGGCGCGGCCAATCCAAGCGCCCCAAGCGCCGCGATCAGGACGAATCCCAGCACGTTCAGGCCGCGATAGACCGCGAATGCGCGTTCGAACTCGAAGCTCGCCT
>JAKAIB010000212.1 GCA_021814605.1 Pseudomonadota bacterium | reverse complement strand
GGAGGTGGCCGAGAACAGGACGAACGGCAGGATGTACAGCCCGGCGATGAGATTGACCATCAGCCCTGCCGACAGCGCCGACCCCGCCTCGGCGCGGTAGGCGACGAGCACGGTGAAGGCGAACTTGAACAGGTTGTCGTTGCCGGCGCCGCCGAACTGCGTCCAGAAGAACGGCGCGAAGCGGCGCTGGCCGAGCAGTACGAACTGGTTGGGACGGTCGAGGGCGGGCATCGGCAGCGGCATCGGGTGCAAAGCCGCGATGATGGCACAGCCGCATTGCGGTGCCGGCCTGACGCGCTAGAGCGAACGTCGCGCCACGTAGATGCCGGCCAGCACCAGCCCGGCGCCGAGCAGCTGCAGCGGGGCGAGCGCCTCGCCCAGCAGCACCCAGGCGTAGACCACCGCCATTGCCGGCTGCACCAGCAGCCCCACCGACGACAGCACCGGGCTGAGCCGGCGCACCGCGTACGCGATCACCACCTGCCCGCCGATCTGCACCAGCAGCGCCAGGCCGAGCATCCACGCCCAGCCGATCGGTGCGGTCGGCCACATCCGCCCTTCGACCAGTGCAAACGGCAGCAGCACCAGCGCCGCCAGCCCGGTGACCATCGCCATCAGCGGCGCCGTCGACAGCCGCTGTCGCGCCTGCTGCACGCCAACCTGGTAGGCGGCGTAGAACACGGCGGACACGAGTCCGGCGCAGTCGCCGAGCAGGGCGCGCGAATGGTCGAAGTTCGGTCCGATCATCAGCGTCGCACCGCCCAGCGCCGCGGCGAGCCCGGCGAGGAAGGCGGGCCGCGGCGCGACCCGGGTCATGCCCCAGAACGCCAGGGTGATCAGCACCGGCGCGAAGTTGGATTCGAGCGTCGCGCTGCCGACCTCGGTCCAGATTGCCGCGACGTGGAAGAACACCAGGTCGAGCGAGAACATCACGGCGGCGAACAGCGCCAGCGCCCAGGTCGGCCAGTGCGCCAGCGGGGCCGGCGGCTGTGGCCGGCCGCGGTGCCATTGCGGTGCCGCGCCGTCGGCCGGCACCGGTGCTGCAGGTGCCGGCGCCGGGCGCCGCTGCAGCAGGACCCAGGCCAGCAGGATGGGGGTGGCGAAGGTCATCCGCCAGAACGCGCTGGCGAACGGACCGATGCCGGCGGTGACGTCGGCCAGCCGCACGAACACGCCGGCGAGGCCGAGAACGGCGCCGCCGAGAAGCAGGATCGGGAAGTCCATGCCGGATTGTCGGCAATGTGCCGACCGGCGGTGGCGGTGCCGTTACGGCGCGGGGTACACGGCGTTGCCCTGCGCCTTGTCTTCCGGATACACGACGACCAGCTTGTTGGCGTCGCCATCGGGGATGAATTGCGCCACCGGCATGCTCTGCCCGACCTGCGCGCCGTCGGCATTCACGCTGAACGGGCCGAGCAGGGTCGTGGTCTTGCCGGACATGTCGATGATGGCCTGGTGGAACGCCAGCTGATTGAACTGCGGCGCGGTGTCGAGCATGTGCTGCACGATCAGCCCGGTGTTGTAGCCGGCGACGCTGAGGAAATCCGGCTGCTTGTTCTCGGCGGCCTTGAAGGCCTGGACGAATTCCTCGGTATTCATGCCGTAGTTCACGCTGTCATATTTCACCAGCGGCGGCATCGGGTAGGTGTAGGTGTAGGCCAGTGCCTTGGCGCCGGCCTTGCGCGTGACCAGATCGAGCAGTTGTCCCGGGAAGATCGTGAACGTCATCGGAAAATGCTGGCCGCTCTGCGACAGCGCCTTCAGGAACGCAATGTCGTTCGGTGCGTAGCCGAGTTCGATCACCGCATCGGGCTGTGCGGATTTGAGCTGGTCGATGATCTTGCCGAAATCGTTGCTGCCGTTGTCGAGCGCCAGGAAATATGGGTAGATTCCGTGACTCATCAATTCGCCGGACAGCGTCTTTTCCTGCGACGAATCAAATGGATTCGCGGCGAACAGGATGGCGACCTTCCTGATTTTCTTGTTTTTCAGGATGAACTGCGAAAGCGGCAGCGGCCAGAATTGCGACGACGGAATGCTGACGTTGGCGAGATAATTGGTCGGCGCGGAGAAGAAATTGGCGCTGGAGCCGGTCGGGTCGATCAGCAGCATCTGGTGCGTCTTCGCGACTTCGATCGCCGGTTCGGTCAGCACCGAGCCGAAGTCCGATACCAGAATATCGACGTGATCCGTTTCGATCAGCTTCTTGTAGAGATCCCTGGCGATGTAGTCGGCGCTCCGATCGTCGTACGAGACGATTTTCACGGGAATTTTCTTGCCGTACGCCTTGACGAAAACGCCGCCGCCCTGATTGATTTTCTTCGCCCAGAAATTCAGGCCCTTGAATTCGTTTTGCGATGCCACGGCAAACGGGCCGACGCTCGCATACAGGGTGCCGATCTTGATTTCCTGCGGAGCGCCGGCGGCTTGCGCGGAGGCTGCAGACAGGATCAGGAAAACCAGTTCAACCAGAATGAACAGGACTGTCGAGCGTCGTTTCATGGGAAGGTTACCGATGGATTTGTCGGCTCAATAAGGCGCCGCGCATATATGCACGGTCGCCGCCGGGCGAGGGCCGGCGCGATTTGCAAACGGTGCGGGGCATAATATCAACTTCCCTTGGCAAGGGAAGCCGCGCCGCGGGCCCGGCGGCGGTTGCGCGCCGGGCTGTTGCAAATCGGGGACGACGCGCCAGGAGCACGCGCCGGGCGCCGGTGCTACTCCAGCCAGCCCTTCTTGCGGAAATACCAGAACGGCGCCATCACCGACAGCACCATCAGCACCAGTGCGAACGGGTAGCCCAGGCGCCATTCCAGTTCGGGCATGGCCTTGAAGTTCATGCCGTAGATGCTGGCGATCAGGGTCGGCGGCAGCATCGCGACCGAGGCCACCGAGAAGATCTTGATCACCTTGTTCTGGTTGATGTTGATGAAGCCGACCGTCGCGTCCATCAGGAAGTTGATCTTGTCGAACAGGAAGGCGGTGTGGCTGTCGAGCGAGTCGAGGTCGCGCAGGATCTGCCGCGCCTCCTGCGACTGGTCGGCGTTGAGGTGGCGGCTGCGCAGCAGGAAGCTCAGCGCCCGCCGCGTGTCCATCACGTTGCGGCGGATGCGGCCGTTCAGGTCCTCCTGCTGGGCGATTCCGGTGAGCGCGAGCGACGCGTCCTGGTCGCTCGGCCGCGGCTTGAGGATCTCGCTGCCGATGCGCTCCAGCGCGTCGTAGATGCCTTCGAGCACGTCGGCGGAGTATTCGGCGTCGGTCAGGTACAGCGCCAGCAGCACATCGATGGCGTTCTCGATCAACCCTGGCATGCGCCGCGCCCGCAGCCGCAGCAGCCGGAACACCGTGAGGTCGTGGGTGTGCACCGAGAACAGCACGCTGCGGTGGACGATGAACGCCACCCGTTCGTTGCGCGCCCGCGCCTCGTCGCCGATCAGGAAGTCCGAGCGCAGGTGCAGCGCCTCCTGATCCTCGTCCTCGTAGAACCGCGCCGACTCCTCCAGATCCTGGTCGAGCACGTCGGCCGGAATGGTCAACCCGAAGCGCGCCTCGATCCAGCCAAGTTCGCGCGGTTCGGCCGATTCGAGATCGACCCAGACCGGCTCGATCCCGGCGAGCGCCTGCGCGTCGGTCACCTCCTGCTGGACCAGGCGGCCGTTCCGGAGGGTGAAGACGTTGAGCATGTCGGGCGGTTGGGGTGAACGCCCGCATTATGCGCAATGCGCGGCCGCCGCCCGACGGTTGTCACCGGATGTTGCGGAACCGCCTTCCGGGAGACGCCGGTCCGGCCATTCCCGGCTTCCGCCGCGCGGGCAGCGGACGACCCTGCCCCGGTGCCCCGGGGAATCAGGCCCGGACGAAGCGGTACACCCCGGCGTCGTCGATGCGGCGCAGCGCGTCGTCGTACCAGAGCGCGTGCAGGTGGGCGATCGCCTCGCCCATCGCGAAGGTCGTCTGGTGCAGGTCGAGCTTGCGCTTGAACAGCACCGGCACCAGTTCGGCGGCGGTCTGCGGCGTCGCGCAGGCGTCGAGCACCTCGGCCAGTCGCTCGCGGTGATGGTCGCGCAGTTGCTCGATGCGCCCGGGCGCGCCACGGAACGGCAGCCCGTGCGACGGCAGCACCAGCGTGTCGTCGTCGAGCAGCGCGGCGAAGCGGTCCAGGCTGTGCAGGAACAGCGCCAGCGGGTTGCCCAGCGGCTCGAGGTCACTGACGCTGATGTTGGTCGAGATGCGCGGC
The DNA here is from genome assembly GCA_021814605.1 of Pseudomonadota bacterium. Lineage (GTDB taxonomy): Bacteria > Pseudomonadota > Gammaproteobacteria > Burkholderiales > Burkholderiaceae_C > Thiomonas. The sequence goes on along the minus strand of JAKAIB010000212.1, from coordinate 1,315 downwards.
AGCAGCATGTCGCCGGCGATGAACACCCGCTCCTGCGCGCACCACAGGCTCATGTGCTCCGGCGCGTGGCCGTAGCCGGCAACGCAGCGCCAGTCGCGCCCGCCGATGCGCAGCGTGTCGCCGTCGAGCAGCCGCACGAACGCCGGCGGCACCGCCGGCACCAGCCCGGAGTAGTAGTCCGTGCGGTGGCGGATGGCGTCGAGCGCGGCCGGGTCGCCCAGCCCGTGCTCGGCGAAATGCGCCGCCATCGGCGCACCGCCGATCGGGATGGTGCCGTTCGACGCCGTGCGCGCGAACAGGTAGTCGGTCGCGCTCATCCACAGCGGGCAGTTCCAGCGCCGCGTCAGCCAGTCGGCCAGCCCGACGTGGTCCGGGTGCATGTGGGTGACCACCACCCGCAGCACCGGGCGCCCGCCCAGTTCGTTGGCGAACACCTGCTCCCAGGCCGCCCGCGTCGGCTCCGTGGCGATGCCGCAGTCGACCACCGTCCAGCCGTCCACGCCGTCGACCCGGTCCTCCAGCAGCCAGAGGTTGATGTGGTTCAGCGCGAACGGCAGCGCCATGCGGATCCAGCGCACCCCGGGCAGCAGCTCGACGCTGCCCCCCGACGAAGGCACGGCGTCGCCGTAGGGGTAGACGATCGGATCGGTCGCGGTGGCGTTCTGCATGGTCGGTTCGGAGCTGGAGCGAGGCGGGCGCGGCGGCTGGCGTGCGCCGGCACGGCCCGTATACACTTTACGTTAACGTCAATTCGCACGAGTATAGGCAACCATGCCCGCTCCCGCTTCCGGCGCTTCGTCGGCCACCTTCACCATCGGCGAGCTGGCGCGCGAGTTCGACCTCACCTTGCGCGCCATCCGCTTCTACGAGGAAGCCGGGCTGCTCGACCCGCAACGCCGCGGCCGCCAGCGTGTCTACACCCAGCGCGACCGCACCCGCCTCAAGCTCACCCAGCGCGGCAAGCGCCTGGGTCTGAGCCTGGCGGAGATCAAGGAACTGGTGATGATGTACGAGTCGCCCCGCGATACCGTGCCGCAGTTGCGCCGCTATCTCGAAGTGCTCGGCGCCCACCGCGCCGACATCGAAGCCCGCATGGCCGACCTGCGCACCACGCTGGACGAGATCCGCGCCTACGAGGCGGAGGCGCGGGGGCTGCTGAAGAAGCAGGGCGGCTGAGCGGCTGGCCTCGGGCGCTACGGCGTTTGCGCGAACGCCACTTCCACCCGGTTGCGCCCGCCTTCCTTGGCCAGATACATGGCCGAGTCCGCGCGGCTGAGGGCGGCATCGAGGGTCATTTCACCCGGAAACAGGCTGG
>JAKAIB010000211.1 GCA_021814605.1 Pseudomonadota bacterium | reverse complement strand
GGCGCGTGTTCGCGCAGGTGGTGCTCGACACCGATCTGGCGCGGCCGGTGGACTACGGCATCGACCAGCGCTTTCCGCGCCCCGCCGATGGCGCACCGGCCGCGACGGTCCTGCTGGCGCACGGCGCGTCCAAGCCGGAAAAACTCTGGCCCGAGGATCGCTGGCAGGAACTCGCGGCCCGCCTCGCCGCGCGCGGCCTGCGCGTGCTGCTGGCATGGGGCAACGCGGCCGAACTGGAGCGCGCCCGCCGGATCGCGCAGCGGCTGCCCGCGGACCGCGTCGAGATCCTCGACCGTCGCGGACTGGTCGACATGCTCGCCGTCATCGCCGGCTGCCGGCTGGTGGTCGGCGTCGACACCGGATTCACCCACATGGCGGCGGCCTTGCGCCGTCCCACCGTCGCACTGTTCGTCAGCACGGGCCCCGAGCTGTTCACGCCGGTTGCGGACCATCTCGCCCGGACGCTTGGCGGCAACGGCGCCATCCCGGAGACCGATGCGGCATGGAACGCCGCACTCGCCCTGCTGGACACGGCCGACGCCGCACCGGCTCCACCCACCGCCGAAGACTGCCGCCCGCCAGCCGCCGTCACGGCCTGACGTGGTCCGGGGCGACCGAGTCGCGCCTTCGACGCGGCCCGGGCACTGTCATATTGCTGTCGCGATCATCATCGATGATGGAGCGTCGACCTCGCTCAGGTCGACCCGACGCATTCACCCGTGAACCCGCCCGTCAAGCATTCCGTCCTGTGCGTCCGGTTCGCCGGCGTGCCAGACGACTGCGCGGACCCGAACTGCCAACCGGTCGCACCCGCCGAGGCGCTCGCGCGGCTGCGCGAAGGCGATGCCTGGGCGGTGCTCGCGCTCAGCGGCCACGACACCACGGAACTGACCACCTGGCTGATGCAGTTGCGTGGCCGGCAGGATGGCCGGCTGCCAGCCGTCGTCGCCTTCGTTCCCGACGTCGCCAGCCCGAGCGCGCTGGCGGCTCTTCGCGCTGGCGCCGACGCGCTGCTCCAGCCGGACAGCCCGCGAGAACTGATCCGCGCGCAGCTCGACCGGCTGCACGAGCGCGTCGCGCCGCAGCCCAGCGGCTGGCTGCCGATCGAGCCCGGCCTCGCGCTCGATGCGGCCGTGCGCTGTCTGCACGTCGGTACGCAGCGGATCGAGTTCTCCCAGCAGCTGTTCCGCCTGCTGTGGGCATTGGCGGCACGCGCAGAGCAGGTGCTGAGTCCGCAGGCGCTGCGCGTGGCAATGGACATCCCGGCGCGGGCGCGGGCCGATTCGGTGCATACCGCGGTGGGCAAGCTGCGACGCGCGCTGCGACCGCTCGACCTGCATCTGCGCGTCGAGACGGTCCACGGTGCCGGCTATCGCTGGCGGCGGCTTCCGTCCGCGCTGGACGCCTAGCCGCCGCACCGCGGCGACACCGACCGGCACCTGCCGCTCCACCGGTCGGCCTCGGGCGCAACCGAGCCGCACCGCCCTGATTGCGTCCGACGCCGCCATCTCGACGCGATGATCAGGCGGCGTCAACGGCATGCCGCTCCGGTCGCGGTAACGATCGATTGCAGATTTGAAGAAGTTGGTCAGGCCGCGGTCAGGTCGCTGCAACCTGGGCGACATGGGCGGCGCCTGAAATCGTGCCTTTCCTCAAGCGACATTCCCGAACCTCCAGGAGCAAGCCGCAATGTCCCGACGCACGACGCCGTTCCGCCAGTCCCTGCTCGCCCGGTCCATCCTCGCCGCGCTGCTGGCAACGCCCTTCGCCATCGCCCACGGCCAGACGGCCGACAACCTCGGCACCGTCCAGGCCGGCGCCCAAGGCGGCACCGGCCAGACCGCAGCCGAACGGGAAAAGGCGAAGCAGGAGAGCGCGCCGCACCAGGCGATCACCCAGGGTTCGCTCAAGGCCACCGAGCCGAAGTCGATCATCAGCCGGCACGTGATCGAGAACAACAACTCGTCGGCCTCGAACTACAGCGACATCATCAGCATCGCGCCCAGCGTGATCAGCATCGATCCCAACGGTCCGGGCCTCATGGAATCGCAGGGCGGACCGGTGATCCGCGGCTTCCAGGACGGCCAGTACAACGTCACGTTCGACGGCATTCCCTGGGGCGACTCGAACGACTTCACGCACCACACCACGTCCTACTTCATGCCGCAGGACATCGGTTCAGTGGTGGTCGACCGTGGCCCGGGCGACGCCAGCAACATCGGCCCGGCAACGTTCGGCGGAACCGTCGCCATCCACTCCAAGGAGCCGCTGGACAAGCCGCAGACCACCTTCTACGGCACCATGGGCAGCTTCGACACCCGGCTGCTGGGCGCCGAATTCGATACCGGTGTGATGAAGAACTACGGCGACATGCGCGCCTTCTTCGACTATCGCCAACTGCAGAGCAACGGTTACCTGTCGGGGACCGGCCTTGACCGCAAGAACCTGTTCATCAAAGCCGAAAAGCCCGTCGGCGACAACTCGCTGCTGACCTTCGCGGCGATGAAGAACGACCTGACGCAGCATTTCGCGATCGGCGCGACGTCATTTCCCTACGTTGCGGTCAACAGCGGCACGCCGCCGTTCACCAGCAGCCTGCCGGGGCAGATGCAGATCTACGGCTCCGACTATGGCATGAGCGGCAATCCGCAGAGCCAGGCCTACAGCGGGTACAACTACGACGACATCTCGACCGACTTCGAGTACATCGGGCTGAAGACCAATGCCGGCCCGGTCAAGATCGACAACAAGGTCTACACCTACGCCTACTACCACTACGGCTACAACGGCGCCGACGCCAATGGCGGCGGCTGCGCCTATGGCACGGTGAACTGCCTGACCCCGGACGGCACCTTCCCCGCCGGCGCCGACACTCCCAACGGCACGGTCTACGGCGCCAATAATGTCCCCGGCCAGCGCATGTACATGCTGTATCGCTCCTGGGGCGACATGCTGCGTCTGCGGCAGGACCTGGGCCCCGGCGAACTGCGCTACGGCGTCTGGGTCGACCGCCAGAACTATCACCGCTTCCAGGCCGAGATCGACATGTCCAACGACATGGCATTCAACGCCAGCACCCCGCTGGCCGCGGTCGACCGGCAGATCAACGGTACGCTGACCCAGGCGCAGCCGTACGTCGAGTACGCGTGGAAGATCACCCCGCAGCTCGTCGTGACACCCGGCTTGAAGTACGCCTATTTCCGCCGCCACGACCAGGCGCCGGTGATGCAGAAGACCAAGACGTCGCTGGACTACGAGCAGAGCTGGAGCAAAGCACTGCCCAACCTTGACGTGCACTACGCGATCGCGCCGAACTGGAGCACCTACCTGCAGGCTGCAAAGGGCTTCCTGGCGCCGAACGAGAACCTGTTCTATGTGAAGAACCCGCAAGACAGTGCGCAAGGCGTATCCGCGGAGAGCACGACCAACTACCAGGTCGGCACCACGTGGAAGTCGCGGCGGTTGGTCGTCTCGGGTGATCTCTATTCGATCGACTTCAGCAATCAGGTCCAGTCCAAGACCATTGCGGGAAACAAGATCTTCTACAACGCGGGCGGAACCCGCTACCGCGGCGCCGAGGCCGAGGCGACGTACTACGTCGGCTCCGGATTCAGTCTCTACGGCAACGCCACCTACAACAAGGCGACCGCGAACGACACCGGACTGCAACTCAAGGGCGTACCCAAGACCACCGGAGCGCTCGGCCTGATCTACAACCGCGGCGCCTGGTACGCGTCGGCGATCACCAAATTCGTCGGCTCGAACTATGGTGACACCGGCACCGATGCGAACGGCAACCCGATTGGTGTCTATCCGTTCTCGAGCTACAGCGTGACCACGCTGTCGGCCAATTACACGGTGCAGAGCGCGGGCGTTCTGCCGCACGGCGCCAAGATCGGCGTGCAGGTGTTCAACGTGTTCAACAAGACCAGCCTGTACGCGCTGGCCGGCTACACCGGAAACAACGTCCCGTTGTTCTGGAGCATCCCCGGCCGCAGCGTGATGGTCAATTTCTCGGTGCCGTTCAATTGAACGGCCAGTTCCAAGGAGCACTGTGATGAACGCTGAAACGCTGGCTCATGCAGTCCAGACCTCTGGCGGCATTTTGTACGTGATGGCGGTGCTGCTGCTGGTGGCGCTGGCGGTGACGGTGGAGCGGTTCTGGGTGATCGGGCGGATGCTGGGCTCGGCGCACGGCTGGGTGCGCGAGCTCAAGGGGCACAGCCACGTGGACGCGGCACGGCTGCAGGCGCGCGTCAGCGCCGATGCGACCTCGCCGGCGGCGCAGGTCGTGGCCGTGGCGCTGCACCACGACCTGGCCGATCCGCTGGAGCACTTCGCCGACCGGCTCGAGGAGGCGGTGATGGAGCAGGCCCCGCGCGTCGACCGCGGGCTGTGGCTGCTCGACACCATCGTCACCCTCGCGCCGCTGCTCGGGCTGCTGGGCACCATCGTGGGCATGTTCAACACCTTCTCGGCGCTGTCGCACCCGGCCGCGGCCACCCAGGCCGTCACCGGCGGCGTGGGCGAGGCGCTGCTGGCCACGGCCGCCGGGCTGTTCATCGCCGTCATCGGGCTGGTGGCGTTCAACGCGCTCAACCAGCGCGTGCGCCTGGTGATGCATCAGCTCGAGCGCATCAAGCTCATGCTGGCCAACCGCATGTACCCGCATTACCGCGCCGAGCCGCCGCGTGCGGTGGCGGTGATGCCGGCGGTGCGTCCGGCCGCCCCCGCGCCCGGCGTGGTGCTGCAGCAGAAGATGGCCTGAACCGGGTATCTCCAAGTGGCGGGCTCCGCAAGGGTCCGTTTGGGCCGCAGCCGGGTGCTGCGGCGCTTTTTCATTGGATCGTGCTGTCCATGAAGTACTTCGAAGCCAAGAAGGCGCGCATCGAGATCATCCCGATGATCGACATCATGTTTTTCCTGCTGGTGTTCTTCATCCTGGTGACGCTGCACATGATTCCCGACGCGGGACTGGCCTCGCGCCTGCCGACGAGCTCCACGGCGCAGGCGCTGCCCCGCCCGCAGATCACCCTGGCGGTCGATCGTGCCGGGGTGGTGCATTTCGCGCAGCGCACGCTGTCGCCGGCGCAGCTCACCGCGCTGCTGCGCAGCCGCGGCAATCCGCAGGCGCTGCAGGTGACGCTGGCGGGCGACAAGGACACGTCGCTGCAGGCGCTGATGCGGGTGATGGATGCCTGCCGCGAGGCCGGGGTGACGCGCATCGGGCTGGCGGCGCAGGTCGCGGGAGCCGGGGCGTGAGTGCGCTGGCGCTGCGCGCGAGCGAGCCGTCCGAGGCCGCACGCTGGCCGGCGGCGGTGCTGGTGGCGCTGCTGCTGGAGGCGGCGCTGCTGGCGGCGATCCTGGCCTGGGCGCGGCACGCGGCGCCGCTGCCGCAGCGCGCGCCGCTGCAGATCGTGCTCGAGGCGCCGCCCGCGCCCAGGCCGGCCCCGAAGCCGCCCGCCCCGGTGGTGCAGCCGCCCAAACCACAGCCCCAACCGACGCCGAAGCCGCCGCACCGGGTGGTGCATCGCGCGCCGGCGCCACGCCCGCAGCCGCGGACGGTGACGCCGCCCCCGCCGGCGGTGCAGCCCCCGCCCGCGCCGCTGCCCGACACCCGGCCGGCGATGCCGGTGGAGATC
>JAKAIB010000210.1 GCA_021814605.1 Pseudomonadota bacterium | reverse complement strand
TCGGGGGCCGCTGCCTCGACGCCGGTCCTGCCGGGACTGGGCGGTGTCAGCGCCGGCGCGCCGACCTCGCGCATCCTGTCGCCGCGCGGTACCGTCATCGCCGACGCGCGGACCAACCAGATCTTCGTGACCGACATCCCGTCCAAGCTCGAGGAAATCAGCAAGTTCATCGCGCAGATCGACAAGCCGGTCCGGCAGGTGATGATCGAGGCACGCATCGTCCAGGCGAGCGACCAGTTCGGCCGCAGCCTCGGCGTCAAGCTGGGGTACTACGACGCGCGCGGGCTGCAGGGTGGGGTGCCAGGCTACAACGTTGCCGGCGGTACGAACGTCACATTTACCGGTAACTATCTCGGCGTTGGTGAGCAAACCAATCAGGCGGCGATCACCTCGGGCTCCTACATTCCGGACACGCAGTTCGTCAGCCTTCCGGCGTTCGGACTCGCCAATAGCCTGCTGGCCGGGGCGACGCCGAGTTCGATCGGCATCAGCCTGTTCAACGCCGCGGCGAACCGTTTCATCAACCTCGAACTCTCGGCGATGGAGGCCGACGGCAACGGCAAGATCATCTCCTCGCCGCGCGTGATCACCGCCGACCTGAGCAAGGCCACGATCGAGCAGGGCACGGAGATTCCGTACCAGCAGGCCACATCGAGCGGCGCTACCGCGGTGACCTTCAAGAAGGCCGTGCTCAGCCTCGACGTGACGCCGCAGATCACGCCTGACGGCAACGTGATCATGAACGTCGAGATCCACAAGGACAGCCCGGGCACGACCACCAACGGCGTCCCGGCGATCGATACCAACACCGTGACGACGCAGGTGCAGGTGGAGAACGGCGGCACCGTGGTGCTGGGCGGAATCTACACCTCGACCGAGCAAACCCAGACCGACAAGGTGCCGCTGCTCGGCGACATCCCGGTGCTCGGCAATCTGTTCAAGAACAACAGCAAGATGCTCAACAAGTCCGAGTTGATGGTCTTCCTAACCCCGAAGATCGTTACTCGTGCCGACCTCTCCCGTTGAAGTCTCGAAATCTGGTGATGACATGCTGAAAAAGTTCAAATGGGCCGGTGTCGGCGCGACAATCTTCGTGCTTGGCTCGTTGGCAGGTTGCGGCGGTGGCGGTTCCGGAGCCGCGGGCACTCCACTGCTAGGTTCGAAGAGCGTCAACACCTACAACCTTTCACTGTCATCGACGACACTCACGACCAGTTCGCCGTTGACGGTGAAGTTCACCGCTAAAGATGCGTCGGGCAATGGCATCAGCAACCTCGGCGTCAACATCGCCTTCTCATCAAATGTCACGGGTGGTCTCGATCACGTCAATTTCCTGGATCCGGCCACCAACTTGGCGGCGTCTTGCGGAATCTTCCAGGGGCAGACGACCGATAACGACCGGCTCTGCTCGATCGTGACTAGCGGAGGTAGCGCATCGATAGAACTTGTGGCGACTCAGGCGCCGACCTCGATCCCGGTTACCGTGCAGGTGATTCCTTTCATCACGCCTGCGAACGCCGCCTCGGCGCCGACGAGTGCGGCAAGCGCAGCGCAGGACGCGGTCACGGGTATTCAGGCGTTCCAACTTACGAACTGACAACGAATCTGGCTTGTTTTGGCCGTTCCGACGCGCATATTTATCGTCGGCCTGATGGGCGCCGGCAAGACGACCGTCGGCCGGGCCCTGGCGGCTCGGCTGGGGTTGCAGTTCGTCGATAGCGACCAGGAAATCGAACGCGAACGGGGCTGCTCGATCGCGGAACTGTTCGCCCGCGACGGCGAGGCCGGGTTCCGCGACATCGAGGCACAGGTGATCGATGTGCTGACCCGGCGGGACGACATCGTCCTCGCCACCGGTGGGGGCGCGGTACTGCGGCCGGAGAACCGCAAGGCGCTGCGCGAGCGTGGCACGGTGGTCTACCTGCGTGCCAACCCCGACGATCTTGCCCACCGGCTGCGCCACGACCGCACCCGTCCGCTGCTGCAGCAGGGCGACATGCGCGCGCGGCTGCACGAGTTGTACCGGCTGCGCGATCCGTTGTATCGCGAGACCGCGCATTTCGTGATCGACACCGGCAAGCCCAGCACGGCGTTGTTGACCAACATGGTCCAGATGCAGCTCGAACTGGCGGGCGCGGTGCCGCTGCGGCGGCCGCGTCCCTGAGTCAGACAGGAACAGGCGGACTCCGTCCGCCTGTTCCTAGAATGGGCGCATCACCATTCCAGGACGTTTCATGACCACCGTGCGCATCGCGCTGGGCGACCGCGCCTACGACATCCGCATCGCCTCGGGCCTGCTCGATGACCCGACCGCCTTTGCCGCAGTCGCGGCGCCGCGTGCGACCGCACTGATCGTGACCAACACCACGGTCGGGCCGCTGTACGCGGCGCGGCTCGCCGCCAGCCTGGCGCCGCATTTCGCGCGGGTGCTGGAGTGCGTGCTGCCCGACGGCGAGGAGTACAAGGACTGGTCGACGCTCAACCGCATCTTCGACGCGCTCCTGGGCCACCAGTGCGACCGCAAGACGACGTTGTTCGCGCTCGGCGGCGGGGTGATCGGCGACATGACCGGATTCGCGGCGGCGAGCTTCATGCGCGGCGTGCCGTTCGTGCAGGTCCCGACCACGCTGCTGGCGCAGGTCGACTCGTCGGTCGGCGGCAAGACGGCGATCAACCATCCGCTCGGAAAGAACATGATCGGCGCGTTCTACCAGCCGCGACTGGTCGTCGCCGATCTGGCGACGCTTCACACCCTGCCGCAGCGCGAGCTCGCCGCCGGCATGGCCGAGGTGATCAAGCACGCCGCCATCGCCGACGTCGACTTCCTCGCCTGGCTCGAGTCGCACGTCGATGCGCTGATGGCGCGCGACGACCGGGCACTGGCCGAGGCGGTCGCGCGCTGCTGCCGCATCAAGTCCGACGTCGTCGCCCAGGACGAGACCGAAGCCGGGCTGCGCGCCATCCTCAATTTCGGCCATACCTTCGGCCATGCGATCGAGGCCGGCATGGGATACGGCAACTGGCTGCACGGCGAGGGGGTCGGCGCCGGCATGGTGCTGGCCGCCGATCTGTCGGTGCGGCTCGGCCTGCTGGCCGCCGCCGACGCGCAGCGGCTGGAACGGCTGATCGCCCGCACCGGTCTGCCGGTCCGGGCGCCGGACCTGGGCGCCGGGCGCTACGCCGAACTGATGCAGGTCGACAAGAAGGCCGAGGCCGGCGAGGTCCGCTTCGTCCTGCTGCACGGATTCGGCCGGCCGGTGCTGCGCGCGGCGCCGGCGGACGCCGTACGGGCGAGCATCGCCGCGCACCTGCAGCGGCCCGACGCCTGATGGATGCGGTGCCGGCGGGCGATCCGGGCCGCGAAGCCGGGCTCGCCTCCTATGCCTGCACTGGGGCCACATCGCACGGCCGCGAGCACGTCGAGCCGCCGCCGTCCGACCGCAGCGGCTACCAGCGCGACCGCGACCGCATCATCCACAGCAGCGCCTTCCGCCGGCTCGAATACAAGACCCAGGTGTTCCTCAACCACGAGGGCGACCTGTTCCGCACCCGCCTGACACACAGCCTGGAGGTTGCGCAGATCGCGCGTTCGATCGCCCGGGCGCTGGGGCTCAACGAAGATCTGACCGAGGCGATCGCGCTGGCGCACGACCTCGGCCACACGCCGTTCGGCCACGCCGGGCAGGACGCGCTCGGCGACTGCATGCGCCGCCACGCGCCGGGCGGCGGCGGTTTCGAGCACAACCTGCAGTCGCTGCGCGTCGTCACCCGCCTGGAGGAACGCTATGCGGCGTTCGACGGGCTCAACCTCTGCTTCGAGACGCGCGAAGGCATCCTCAAGCACTGTTCGCGGCGCAATGCCGAGCGGCTGGGCGCGGTTGCGGCCCGTTTCGTCGCCGGCGGCCAGCCCGGTCTCGAAGCCCAGGTGACCAACCTCGCCGACGCGATCGCCTACAACAATCACGACATCGACGACGGCCTGCGCGCCGGGCTGATCGAACTCGGCGAACTCGAGACCATCGACTTCTTCGCCGGCCATCTCGACGCGGTGCGCCGCGCCTATCCAGCCGTGCGGGGCCGGCGGCTCGTGGCCGAAACCATCCGCCGGATGATCTCGGCGCTGATCGGCGACCTGGTCGCGGAAACGGCGCGCCGCGTCGCACGCTCCGGGGTCGACCATCCCGATGCGGTCCGCCGTGCCGGGCCGCTGGCCGCGTTCAGCGCCCCGGTCCAGGACCAGTTGCAGCGCCTGCAGCACCTGCTGCTGCAGCGGCTCTACCGCCACCCCGACGTGCTGCGCAACACCACCAAGGCACAGCGGCTGCTTGTCGAACTGTTCGACGCGTACCACGCCGACCCGCGACTGCTGCCGCGCGCGTACCAGCGCGACGATCCGGCGCGCCAGCCGCGGGCGATCGCCGACTACCTCGCCGGCATGACCGACCGCTACGCCATTCGCGAGCACCAGCGGCTGTTCTCGATGCGCGACTGGCCGGTCTACTGAGGCGTCGCTCGCCGCGCCATCGCGGCGGATCGGACGCGAACCGCCTTATCCGTTGCCGCCGCCTGCCGGCGGGAACAGCAGTCCGGCCTGCAGCCCGACCAGTGCCGCCGACTGTGCCGCGTCGAAGCGCGATTGCTGGGCCTGGCGCAGCGCGTCGAGTGCGCTGCGGCGCGTCACCAGCCAATCCGACAGTGCGGCCTCGCCGAGCTGGTAGGCGCGCAGCATCCGCTCGGCAGCACGGGCCTGGGCCTGGGCAGCGGCGGCCATGGCCTGCGCACCGCCGGCCTGCGCCCGCGCCGTCGCGAGCAGCCGCTCGAAGTCGGCGCGCGCACGCAACTCGGCATCGTTCAGGCGCCAGCGCGCGGCGTCAGCCTCGGCCAGCGCGGCGCGTTCCTGCTCGACCCGTGCCGGCCCGCCGAACGGCAGGGCGAACTGCAGGCCGACGATGCGCTCGTTGCCGCCGCGCTCCGATCCCATGTAGACGCCGACGGTGGGCTGCGGGCTGCGTGCGGCCGTCGCCTGGGCCGCCATCGCCTGCGCCTGGCGCAGCGCCGCGCGGCTGCGGGCGAGGACCGCGTCACGCTCCAGCATGCCCGCCAGCAACGCCTCGGGCGATCCGACAGGCAGCGTCGGTTCGACTCCGGCGTCGGTTCCCGGGGTTGAAGGGGACGCTGCCTGGGCCAGCGCCGGATAGCGTGCGGCGAGCGCCGAACGGCTGCTCTCCGCGAGGCCCTGCGCCATCACCAGGGTCGAACGGGAGCGCGCCTCTTCGGCCTGCAGCTGCTCGACCTCGAGGACGCTCGCGTCCCCCAGCGACTGCCGTCGCTGCACGGCGTGCAGCTGCCGCCCGATCAGCGCGACGTCGTCGGCCGCCAGCGTGGCGTCGGCCTGTGCGCGCTGCGCGGCAAACCACGCCGAGAGCGCGTCGGCCAGCAGCACCTGGCGGGCAACGGCGGCGGCGGCCTGCGCCGACACCGTCATCGCGTCGGCCATGCCGTTGTCGGCGCGCGCCTGCGACGGCAGGCGCAGCTGGCGATTCAACGCCAGCTGCCACTCGGCATAGCGGCCGCTGTCCGGAGCGGATTCGACCCGCCGCTGCTGCAGCTGCGCCTGGGCGCTGACCTCGTTGGAGCCATACCGCAGCGCCTGCGCGCCATGCGCGGCCGATTG
>JAKAIB010000209.1 GCA_021814605.1 Pseudomonadota bacterium | reverse complement strand
GCGAGCGCTGCATGGCGATCTCGGTCGGCGTGCTGGTCGGCGACGTCGCCGACCGCATCATCCCGCGGCTGGTCGAGCGGACACGCGCCCTGAAGGTGAAGAACGGGATGGAGGCCGACGCCGAGATGGGACCGATCGTCACCGCCGCGGCGCGCGAGCGCATCGCCGGCCTCATCGACGCCGGCGTGCAGCAGGGCGCGAAGCTGCTGGTCGACGGCCGCGGCCACTCGGTACCCGGCCACGCCGACGGCTTCTGGCTCGGCGGCACGCTGTTCGACCACGTCACGCCCGAGATGCGCATCTACCAGGAAGAGATCTTCGGCCCGGTGCTGAGCTGCGTGCGCGTTCCCGACTTCGCCGCGGCGCTGGCCCTGGTCAATGCCCATGCCTACGGCAACGGCGTCGCCTGCTTCACCCGCGACGGCCATGTCGCCCGCGAGTTCGGCCGGCGGGTGCAGGCCGGCATGGTCGGCATCAACGTGCCGATCCCGGTGCCGATGGCCTGGCACGGCTTCGGCGGCTGGAAGGCCAGCCTGTTCGGCGACATGCATGCCTATGGCGAGGAAGGCGTACGCTTCTACACCAAGCAGAAGAGCATCATGCAGCGCTGGCCCGAGAGCACGCCCAAGGGCGCCGAATTCGCGATGCCCACGGCGAAGTGACCCCGGCCGGCCGGCGCGCGCCGCGATCGCACCGACCATGAGCGAGACCACGTTCGACTTCGTCGTCATCGGCGCCGGCACCGCCGGCAGCCTGCTGGCCAACCGCCTGAGCGCGGATCCGGGCAAGCGCGTGCTGCTGATCGAGGCCGGTGGCAAGGACGACTACCACTGGATCCACATCCCGGTCGGCTACCTCTACTGCATCGGCAACCCGCGCACCGACTGGCTGTACCACACCGAGCCCGATCCCGGTCTCAACGGCCGAACGCTGCGCTATCCGCGCGGCAAGGTGCTCGGCGGCTGCAGCAGCATCAACGGCATGATCTACATGCGCGGCCAGGCGCGCGACTACGACGCCTGGGCCGACCGGACCGGCGACGACGCCTGGCGCTGGTCGGCCTGCCTGCCCGACTTCATCGCCCACGAGGACCACTACCGCCGCGACGCCGGGGCCGACCGCGCCGCCGATCCGGTATTTGCCGCGCTGCATGGCCACGGTGGCGAATGGCGGGTCGAGAAGCAGCGGCTGCGCTGGGATGTGCTCGACGCGTTCGCCGCGGCCGCGCAGCAGGCCGGCGTTCCCGCCACCGACGACTTCAACGCCGGCAGCAACGAGGGGGTGAGCTACTTCGAGGTCAACCAGAAGTCGGGCTGGCGCTGGAACGCCGCCAAGGCGTTTCTGCGCCCGGCCTGCTACGGGCGGCCCAACTTCGAGCTGTGGACCGGGGCGCAGGTGGCGCGGCTGCTGTTCGATCCGCAGCCCGACGGCGGGCTGCGCTGCACCGGCGTCGAAGTCTCCACCGGCAGCGCAATGGTCACCGTGCGGGCGCGCGCCGAGGTGGTGCTCAGCGCCGGCAGCATCGGCTCGCCCCAGATCCTCCAGCTGTCGGGCGTCGGACCGGCCGACCTGCTCCGCGAGCACGGCATCGCGCCGCTGGTCGACCTGGCCGGCGTCGGCGCCAACCTGCAGGATCACCTGCAGATCCGCGCGGTGTTCAAGGTGCAGGGCACCCGCACCCTCAACACCCGCGCCGCCTCGGCCTGGGGCAAGGCGATGATCGGGCTGGAATACGCGCTGCGCCGCACCGGCCCGATGAGCATGGCGCCGAGCCAGCTTGGCGTGTTCACCCGCAGCAGCCCGGACTATGCGCACCCCAACATCCAGTACCACGTGCAGCCGCTCAGCCTCGACGCCTTCGGCGAGCCGCTGCACGCCTTCGACGCCTTCACCGCCAGTGTCTGCAACCTCAACCCCGGCAGCCGGGGCAGCGTGCGCATCCGCAGCCCGCGGTTCGCCGACGCCCCGGCGATCGCGCCCAATTACCTGAGCACCGACGAAGACCGCAGGGTCGCCGCCGACAGCCTGCGGCTGACCCGCCGCATCGTCGCCCAGCCGGCGCTGGCGCCCTACCGGCCGGAGGAATTCAAGCCGGGGACGCAGTACCAGACCGACGACGAGCTGGCGCGGCTGGCCGGCGACATTGCCACCACCATCTTCCATCCCGCCGGGACGACGGCAATGGGCCGTGCCGACGACCCGCGCGCCGTCGTCGACACGCGGCTGCGGCTGCGCGACGGCCGCGGCGGATACGTCCCGGGGCTGCGCGTGGTCGACGCCGGCGTGATGCCGACCATCCCCAGCGGCAACATCAACAGCCCGACGCTGATGATCGCCGAGAAGGCCGCGCGCTGGATTCTCGCCGACGCCGGCTGACCGCGGCGTTCGCGCTCAGGCCGGCTCGGCGGTGTAGCGCACCGTCAGCGCGTGCACCGCGCCGGGCGCCAGGGTCAGCACGTCGTCCCAGGCATTGCCCGATTCGACGCACAGCATGCATCGCCAGCCGTCGCTGCCGAAGTCGCCCATCGCCGCGGCCCTGGCGGTCCACGGATTCCACACCACGGTCGAGGCCGATCCGCTCTTGGCGATGCGGATGCGCCGGCGCAGCACCGGATCGTCGATCACGCATTCGGCCGCGGTGCCGACGTAGACGCGGTCGGTCTCCTGCGTGAAGCGCACCGCGCCCGACTGCCGGCTGCGGGCGAATGCCTCGACCTTGTCCAGATAGTCGCAGCCGTCGAGGCCGTGCAGCGACACCGCGCCGACGTCGCCGACGCGGAAGTAGGTGTGCAGCGCCTCGCCGAGCTGCAGCGGCGCGGCGCTCGAATTGGTCGTCTCCAGCCGCATCTCGAGCGCGTCCGACACGCGGATGTGCAACCGCAGCGGCGTGTCGTGCGGCCACTGCGCCGCCGGAACAGCCTGCGCATCGAGCTGCAGCGTGATGTCGGTCGCGCCCTGCCCCGCCGCGGCGTCGACCACCGACCACGGCGCGGTCCGCGCGAAGCCGTGCGCCGGAAACGCCGGCCGCGTTGCGTGCGCGCCGAACCACGGCCAGCACACCGGCACGCCGCCGCGGATCGACTTGCTCCGCTCGAACCGCGCGGCATCGGACAGCCAGACCACCGGCTCGACCTGCGCCTTGGGGCGGAAGGTCGCGAGATGCGCGCCCTGCAGCGCGATGCTGGCGCTGCCGCCGGCGTTGTCGACGTCGGCGAAGATCAGCCCGCCCGGGCCGGGACGGAACTGCAGCTGGCCGGGAATGGCGAACGCGTCGAGCGCATCGAGGGTCTGCATGGCGAGGCGGGAACGGAAGACGACCGCGGCATTCTGCCTGCGGCGCGACCACCGCGTGCCGTGACCGTCAGATCTCGACCCGCGGCGCCCGCGTCGATGCCCAGGCCGCGACCACCGTCAGCCCGGCCGCGCACAGGAAGGCGATGCGGAACGCGTGCACCACCTGCGCCGTCGCCGCCGCGCTGCCGCCGTGCAGCGCGGCCTGCAGGTCGGCGGTCGAGGCCAGCCCGAACACCAGCGCGCCGAACACCGCGGTGCCGACCGAGGCGCCGGTGGAACGCGCCAGCGACACCGTCGCCGCCGCAGCGCCCAGCCGGGCGCGGCCGGCCACCGACTGGATGATGAGCTGCGAGGTCGGCATCACCGTGCCGAAGCCCAGCCCGGCGAGCGCACCGAGCGCGCCCACGGCGAGGTTGCCGGCGGGCACGAGTCCGAGGGCCAGCAACGCCGCCGCGGCCACGGCCAGCCCCCAGCGTGGCGGCAGATCCGGCCGGCCAGTGCGCGCGACCAGCCGCCCGGTCAGGTTCGAGCCGAGCACCAGCCCGGCGGTCAGCGGCAACAGCAGCAGGCCGGCGTGCGCCGCCCCGGTCGCGTGTCCGATCTGCAGGTACACCGGCAGGAAGAACACCAGCGCGAACATCGCCGCAGCGAACAGCGTCACCGTCACGCCGGTCCAGGCGATCGCCGGCAGGCGCAGCAGTTCCACCGGCAGGAAGGGATGCGCCTCGCGCCGCTCGCGGCGCAGCAGCGCCCACCCGAGCAGCAGCGCCACCGCCGCCATCCCGACGCTCGGCAGCGACAGCCAGGCGAAGCGATGGCCGGCGAGCGTCAGCCACAGCAGCGCCAGCACCGCGGCGGCGGCGAACAGCAGCACGCCCGGCAGATCGTGGCCCTGCCCCGGTTCGGCATGCTTCGCGCTCGGCGGCAGCACCAGCACCCGCCACGCCGCGAACGCCGCCAACGGCAGGTTGGCAAGGAACAGCCAGCGCCAGCTGAAGCGCGCCACCACCAGCCCGCCGGCCACCGGCCCGGTCACGCTCGCCAGCACGAACACGATGCCGAAATACGCCTGGAACCGCGGACGCTGGCGCGGCGGCACGACCTCGCCGATCATCGCCTGGCTCATCACCATCAGCCCGCCGCCGCCGAGCCCCTGCAGCACCCGCGCGGCGATCAGCCACCACATGCCCTGGCTGACCGCGCAGGCCAGCGAGCCGACGGCGAACAGCCCGAGCGCCGCGACCAGCGCATCGCGCCGGCCGTAGCGGTCGCCCAGCCGGCCATAGAGCGGCGCCATGATGGTCGAGGCGAGCAAATAGCCCACCGCGATCCAGGCGCTGTCGCGCAGGTCGCCGAGATCGCGCGCGATCGCCGGTGTCGCCGTGGCGAGCAGCGTCTGGTCGACCGCAGCGAGGAAGATCGGCAGCATCACCGCCGTGAACAGCTGGACGAAGCGGGCGAACGGCACCGCCGCATCGGCGGCATCGCCCGGCGACGCGGAGGACGTGGAGGACTCCGGCGACGCGAACGGCCGGTCGGGAACTTCCGGGGAGGACATGCAGAGGGTGTCGTGAACGGGCGCGCAAGCGCGCATCCCGTCATTCTCGGTGCGCCGGGACAACGTCGCAATTGGCGGCGCGATGCGCCCCGGAGAACCAGCCGTGCATCCCGGCCGCCCCGCTAACATCCATCCCCGCGCCGCGCCCTGCCCGGGTGCGCAGCGTCACGGGCCGTTAGCTCAGCTGGTTAGAGCAGAGGACTCATAATCCTTTGGTCGTTGGTTCAAGTCCAACACGGCCTACCAATCATCGAATCAAGGGCGTCGGTCTTCCGGGGCCGCCCCGGCATGGCAGGTGCGTCAGTCGAACGACGGCGCCTGCGGCTTCACCACGGGCTTGCCCGCTGCGGCCCAGGCTTCGAAGCCGCCGGCGATCGACTGGACGTCGATGTAGCCCATCTCCTGCATCGCCAGCGCAGCCAGCGCGGCGCGGCCGCTGGTCTTGCAGTACAGCACCACCTTGCGGTCGCGCGCGCCCAGTTCGGGCGTGCTGCTGAGCTTGAATTCCAGGATGCCGCGCGGCACCAGCATGGCGCCGGGCAGGTGGCCGGCGGCGTATTCGTCGGCTTCACGCACGTCGAGCAGCAGGTCCGCGTCGCGGATCGCCTGCTCGGCTTCGTCGAGCGGGATTTCGCGGATGCGGGGCTTGGCGGCGGTGACCAGGTCGTGGGCGGTTTTCATCGGGAGGATCGAGAATGAACGAGGAATTCGGCCGAGCGCATCCGATACCCTGCATCCCTCGCGGCGACCCTGGCACGGAAGACCCTTGCACGGCCACCCGACGGGCCGGTGCGACTCGGCGGTCCGGCAGCTCGGGCAGGCGGCCGCCGATTCTAGAGAAATACCTCGCGGTGTATG
>JAKAIB010000208.1 GCA_021814605.1 Pseudomonadota bacterium | reverse complement strand
GCCGAAGAAGAACGCCGCCGCGATGCTCGCCATGATCAATGCCGTCCGCAGATTCTGACGACGCTTCTCGGGTGGCAGTGGCATGACGCGCTCCGGAATCAGGCGATGACCCGATTGGCCTCGGCATTCAGCTTGGGCGGGGTTTCATAGGTGTGGAACGGCGCCGGAGACGGCACTTCCCACTCCAGCCCTTCGGCACCGTCCCACGGACGCTGCGGCGCCTTCTCGCCCTTGCCGCGCAGCACCGGAAGCAGCACCGCGAACACGAAGTACAACTGCGCCAGGCCGAAGACCCACGCACCGATCGTCGACAGCTGGTTGAAGTCGGTGAACTGCACCGGATAGGCGACGTAGCGACGCGGCATGCCGGCCAGGCCGAGGAAATGCTGCGGGAAGAACGTGACGTTGAAGCCGATCATCGACAGCCAGAAGTGGATCTTCCCGGCGGTCTCGTTGTACATGATGCCGGTCCACTTCGGCGACCAGTAGTAGAACGCCATGAAGATCGCGAACAGCGTTCCGGCCACCATGGTGTAGTGGAAATGGGCGACGACGAAATAGGTGTTGTGGACCTGGATGTCGATCGGCACCATGGCCAGCATCAGGCCGGTGAATCCGCCGATGGTGAACACGATGATGAAGCCGACGGCGAACAGCATCGGCGTCTCGAACGACAGCGAGCCGCGCCACATCGTCGCCACCCAGTTGAACACCTTGACCCCGGTCGGCACCGCGATCAGCATGGTCGCGTACATGAAGAACAGCTGCCCGGTGGTCGGCATGCCGGCGGTGAACATGTGGTGCGCCCAGACCAGGAACGACAGGATCGCGATCGACGCCGAGGCATACACCATCGAGGCATAGCCGAACAGGCGCTTGCGCGAGAAGGTCGGGACCACCATGCTCATCACGCCGAACGACGGCAGGATCAGCACGTAGACCTCGGGGTGGCCCATGAACCAGAACAGGTGCTGGTAGAGCACCGGGTCGCCACCGCCGGTCGCGCTGAAGAAACTGGTGCCGAAATGGCGATCAGTCAGGGTCATGGTGACCGCGCCGGCGAGCACCGGCATGATGGCGATCAGCAGGTAGGCGGTGATCAGCCAGGTCCAGCAGAACAGCGGCATCTTCATCAGCGTCATGCCGGGAGCGCGCATGTTCAGGACGGTAACGATGATGTTGATCGAACCCAGGATCGACGAGGCGCCGAGGATGTGGACGGTGAAGATCACCAGGTCCATCCCCATGCCGGCCTGCACGGTCAGCGGCGGATACAGCGTCCAGCCCACCCCCGGCGCGCCGCCGGGAACGAGGAACGATGCCACGCCCAGGATGGCCGCCGGAACCAGCAGCCAGAAGCTGAGGTTGTTCATCCGCGGGAACGCCATGTCGGCCGCACCGATCTGCAGCGGGATCATCCAGTTCGCCAATCCCGTGAGCGCCGGCATCACCGCCATGAAGATCATGATCAGGCCGTGCATGGTCGAGAAGGCGTTGAACATCTGGGGATTGAGCAGCCAGTCATACGGCCGCCAGAGCTCGGTGCGGATCGCCAGCGCAAGCGCGCCACCGACGAACAGCATGACCAACGCGTAGATCAGGTACATCGTGCCGATGTCCTTGTGGTTGGTCGAGAACAGCCACCGGCGCCAGCCGTGCGGATGTTCATGGGCATGCTCGCCGGCATGGGCCGACGCGGCGTGATCGATCACTGCGCTCATCTTGTCTTCCTTTCCTGCCCTTCCAGGAGATATTGAAACGTCGTTCTTGCTCGAAACCGCGACTCCGTCCGGGCGCTCAAGTCGAACTCGGTGCGGCACCGTCGGCGGGCGCGACACTGCCCGGATGCGCCTTCTTCCATTGCGCGGTCCACTGCTCATATTCGGGCATGGTCACGACCTTGATGACGATGGGCATGAACGAGTGGTACTTGCCGCAGATCTGCGCGCACTGGCCGTAATAGGTTCCAGTCTTCTCGGCCTTGAACCAGGTCGAGCGGATGAAGCCGGGAATGGCGTCGAGCTGGATGCCGAACGACGGCACGTAGAAGCCGTGGATCACGTCGTCCGACGTGGTGACGATCTTGATCTTCTTGTCGACCGGAACAACCAGCTCATGGTCGACGGACAACGCAAAGTTGTTCGGCAGGTTCTTGCCCTGGTAGATCTCCGAATACGGCGTGGTCAGCGTCGACCAGAACGAGATGCCCTTGCCGGGTCCGGCCAGGTAGTCGTAGCCCCATTTCCACTGCGCGCCGGTCGCCTTGACGGTCATGAAGGCGTCGGTCTTGTTCTCCTGCGCGATCACCGTCCGCGTCGCCGGGATCAGGATCGCGATCACGATGAGCACCGGAATCACCGTCCAGGTGATCTCCACGGCGGTGTTCTCGTGGAAATGCGCTGCGACCGCGCCCTTGGATTTGCGGAACTTGAACACCGAATAGAACATCGCGCCGAACACCACGACACCGATGCACAGACAGACCCACAGCATCATGTCCATCAGCATGCGCTCGTCCTTGGCGATCGGGGTCACCGGGTTCTGGAAATACACCCCCAGGACCTGCGGGCCGCCGGGCAGGCTCCCCACGGCGGCATGCGCTGCCCCCATGGTACCCAGCGCCATAGCGGCTGCTGCGAGTCGGATCTTGTTCATCGCCTTCATGTCACCCCGCACTAAGAATGGACTTGTCCCTCGAACTTCCGAAGCATCCGTGAACGCCTCGTGGCCTCCCTGCCCGGCCCGTCCGCGCTGCACGCCAACGGGCCGAACGCTGCGCCGATATGTTGCCGATTTGCATCACTTTGTACGGCCGCAGCGCGATGCCGCCAACCGTTCACGGCGCTTCATCGCTCGGGCATTATAGGTGCGGCGCATTGCCGCAGCCCGTTTGGACCAATCGATTGAAGCGATTTTGCTCCCGGTCAATGTGGAACAACTACATCATGATCCGCTTATATATCGTGCCCATGATTGCCCGACGCGTCGGGTTCCGTGCACCCCGGACGCTATTTTTTCCGTTCTGTGACGGCTGACAATCCGGGTTGACGCGCAGTCTCGCGCAACTGCTCCACGCCGAAGGTCGCGACGCCGCGGTCGGCGCGCTCGGTGCGCGGACGGAATGCGTGGCCATGGATGAGCTCGAAGGTCAGCACCACCCGGCCGTCCGGGCCGGCCGCCGCGTCGAGTGCGTCGACCAGCCGCTGCCACGAGCGCCGCGTGCGCAGCCCGGGCGCATGTGCCGGGTGCGGCACCGCGCCCAGCGCGCGCAGTTCGACCAGCGCCGCCTCGGCCGACGACCAGCTCATCCGCACGAGATCCATGTCCATCACGGGATCGGCAAATCCGGCATGGATCAGCTCGTCGCCGAGATCGTGCATGTCGGGAAAGTCCATCACGCTCGACGGGCAATGCGCAACGGCGCACGCCGCGCGCAGCTCCCGCAAGGTGTCGGGACCGAACGCCGTGAAGAACAGCGCACCGTCCGGACGCAGCTGCCGGCGCCATGCCGCCAGCACCGCGCCCCGCTCGCGCTGCCAGCCGAGATACAGGTTGGACCACAGCACGTCGACATCGGCGGGATATTCGGGATCAGTCGCATCGACCGGGCTCACCCGCACCGCGCCATGTCCGCCGAGCCAGCGCGGCCAGGCCCGGCGGGCGAAGCGGGACGCCGCGACCTGCGCCAGGCGGGGCGACGGCTCGTACCCAAGGATCAGCGCCTGCGGATATTGCTCCCGCAGCAGCCCCAGCCCGTCTCCCCAGGCACACCCGGCGTCGAGCACGCGTTGCGCCTGGGCGCGCAGCAACGGCAGGCGCGCGGCCATGCGCCGCCCCGCCTCGAGCCAGATGAATGGCGGATCGAACTGCGCCAGGCGGTCGCGCGCCAGCGACGCGGCGGCCAGCCACCGCGCCTGCTGCCGCGCTGCGAGGGATTGATCGTGCTGGTCCATGGATTGGAGACTTCGGGCGCCGTGGCGGGCGATATAGTGCAACGATGCCGGCATGGACTCTACCTGTTTTGCCCGCGCTGCAACCCGGCGCGCTGTGGCCGGGCCGCTGCGCCCACTGCGGTGCGCGCAGTGCCGAGCCGCTATGCCCGGACTGCCGGCAACGCGATCTGGCGAGTCGGCCGCGCTGCCGCCGGTGCGGCCTGCCGGTCGGCGGCGACGCCTCGCTGTGCGGAAGCTGCCTGCTGCATCCGCCGTCGTGGCAGACCGCGCTGGTGCTTGGCGACTATGCGTTTCCCAACGACCGACTGGTGCTGCGGATGAAATTCGGCGCCGAGCCCGCGATCGGCCGCTGGTTCGGCAGGCTGCTGGCACAACGCTGGCGATCCGATGCACTGCCGCAACCCGATCTGATCGTGCCCGTGCCGCTGTCGCGCCGTCGGCTGCTCGATCGCGGCTTCAATCCGGCCTGGGAAATCGCCCGCAGCCTGGCGCGGCAGCTCGGATGCCCGGCGGACGCGCTGGCGCTGCGGCGGCAGCGCGACGGCGTGGCGCAGAGCAGCCTGCCGCTCGACGCCCGTCGGCGCAACGTCCGCGGCGCCTATGCGGCCGCCAGGCGCTTCGACGGCCACACCATCCTGCTGGTCGACGACGTCCTGACCTCGGGCGCAACCCTCGACGAAGCCGCCGGCGTGCTGCTGCGGTCCGGCGCCGCCGCGGTCGGCGTCGCCACCGCGCTGCGCACGCCGCTCGATCCGCCGGCCTGAACCGGCGTCCGCCTTGCCTCGATTCCGCATGTTCAACATCGTCCTCGTCGAACCCGAGATCCCGCCGAACACCGGCAATGTCATCCGTCTCGCCGCGAACACCGGCTGCGCACTGCACCTGATCGAGCCGCTGGGGTTCCGCCTCGACGACCGGCAGCTGCGGCGCGCCGGACTCGATTACCACGAATATGCGCCGCTGCGCGTGCACCCCGACTGGGACGCGTTCGTCGCCGCGGAGCGGCCCGACCCGCAGCGGCTGTTCGCGTTCACCACCCGCGGCAGCCGCCTGCTGGGCGACATGGCCTTCCGGCCGGGCGACTGGCTGGTGTTCGGCGCCGAGACCCGCGGCCTGTCCGAGGCGCTGCGCGAACGCTTTCCGGGCGGGCAGCGGCTGCGGCTGCCGATGCGCGCCGGCCAGCGCAGCCTCAATCTGTCGAACGCCGTCGCGGTGACGGTGTTCGAAGCCTGGCGGCAGCAAGGCTACGCCGGCGGCAGCTAGCGCCGGACCGCGCGGACGCTCCGCTTCAGTCGATCTGCGAGTAATCCGGCTTGCGTTTCTGCAGGAAGGCCGACATCGCCTCGCGTGCCGCCGGAGCCGCGAGCAGGGCCTGGAACACCGCCGCCTCGGATTCCATGCGCCGCAGCAGCGCCTGCGGCCCCTGGTCGCCCAGCCCCTTGAGCAGGCGCTTGGTCGCCCGCACCGACGGCCCGGGCAGGCGGCCGAACTTCTCGGCCTGGGCAGTGGCAAGGTTGAGCACCGCCTCGGGCGACAGCACCCGGTTGACCAGTCCCATGCCGAGCGCCTCCTCGGCGCCGAACGGTTCGCCGAGCAGCAGCTTCTCTGCCGCCCGCTGGTAGCCCGCCAGTTGCGGCAGCAGCAGGCTCGATCCGCCTTCCGCACACAACCCGAGTTGCACGAACGGCAGCACGAACTGGGCGTCGTCCGCGGCGTAGACCAGGTCGCAGTGCAGCAGCAGGGTGGTGCCGATGCCCACCGCGAATCCCTGGAC
>JAKAIB010000207.1 GCA_021814605.1 Pseudomonadota bacterium | reverse complement strand
ATCGCCCGCCGGATGGCCGAAGCCGTCGTTAATCAGCTTGAAATGGTCGAGGTCGAACAGGATCAGGGCAAAGCCGATGCCCTCCTGGCGCGCCAGATCGTGCGCCCGTTGCAGGTGCTCGCCGAGGCCGCGTCGATTGAGCAGGCCGGTCAGGCTGTCCTGGTTCGCCAGCCGGTACATGATGTCGGCCCGGTCGCGCAGCTGGACGCGGTCGCGGTCGAACTGGCGACGCAGGATGGCATAGGTCAGCGACAGCAGCGTCAGCCACGCCCCCAGGATGACCAGCACCGGCCAGGCGGCACGCCAGAAATCGCGCAGCAGCAGTGCCCGCGGGACGGTCATGTCGACCACGACGCCGTACGACGGCAGGCGCGCCCACGCGCCCAGCCGCGCCGTGCCGTCGAGGTCGACGCGGCCATCGAACTCGCCCGATTGCGCCTGCGCCCGGCCCCGCACCGACTGCGCCAGCGGGCCGCTGTGCGGGGTGTCGTAGAAGGCGGCGAGATCCGGAACGTCGGGAGTCGGCCAGCGCGCGAGCAGATACCCGTCGGCACGCACCAGGGCGATCGCGGTCCCCGGCATCGCATGCTGTGCCGCGGCCACCGAACGCTGCCAGCGGTCGAGGAATTCGTTGAGCTCGACCGGGACGACGACGAAGAATGCCGGCTTGCCCGACTCGTCCGCTGGCCCGGCCACCCAGAGCGGGATGAACCAGCGGCGCAGCGCGGGCGCATACACCGCACGCCCCACGTGCAGTCGCTCGTGGGTATCGCCGGCCACTGCGCGGTCGAGCACCTTGCCACGCGCATAGAGATCCGCCAGCGGTGTCGCGGAGCGGGTGCTGGCGAAGATCCGGCCGTCAGGCAGCACCACGCTCAACGCCAGCGCCTGGTCGGGCGACAGCAGCGCCCGGTAACGCCGCAGCAGCGCTTCGACCTGGCGCGGCGGCACCCCGTTCAGCGAGCCGAGCTCGGTGGCGAGGGTCGACATCAGCGATTCGTAGTGCCCGAGGTAGGCCGACGTGGCATCGCCGAGGAACGCGCTCTCGACCCGCAGCGTGGACCGCAGCAACTCCGACTGGCGCTGCCAGTTGATCCAGATGAGCCAGACCCCGAACAGCACGGTCAGGCCGATCAGCAGCCAGTAGCCGCTGCGCATCCGGCGATCGGCCGACGAGCGTTCCGCGGCCGCCAGCGGCAAGGGGGAGAACACCGGACTGATACTGGACATGCGCAGCGCCACGGAACGATCCGCCGAGTGTAAACGGCGGTCCGCTCAGGTCGTTGCGCGCAGGGGCTTCCTCCCCCGCGAATCAGGCCTGCCGCCGCGAGACGCGCGGCTACATCCCGACGTAGTTCGGCCCGCCGCCGCCTTCAGGAGCGACCCAGACGATGTTCTGCGTCGGATCCTTGACGTCGCAGGTCTTGCAGTGCAGGCAGTTCTGCGCGTTGATCTGCAGCCGGTCGCCGCCGTCGGCGCCCTTGACGAATTCGTAGACCCCGGCCGGGCAGTAGCGCCCTTCGGGGCCGGCGTAGCGGTGCAGGTTGACCTGCACCGGAACCGAGACGTCCTTGAGCGTCAGATGCGCTGGCTGGTTCTCTTCGTGATTGGTGTTGCTCAGGTAGACCGAACTCAGCCGGTCGAAGGTCAGCACGCCGTCGGGCTTGGGATAGTCGATCCGCGGGCAGTCCGCCGCCGGTTCGAGCAGCGCGTGATCCGGCTGGTCGTGGTGCAGCGTCCACGGCGGCGACTTGATGCCGATGCGCGGCAGCAGCCAGCGTTCGACTCCGGTCATCATCGTGCCCACCGTGCGGCCCTTCTTGAACCACTGCTTGAAGTTGCGCGCGGCGTCAAGTTCGGCATGCAGCCAGGACGACTCGAACGCCTCGGGATAGGCGTCGAGGGCGTCCTGTGCCCGCCCGGCGCCAAGCGCGTCGGCGATGGCCTGCGCGGCCAGCATGCCGGTCTTGATCGCGGCATGGCTGCCCTTGATGCGCGATGCGTTGAGGAACCCCGCCTCGCAGCCGACCAGGCACCCGCCCGGGAACACCAGCCTGGGCAGCGACAGCAGGCCGCCCGCGGTGATGGTGCGCGCGCCATAGCCGATGCGCCGCGCGCCATCGAACAGCCCGCGGATCGCGGGGTGCGCCTTGAGCCGCTGGAACTCCTCGAACGGGCTCAGCCAGGGATTCTTGTAGTCGAGCCCGACGACGAAGCCGATCGACACCTTGCGATCTTCCATGTGGTAGAGAAAGCCGCCGCCGTAGGTCGCGGTGTCGAGCGGCCAGCCGGCGGTATGCAGCACCAGGCCGGGCTGGTGCTTGTCCGGGGCGACCTCCCACAGTTCCTTGATGCCGATGGCATAGGTCTGCGGATCGCGCCCGGCGTCGAGCCCGTAGTGCGCGATCAGTCCCTTGCCGAGCTGGCCGCGCGATCCTTCGGCGAACACGGTGTACTTCGCACGCAGTTCCATTCCGAGCTGGAAGTTCCCGGTCGGCTCGCCGTCCTTGCCGATGCCGAGGTTGCCGGTGGCGACCCCGCAGACCCGGTCCTGGTCGTCGTACAGCACCTCGGCCGCGGCGAAGCCGGCAAAGATCTCGACGCCCAGTGCCTCGGCCTGCTGCGCCATCCAGCGCACCACGTTGCCCAGGCTGATCACGTAGTTGCCGTGGTTGCGGAAGCAGTCGGGCAGCAGCGCCGCGGGGACGGTGCGGGCCCCCTCGGCGCCGAGAAACAGGAAGCGGTCCTCGGTGACCGGCTGCAGCAGCGGCGCGCCCTGCTCTTTCCAGTCGGGGAGCAGCTCGGTCAGCGCGACCGGATCCATGATCGCACCCGACAGGATGTGCGCGCCGGCCTCCGATCCCTTCTCGAGCACGCAGACCGAGATGTCGCTGCCAGCGCGCTGCGCCAGCTGCTTGAGGTGGATCGCCGCCGCCAGTCCGGCCGGGCCGGCGCCGACGACCACGACGTCGTAGTCCATCGACTCGCGCGGGCCGAACTTGTCCAGGATCTGCTTCGGGGTCATCTGCCGTCCTCCTTCGGGCTGTTCTGCCGCGATTCTATGAAATCGAACGACCGTTCTATTTACCGGCCGCCCGGCCGGGTCAGCCGGCGTAGCCGAGCACGGCGAAGAAGTGGCAGACCGTGCCCGCCAGCACGAACAGATGCCAGACGAAATGTGCGTAGCGCCAGCGCGAGTCGAGCAGGTAGAACACGATGCCCAGGGTATAGGCCGCGCCGCCCGCGATCAGCCAGATCAGCCCCGGCGTGGCGATGTGCTCGACCAGCGGGCCGAGCGCGATCAGCACCATCCAGCCCATCGCCAGGTACAGCAGCGTCGACAACAGCTCGAGCCGCACCCCGGCGACCAGCTTGATCACCAGCCCGAGGCCGGCTGCGCCCCAGGCCAATCCGAACAACGTCCAGCCCCAGCCGCCACGCAGCACGCCCAGGGTGAACGGGGTGTAGGTTCCGGCGATCATCAGGTAGATCGCGGCATGGTCGACGCGGCGCAGCACCGCCTTGATCCGCGGCTGCGGCAGCGCGTGGTAGAGCGTGGATGCAAGGTAGAGCAGTACCGCCGACGCACCGAACACCGCCGCACCGACGATGCCGGCCGCCGGCAGCGCGCCGACGGCGTGGACCACCAGCACGGGCAGCGCGGCGATCGCCAGCGCCAGGCCGATGCCGTGACTGATGCTGTTGGCGATCTCCTCGCCGCGGCTCTGCGGCCGGGGAACTGCGATTGCATGTCGTGCCATGGCGTCGATGGTAGGCCAAAGAGCACCGGTCGACGATGCCGCCGCGGCTATGGCGACCCGGGCCGGCACGAAATCCGCGCGCCGACTATCCTTTTCCCTTTGCCGCGCCGGCCCTGCCGCCGGACCGCACTCCTCCAGAAGAACCAGACCGTGAGTTCACAACCCGCTACCGCCGTGATCGCCCCGGCCGACGCCACGGCGAATCCGACCCGATTCCGCATCCTCGGCGCGATCAGCTTCTCGCACTTCCTCAACGACACCATCCAGTCGCTGATGCTGGCGATCTACCCGTTGTTCAAGGCGGACTTCCACCTGAGCTTCGGCCAGATCGGGCTGATCACCCTGACCTATCAGTTCACCGCCTCGCTGCTGCAGCCGCTGGTGGGCTCCTACACCGACAAGCATCCCAAGCCGTTTTCCCTCGCCGTCGGGATGGGATTCACCCTGTGCGGGCTGCTGACCCTGTCGATCGCCCCCACCTTCCCCATCCTGCTGCTCGCTGCGGCGATGGTCGGCACCGGATCGTCGATCTTCCACCCCGAATCGTCGCGGGTCGCGCGCATGGCCTCGGGCGGACGCCACGGGCTGGCGCAGTCGATCTTCCAGGTCGGCGGCAACGCGGGCAGCGCCACCGGTCCGCTGCTCGCGGCATGGGTCGTGCTGCCGCACGGACAGCGCAGCATCGCCTGGTTCTCGCTGGTCGCGCTGGTCGCGATCGTGGTGCTGACCGGTGTCGGCCGCTGGTACGCGCACCAGCATCGCCAGCCGAAGAAGGCCGTAGCGACGAAAGCCGCTCCGGTGCCGCCCGCCCTGGTGCGGCGGACGGTGGCCGTGCTGCTGGCGCTGATCTTCTCCAAGTTCTTCTACCTGGCGAGCATCAACAGCTACCTCATCTTCTACCTGATCCATAAATTCCACGTCGCGACCGAAACCGCGCAATACCACCTGTTCGTGTTCCTGTTCTCGGTGGCCGCGGGCACGCTGCTCGGCGGGCCGATCGGCGATCGCATCGGCCGCAAGGCGGTGATCTGGGTGTCGATCCTCGGCGTCGCGCCGTTCACCCTTGCGCTGCCCTACGCGAGCCTGGAGATGTCGGCGGTACTCAGCGCGATCATCGGCTTCATGCTGGCCTCGGCGTTCCCGTCGATGGTGGTGTACGCGCAGGAGCTGATCCCAGGCAAGGTCGGCACCATCGCCGGCCTGTTCTTCGGCTTCGCCTTTGGCTTGGGCGGCGTGGGCGCCGCGGTGCTCGGCCAACTCGCCGACGTCTGGGGAATCGACGCGGTGTACCGCCTGTGCTCGTTCCTGCCGCTGATCGGACTGCTCGCGGTATTCCTGCCCAACCTGCACCAGGGCAGGCCGGCACAGGCCCGAGCCTGAAGCCGGGCTGAAGCCCGCGACGCCGCGGCAGAACTCCGCCGGGCGCGGGACGGTCTACTCGCCAGTCCCCGCAACGCGGCCGGGACGTTCCGGCCGCGCCGGCCTGCGGTCCTGTCGTCGAGAAAGGAGTCGGCCATGCCCGTTTTCCATTGCCGTTCGCGCCGTGCGCTTGCGCTGCTCGGCGCCTTGTCGCTTGTCATGCCGGGAGTCGGCCTCGCGGCCGAAGTCCATCACCAGGGCAGCATCGCCTACGTCTGCGGCGGTGTCGGCGCAACCCAGATGCAGGCGCTCAAGGCCATGGCGCCGCAGTTCGACCTGGGCTTCTGGATGGTCGAGGGGCCGCGTGGGGCGTATCTCGCCGACATCCCCATCCGCATCCTGCGCCAGGGCAGAACCGTCGCCGAATTCACCGCGGGCGGCCCGCTGTGTTTCGTCAAGGCGCCCGCCGGGCAGTACACCATCCGGGGCAGCTACCAGGGCCAGGACCGCGCGATCAAGGTCCACACCGGCAACAAGAACGCATACCTGCGCTGGTGACGTCGCGCGGGACGCGTCGCGACGCTCAGGCCGCGCTCTCCGGATCGAGAAAGCCGCCTG
>JAKAIB010000206.1 GCA_021814605.1 Pseudomonadota bacterium | reverse complement strand
ACTGCCGACCCATTTCCGCCGAAAATACGCGGTTTTTCGTAAAATCCGCCAATTCGCGGGAAAACCGCGGCGCGCCGTCCGAGCGACGGCGCGAAACGAATCCGGAAAACGGAGTCGAAATGGGCGGGGCGTAATGCGGCGGAACGAGGTGCGCGCAGGGGCAACGGCGAATGGCGCGCTGCGACGGGTCGAAAGACGCGTTCGCAGATGGCAGCCGTCGCCGCAATCCGTGATCGATCGAACTGAGGCCTGGCCCGCAGGGCTGCGGCCCTCGACATCTGCGCTTTGAAATTTCCGATCCGGCATTACATACTGATTGATTGAACAACTGCTTTTCTCCCGTCGCGGATGCGGCGGGTCCGAGGTGAGACCATGACCAAAGCCCAACCCAGAACCCAGGCAGCCGCCGCGCGCAACGCGTCCAGCAAGGAGATTGCGTCGGAAGCCGGCACGGTGACGGCCAAATCCCGCGGCAAGGCCGCGGCGGTCGAACTGGACCCGACGGCGGCCAAGCGTGGCGCCGCGAAGACCGAGAGCGCGGATGCGGCGCCGAAGCGCGGGCGCGCGGGCAAGGTCGCGGTCGAGGCGCAGGAGCCGCAGGCGGCGCGGCGCGGCCGCAAGGCCAAGATCGAGGAGGCGGTCGACTTCGAGGAACCCGTCGTCGATGACGTCGATGCGGACGCGGCGGAGGTCGAAGCGGTCGCCGAGGTCGAGGCGCCGGTGGTCGAACCGGTGGCGGCAGCGCCCGCGCCGAAGACACGCAAGGCATCGCGTGCCCGCGAGAAGCAGTTGCTGAAGGAATTCGGCTACGACGATTCCAACATCACCGAAGAGGAATTGAACAAGCGCCGTGCCCGGCTGAAGAGCCTGATCAAGATGGGCAAGACGCGAGGCTTCCTGACCTACGGCGAGATCAACGACCACATTCCCGACAACCTGGCCGATCCGGATCTGCTGGAGACCATCGTTTCGATGCTCAACGACGTCGGTATCGCCGTCTACGAGACGACTCCGGACGCGCAGACGCTGCTGCTCAACCAGCATGGACCGACCGCGTCGAGCGAGGAGGAAGCCGAGGAAGAGGCCGAGGCGGCGCTGTCCAACGTCGATTCGGAATTCGGGCGCACGACTGATCCGGTGCGGATGTACATGCGCGAGATGGGCACGGTCGAACTGCTGACCCGCGAAGGCGAGATCGTCATCGCCAAGCGCATCGAGGACGGGCTGCGGCAGATGATGCTGGCGATCTCCGCGTCGCCGGCGACCGTCGCCGAGATCCTGGCCATGGCGGCGCGCATCGCCAACAACGAACTGCCGGTCGACGAAGTGGTCGACGGCATGGTGTCCGACGACGAGTCCGACGACTACGTCGCCGAGGAGGACGTCGACTACTCGCTCGACGAGGACGGCGAGGGCGACGAGGACGGCGGCGCCGGCGCGACGTCGATGAAGCTCGAGGAGCTCAAGGGCAAGGCGCTCGAGGCTTTCGCCAAGGTGCACGACGCGTTCATGAAGATGCGCCGCGCCTACGACAAGGACGGCTATCGCTCGGCGAGCTACCTGAAGGCACAGGACGCGATCTCCAACGCGCTGATGGAAGTTCGCTTCACGGCGCGCACGGTCGAGAAGCTGTGCAACCTCCTCCGGGCACAGGTGGACGAGGTGCGCCGCTACGAACGCGGCATCCGCCGCTACGCGGTCGACCGTTGCGGAATGCCGCAGGAGGAGTTCATCAAGTCGTTCCCGGGCAACCAGCTCAACCTCGCCTGGGTCGACAAGCTCGTCGCGGCCAACAAGCCGTATTCGGTGGTGCTCAGCCGTAACGTGCCGGCGATCAAGGAACTGCAGCAGAAGCTGACCGACATTCAGAATCGTGTCGTCGTGCCGCTCGAGGATCTGAAGGAGATCAACACCCAGATGAGTCTGGGCGAGCAGGCGGCGCGCGAGGCCAAGCGCGAGATGATCGAGGCCAACCTGCGGCTGGTGATCTCGATCGCGAAGAAGTACACCAACCGCGGGCTGCAGTTCCTCGACCTGATCCAGGAGGGCAACGTCGGCCTGATGAAGGCGGTGGACAAGTTCGAATACCGCCGCGGTTACAAGTTTTCGACCTACGCCACCTGGTGGATCCGGCAGGCGATCACCCGCTCGATCGCCGACCAGGCCCGCACCATCCGCATTCCGGTGCACATGATCGAGACCATCAACAAGGTCAACCGCATCTCGCGCCAGCATCTGCAGGAAACCGGGACGGAGCCTGACGCCGCGGTGCTCGCGGCGAAGATGGAAATGCCCGAGGACAAGGTCCGCAAGATCCTCAAGATCGCGCGCGAGCCGATTTCGATGGAAACGCCGATCGGGGACGACGACGATTCGCATCTGGGCGATTTCATCGAGGATTCGGCCACCCTGGCGCCGACCGACGCGGCGATGCAGGCCGGGTTGCGCGACGTGGTCAAGGAAATCCTCGATTCGCTGACGCCGCGCGAGGCCAAGGTGCTGCGCATGCGTTTCGGCATCGAAATGGCCAACGACCACACGCTGGAGGAAGTCGGCAAGCAGTTCGACGTCACCCGCGAGCGCATCCGTCAGATCGAGGCCAAGGCGCTGCGCAAGCTCAAGCATCCGACCCGGTCGGACAAGCTGCGCAGTTTCCTCGACACGCTTTGAGCACCCGCCGGGCGTCGGCGGGTCTTCCGCGGCGGCCCGTGCGCTCGCGCTAGACTTCCGTCATGACCAACGCCCGCAAGACGGCTGTCCGCACCATCGTGTTCGCCGATGTCGTCGGCAGCACGGGCCTGTTCCAGTCGTTGGGCAATTCCGAGGCGGCGGCGCTGATGACCCAGGCGCTGGCGCTGATGGGGCGTACCTTCAAGACGGCTGGCGGCGAGGTCGTCAAGACCCTGGGTGACGGCATCCTGGCGACGTTCGAATTCAACGTCGCGGCGCTCAACGCCTGCATCGAGATCCAGCGGGCTTTCGCCGCCGGGGCCGCGTCCGGAAGCGGCGGGATCAAGCAGAAGCTGCCGCTGAAGATCGGCTTGGCGCGCGGCGTCGTCGTGCTGGCCCCGGGCGACTGCTTCGGTGACGCGGTCAACGCTGCGTCGCGCCTGTCCGACTCGGCCGGTGCCGGGCAGATCCTGATCAACGACCCGGTCATGGAAGGACTGCCGCTCGAACTCCTCGCGCGGTTGCGCAGCCTGGGGGCGATCTTCCTGCGCGGCTATGACATTCCGGTCCCGGTGCATCAGGTCGAGTGGGAGGCCACCGTCGACCTGGGGCAGACCATGCCGCAGGTCCAGTCACGCATCGACTACACCAGCCAGAAGCTCACCCTGTCCTGGCTCGACTACACCGCCGACTACACCGCCGAGCAGATGCCGGTGGTGATCGGCCGGACGCACGGCGCCGATTTCCTGGTGAACGACCTGCGGGTGTCGCGCCAGCACGCCCGCGTCGACTGGCGCGGCAGCTATTTCATGCTCACCGACCTGAGCAGCAACGGCACCTGGGTTCGCTACACGGGGAACGACACCACCCTGGCGCTGCGGCGCAACGAGTGCGTGCTCCACGGGCAAGGCGAAATCGCGCTCGGCGCGCGTCCGTCGGATCCGACCGCGCCGACCGTGTTGTTCCAGATCGATCCCTGTTGAAGCCCATGGCGGCGCCCGACGCAGCAGCGTGGAGTCATGGCACGGCGGCGCAGACCGGCGTGCTCCTGGTCAACCTGGGGACGCCGGAGGCGCCCACGGCGCTCGCGCTGCGGCGCTACCTGCGCGAGTTCCTGAGCGATCCGCGGGTGGTCGAGCTGCCGCGCCTGCTGTGGTGGCCGATCCTCAATGGCATCATCCTGCCGCGCCGCGCCGGAAAGTCGGCGGCGAAGTACGCCGCGATCTGGACGCCGCGGGGATCTCCGCTGCTGGTCGGCACCGCCGATCTCTCACGGGCGGTCGCCGCCGAATTGGCGGCGGCTGGCCACCGCGTGCTGGTGCGCCACGCGATGCGGTACGGCAGTCCGGGGGTCGCCGCGGCGCTCGATGCCTTCGCTGCCGACAACGTCACGCGGGTGCTGCTGGTCCCGCTGTATCCGCAATACTGCGCGGCCACCACGGCATCGACGGTCGACGCCGTGGCCGCCTGGCTTCGGCGCACGCGGCGCCTGCCGGAACTGCGGGTCCTCAATCATTTCCACGACCAGCCGGCGTACATCGACGCGCTGGCCAGCAAGGTGCGGGCCCACTGGTCCGCGCACGGCAAGCCCGACGTCCTGGTGACCAGCTTCCACGGCATGCCGGCGCGAACCCTGCATGCCGGCGACCCGTATTTCTGCGAGTGCCAGAAGACCGCGCGGCTGCTGGCCGAGCGGCTGGAGCTTCCGGGCTCCGCCTACCGGGTGACCTTCCAGTCGCGCTTCGGACGACAGCGATGGCTGGAACCCTACACCGAGCCGACGCTGCGCGAGCTGGCGCGGCAGGGCGTCGGGCGCGTCGACGTGATCTGCCCCGGATTCGCCGTCGACTGTCTCGAAACGCTCGAGGAAATTGCGATCGGGGCCAAGCAGGCCTTCCTGTCCAGCGGCGGGCGGGAATTCCACTACATCGACTGCCTCAACGCCGAGCCGCGCTGGGCGCAGGCATTCGCCGGGCTGATCGAAACGCAGTTGCAGGGATGGGACACGCGCTCGCCTGCGGACCCGGACGAACTGCTGCGCAGCCGCGCGGCCGCGCAGGCGCTCGGCGCCCGGGGCTGAACCGGCGCGGACGCGGCTAACGCTTCCGCGGTGCCGTCCGGCGGCGGAACTCGTGCCAGACGTAGACGCTTGCGCCACCGATGACGATGGCCGCGCTGCCGGTCAGCAGGTAGATGAACAACGGGATGACGGTCATCGCGCCCTTCCAGGAAGCGGGTCGGATCGGCGGCCGGTTCGGAACGCGCCCATGACCGACCTCCTGGTCAGTTCCATCCGGAAGGCCGTGGGTTCCGCAGTGCGCGGTAGTCGGATGCGACATCTGTAATCCGGTGTGATCCGGCGTCAGATGTCCTGGTCGGCGAAGGTCAGGTACCAGTCCCGTTCCAACGGTGAGACCGCGCCCGGCGAGGCCGGGGCGGTGGCGAACACGCGGCTGTCCTCGCGCGGGCTCATGCCGAGGGCGCGCACCGCGTCACGCAGCCGGCGTGGTCCGAGGAACTCGAACGATACGCTCGAGCGGCCCTCGGCGCGCGCCGCGTTGAATGCCGCGCGCAGCAGCGGCGCGAGGCAGTCCGGCCGGCGCGGATCGACCAGCAGGTCACGGAGGTGCAGCACCTTGCCCTCGGTTTCGCAGGCGGCATAGCCGAGAAGATCGCCGGTCCGGCCGCGCAAGGTGAGAAAGCGGTATGCGCGCCAGGGCTTGGGTTCGAACCGCCACGCAAGGAAGGCGCGATCACGCACGCCGATGATCTGCGGCAGGCCGAGTTGCGCCTGCCACAGGGCGTCGAAGCGTTCATCCGGGCCGTCCTGCCACTCGGCTGCCACATCTGCCGGAGCGCGCCGCAACGCCAGGACGCCGCGGCGCGCCAGGTCGGCCAGGCCCCCGAGCACCCGCCGCAGTGGCGCGGGGATCGCCTGCGGCAGGTAGTCGGCGCTGCGCACCACGCGCGCATAGCGGACGAGCCGCCCGACCTCGGCGTATCCCAGGCGTCGCATGACCGGCTCGGATTTGGGATTGGGAAAGCCGAAGAGCAGGGCGAACCGCTCCAACCCGCGATCGCGCAGCGC
>JAKAIB010000205.1 GCA_021814605.1 Pseudomonadota bacterium | reverse complement strand
AGCTGACGCTGGGCCGGCCCTGATCAGGCTGCGGTCGTTTCGTCCGGACCGGGTGGCGGCGCGGAGACCTCGCCATCCGCGACCGGCGGTGCCGGCGCGTGAGCGGCCAGCCAGTCCTCGATCTGCTGCGACGCCGCCTCGATGCCGATGCGCGTGGTCGCCGAGAACAGCTGCAGCGAGATCGGCGCGGTCATCCCGACCGCCTGGGCATGACGGGCGAGCTGGTCGCGCGTCGCCTGCGCCGCGCGCAGGCCCTCCTGGCGGCTGAGCTTGTCGGCCTTGGTGAGCAGCACGTGCAGCGGCACGCTGGCAGGGGCGAGGAAATCGAGCAGCGCAAGATCGTGCTCGGTGAGCCCGAGCCGCGAATCGGCGAGCAGGATCAGCCCGACCAGCGCGCCGCGCTCGGCGAGGTATTGCGCGAGAAACAGCTGCCAACGCTTCTTCTCGGTCTTCGCGACCGCGGCGTAGCCGTATCCCGGAAGATCGACGAGCAGTCCCACCGGCCGGTCGCGCGGACCGACGGCGAAGAAGTTGATGTGCTGGGTCCGCCCCGGCGTCTTCGACGCGAATGCCAGCTGGCGCTGCTGGCACAGGGTGTTGATCGCGGTCGACTTGCCGGCATTCGAGCGCCCGACGAATGCGATCTCCGGCAGGCCGGTGAGCGGCAGGTTGTCCATCGCCGAACTGGTGGTCAGGAACCGCGCGGTGTGCAGCAGCGGGCTGAACCGCACGGGCGCGGGCGACCTGCTGGATTTCCCTATATTCGTCATGACTTATGTGTCGTTAGCATGCGCCATCTTATTGAATCGCCGGCCTGCCGGCGCCCCGGTCCGGCGGATGGCTGTCGATTTGGGGCATGGCGTGGCCATTGCGGCCGCCGGCGCAGGCTTCGAACCCGTCCCGGAATCGCCTCCATGCTCATCTCCCAGCTCGACCTGCGGCAGTCCCTGAATGCGGCGGCGTGTGCCCGGCGCGCGCTGTGCGCCATGGCCGGCGCCGGCCTGTTGCTCGCCGCGTTGCCGGCGGGGGCTGCGGACGTGGCTCCGGCGCCGGCGACGCGTATCGAGACGTCGTTTCCCGCGGCGACCCCGGCGCAGCTCGCCGCTGGTGCGCGGGTGGCCCAGACCTGCGCCGCCTGCCACGGACTCGACGGCAACGCGACGTCGATCCAGTTTCCCAAGCTGGCGGGGCAGCATGCCGACTACCTCGTCAAGCAGTTGCACGATTTCCGTGCCGCGAAGGGCGCGCAGCGGCCGGCCCGGATCAATCCGGTGATGAACGGCATCGCCGCAACGCTCACCGAGCAGCAGGTCCGCGACGTGGCGCTGTATTACAGCCGGCAGGTGCTCAAGCCCGCCGTCGCCGCGGCCGGCGGCAAGGAACTCGAACTGGGACGCGACATCTGGATGACCGGCATTCCCGACCGCGCCGTCCCGGCCTGTGCGGCCTGCCACGGGCCGGCCGGCGAGGGCATGCCGTCGCGCTATCCCCGCGTCGGCGGGCAGTGGCAGGGCTACCTCGACGCGCAGTTGCAGCGATTCCGCAACGACCAGCGCACCAACAGCCCGGACATGACCGAAATCGCCTCGCGCATGACCGACCAGCAGATCGCCGCGGCGGCCGATTTCGCCGCCGGCCTGCGCGCGCAGCCGGTCGCGGCGCATTGAATCGCACGGCGGATCGCGATGTCGCCGGAACTTTCCCGCCGGTGGGCTCTCTTTCAAGAGCCGCCTGCCGATCCGGGGGCGGTCAAGGGCGACGGCTCCCGGCCGCTGTGAAAAGTCAAAATTGGGGTTTTCTCGTTTTGTTATATTGACTTAGTTATTCCGGCCGCGCGCGCCGCCGGGGACGATAGCCGCGGCCATGTTCGCCGGCGCGAGTCCTCCCGCCTCCGGGCACAGCCCGGTCGTTCCAGAGCGCGCAGTCCCGATCCTGCTCCCGTATGTCCGCAACCCCATCCCCCGTTCCCAACACTTCTCTGAGCACTTCCGGCTGGGAACTGCAGCATGGCTCGCGGGCGTGGCGCGCCTTCGTCGAGCTGCTGTCGTCGATGCGCTTCGCCATTGCGCTGCTGGTCGTCGTGGCGATCGCGAGCATCATCGGCACGGTGCTGACGCAAGGCCAGCCGTACAACAACTACATCAACGAGTTCGGCCCGTTCTGGGCCGAGGTGTTCCGCCGCTTCGAGCTGTACAACGTCTATTCGTCGTGGTGGTTCCTGCTGATCCTGACCTTCCTGGTCGTGTCGACCAGCCTGTGTCTGATCCGCAATACGCCGAAGATCGTCGCCGATCTGAAGACCTTCAAGGAAGGCATGCGCGAACAGAGCATGCGGGCGCTGCACGATCGGGCCGAGGCAACGCTGGACGCCAATCGTGGCGCCACGGTCGACCGGCTCACGGCGCTGCTGCGCGGCCGCGGCTACCGCTACGTGGTGCAGCAGCGCGCCGCGGCGCGCGACGGCGACGCCGAATCGACCATGATCGCCGCCAAGACCGGGGGCATCAACCGCATCGGTTACGTGCTGGCCCACGCCGCGTTCGTGCTGATCTGCGTCGGCGCGCTGTTCGACGGCGACATGATGATCAAGGCGCAGATGTGGATGTTCGGCAAGGAGCCGCTGAAGTCGAACATGATGATTTCGCAGGTTCCCGAGGTCAACAGGCTGTCCGCGAAGAATCCGACCTTCCGCGGCGACGTGCAGATCCCCGAGGGCAGCGCGTCGAACATGGCGGTGCTGAGCATCGGCGACGGCGTGCTGCTGCAGCCGCTGCCGTTCACCATCGACCTGAAGAAGTTCCACATCGACTTCTACTCCACCGGGATGCCGCGGCTGTACGCCAGCGACGTGGTGATCACCAACGCCAAGACCGGCAAGAGCTTTCCGGCGGTCATCCGGGTCAACCACCCGCTGACCTACGACGGCGTGACCATCTTCCAGTCGGGATTCGCCGACGGCGGCTCGAAGCTGTTCCTCAAGGCGTGGCCGATGCACGGCGGCGGCGACCAGCCGTTCGACCTGACCGGCACCGTCGGTGCCGATCGCCAGCTCACCAACGGCAACCAGAGCCTGCAGGTCGAGTTCTCCCAGCTGCGCATCTTCAACGTGCAGGACCTGAATCCGGCCGAGACCACCGGCCTCAAGACCGCCAAGTCGACCGCGCTCCAGGGGTTCGAGCGCCACCTCGGCCCGCCGGTGGCGGCGCCGGGTCAGCGCCACCTGCAGAACATCGGACCGGCGGTCGTGTACAAGATCCGCGACGCCTCTGGCCAGGCGCGCGAGTATTTCAACTACATGCTGCCGGTCGAACTGCAGGGACAGAAGGTGTTTCTCGCCGGTGAGCGCAGCGAGCTCGATTCCGGCTACCGGTACCTGCGCATCCCGGCGGACGGCAGCGATTCGATCGCCGGCTGGATGCGGCTGCGCGCCGCGCTGTTCGATCCGGCCGACCGCCAGCAGGCGGTGGCGAAATACGTCGACGCGTCGCTGCCGCCGACCGCCACGCCCGAACTGAAGCAGCAGCTCACGCTGACCGCGGCGCGCACCCTCGACATCTTCGCCGGCAAGATCCCGGTCGATCCGCAAACCGGCAAGCCGGTGGTCGAGGCGACCGGCGGCCTTCCGGCGCTGGCGGAGTATCTGCAGGCCGCCGTGCCGCAGGAGAAGCAGCAGCAGGCGTCGGACGTGTTCGTCCGCATCCTCAACGGCACGCTGTGGCAGCTGTGGCAGATCAGCCGCGAGCAGGCGCATCGGCCGGCCGCCTCGCAGAGCGAAGGCGACGAGCGGTTCTTCAACACCGCGGTGCTCGCGCTGTCCGACAGCTTCTTCTATCCGGCGCCGCTCTATCTGCAGCTGACCAACTACAAGCAGGTGCAGGCCAGCATCTTCCAGGTGGCGCGTGCCCCTGGGAAGACCGTGGTTTATACCGGGGCGGTGTTGCTCATTCTCGGCGTCTTCTCCATGCTCTACATCCGCGAGCGCCGGCTCTGGCTGCTGGTCAAGGATCGACCGGGCCAGGGCAGCGACCTGATGATGGCAATGAGCACCAACCGCCGCACCCTCGAGTACCAGAAGGAATTCGAATCCTTGCGTGCCGCATGCCTGGGCGCAGCATCGACCTCACCGGCGCGCACATCGACGCCGGACACGCCACAAACCTGATCTGAAAGGGACCCGCCATGGAACTTGCCAGCAAATCCCATAGCCTGCCGCTGGACGCGGCCAGCGCCGAACCGCCTCGCCAGAGCGGCGTCGCGGCCTATATCCGTCGCCGCAGCGTCTACGACTGGGTGTTCCTGCTGCTGATCGGGGCCGGCGACGTCGTCGTGCTGAACCGGTACGGCCAGAACATGGGCTACTACGTCGAGCTGATCTTCCTCGGCGCGACGACGACGCTGCTGTTCCTCGGCTGGGGCTGGACGGCGATCAAGAATCTCGCCCTCGTCGTGGCGGCATCGTCGCTGTTCGGGATCTGGCTGTACCAGGGGCCGGGCGGTCATGCGGTGCTGGCGCGTGGCGAGCAGGTGTTCTTCCTCAAGTACTTCCTCGCCAGCCAGTCGGCGATCCTGTGGATGGCATTCCTGCTGTTCCTCAGCACGGCGTCCTACTGGGTCGGGATGTTCACCGGTTCGGCGCAGACTGTCGCCGGCGGTGACGGCGCGGTCCGCGACGCCAAGGGCTGGCAGAGCAACTTCCCGCAGTACTTCGGGTCCCGGCTGGCCTGGGTCGGCGTCACCATGGCGCTGATCGGCACCATGATGCGCTGGTACGAGAGCTACCAGATCGGTCCGGACATCGGGCACATTCCGCTGAGCAATCTGTACGAGGTGTTCGTGCTGTTCTCGTGGCTCACGACCATCCTCTACCTGTATTTCGAGCAGAAGTACAAGACGCGCAGCCTTGGCGGCTTTGCCATGCTGGTGGTCAGCGCCGCCGTCGGCTTCCTGCTCTGGTACAGCATGGTGCAGAACGCCTACGAGATCCAGCCGCTGGTTCCGGCGCTGCAGAGCTGGTGGATGAAGCTGCACGTGCCGGCGAACTTCATCGGCTACGGAACGTTCGCGATCGCCGCGATGGTCGGCTTCGCCTACCTCATCAAGACGCATGCCGAGGAAACGTCGCTGTGGAAGCTCACCCCGCTGTGGGTGGTCGGCTTCGTCATGTTCTTCGAGCCGCTGGTGTTCCGCCAGGGCGGCATTTCCGAGTACTGGGGCGTGTTTGCCGGCGTGTCGGCGCTGATCGTCGGCGGCATCCTGTACGCCCGCAAGCGCATCGCGTCGCATCTGCCCTCGCTCGAGGTGATGGACGACGTGATGTACAAGTCCATCGCCATCGGCTTCACCTTCTTCACCATTGCGACCATCCTCGGCGCGCTGTGGGCGGCGGAAGCCTGGGGCGGGTACTGGAGCTGGGATCCGAAGGAGACCTGGGCGCTGATCGTCTGGCTGAACTATGCGGCGTGGCTGCACATGCGGCTCATCAAGGGCTTGCGCGGTCAGGTCGCGGCCTGGTGGGCGCTGACCGGCCTGCTGGTCACGACCTTCGCCTTCCTCGGGGTCAACATGTTCCTCTCCGGGCTGCACTCTTACGGCAAGCTCTGAAGGCAGCAACCGGTCCCGCTTGACGAACGGCCCTTCGGGGCCGTTTTTTCTGCCCGCCGCCGGGGCGGCGCCGGCCTTTCCCATGGCGGCGCAGGGGATCGGCCGATCCCATTATGGTGGCGGTGACCGCGACGGGCAGGGTGAACCGAGTTCGCCGCGGGCGATCCAATTGGTCGAACTTGC
>JAKAIB010000204.1 GCA_021814605.1 Pseudomonadota bacterium | reverse complement strand
GACTGAAGCTGGTCGAGACGCCCAACCAGATCCGCCACATCGCCGGCGCCCGCGCCCTGGACATCCTGGCCACGCCGACCGGTCCGCTGGGCAGCACCGAACTCGCCGCGCAGCGTGCGCTGGCCGGACTGCATCTGCCGCCGGGCTATCGCATCGGGTTCGGCGGGCTCGCAGCCCAACTCGAGCAGGCGGCGCTGGGGCTGCTGCTGGCGACGTTGGCCGCGTTCGCCATCATGGTCGGCATCCTGCTGCTGCAGTTCGACGGGCTGCTGATTCCCGGGATCCTGCTGCTGGAGATTCCGCTGGCGCTGACCGGCGGCACGGTGGCGCTGGTGATCAGCGGGGTCGGGCTCAACGCCACCGGCATGATCGGTTTCCTGACGCTGGTCGGCATCGGCCTGCGTCACTCGATCGTGCTGCTCGACCGAACCCGCGCCAACGAGAACGCCGGCATGCCGGTCGAGGAGGCGGTGCGTGAGGCGATCCAGGTCCGGTTCCGGCCCATCGTCCTGACCGCGGTGACGGCCATCCTGGGCATGCTGCCGACCGCGCTGGGGCTGGGGGAAGGCGCTGCGCCCGAGCAGGGGCTGGCGGTGGTGATCCTGGGTGGACTGGTGTGGAGTGCGCTGCGCTCGACCAACCTGATCCCGGCGCTCTACCTGCACTGGCGGCGCAAGCAGCTGGCGCGGCAGGCGTCCGCCTCGGAGCCGGCATGACGCCGACACACCTGACGCGACTGGCCCGCGCCGCCTGTGCGACGACGCTGTGCGGCGTGCTGTTCGCTTGCGCCAGCTACAGCCCGAAGCCGCTGCCCGGCCGGGTGGCATGGAACCGCAGGTCGCAGCTACGCGTCGACGCGCGCGACATCGCGCTGCCCGCACTCGCGGCGCAGCGCATCGACCTGAATGCGCCGCTGACCCTGCCGGCCGTCGCGGCGCTGGCCGTGCTCAACGATCCGGCGCTTCGCGTCGCGCGCGACCGGGCCGGCGTGGCCGGCGCCCAGGCGTTCGCCGCCGGGCTGCTGCCGGATCCGCTGTTCAGCGCCTCCCGCGCGATTCCGCAGGGACATTCCGGCAACCCGACGACCACCGCCTACGCGCTCGGACTCGCGCTGAACCTGGGGCAACTCGTCACCCGCGGAGCGGCGGTGGCCGCGGCGCAGGACCGTCTGCGACAGGTCGATCTGCAGATCCTGTGGCAGGAATGGCAGACCGCCGCCGCGGCCGAGGCCGACGACGTCGCGCTCGTCGGCCTGCGCCAGCGCGACAGGCTGCTGCGCGAACAGCGCGACGCCGTTCTCGAGCGCCTGCGTCGCGACCGCGCCGAGCAGGCCGAAGGCATCGAGCCGCGCACCACCGCGGACGCCGACCTGGTCGAACTGCAGGCGCTGGAACGGCGGCTGGCGGTTGACGCCCGGCAGCGTGCAGCGCGACTTGCCGCGCTCGATGCGCTGCTCGGGCTGCGTCCGGGCACGCCGCTGCGTCTGGCGGAACAGCCGCGCTTCGATCCCGCTGCGGTGCGGGGCGCCGCCGCAACGCTCGACCGCCTGGGCGCCATCCGTCCGGACCTGATGGCGCTGCGGGCCGGCTATGCCAGCCAGGAACAGCGGTTGCGACAGGCGGTGCTGTCGCAGTTTCCTTCGATTGCCGTGGGCATCAGCCGGGCGCGCGATACGTCGGACGTCAATACCGTCGGCTTCGGCATCACCTTCAATCTGCCTGTGCTCAACGGCAGCCGTGGCGCGATCGCCGTGCAGCGGGCGACGCGAAGGGCGCTATACGACGACTACGCATTGCGGCTGAAGCAATCCCGCGCCGAGGTCGAGCGGATCCTGGCCGACATCGGCCTGCTGCGCCGACAGCAGGCCG
The DNA here is from genome assembly GCA_021814605.1 of Pseudomonadota bacterium. Lineage (GTDB taxonomy): Bacteria > Pseudomonadota > Gammaproteobacteria > Burkholderiales > Burkholderiaceae_C > Thiomonas. Next base: position 3,936 of record JAKAIB010000204.1, on the reverse strand, counting down.
CGCTCGAAGATGCGCTGCCCGCCTTGCGGAATGCGGCGCGTGCTGCCGATGCCGCCTTGCGTGAGGGGGACATCACGCTGCCGCAGGCCCAGTCGCAACGGCGGGCGCTGCTCGATCAGCGTCTGGCGGTTCAGCGCGGCGTCCAGCAACTCGCCGAGCAGACCGTGGCGTTGCAATTGCTGACGGGACGCGGCGTGTTTGCGCAGGCGGCACGGCGCTAGCGCCCCGGATCCTGGAAGGGATCAAGTGTCCGAGTGCGCCAGATGTACCTGGCGAACCTTCGGCCGTTGGCGACGCCGGCGGCTCCTGGTCGCGGGTCTGCGCGGGGTGTGAACGAGTTGGCACGGTTCGGTGCTATTTGCGAAATGCCCGATGGACGGCGAGAGTTCCCCTCGCTAGATTCATGGCATCAACAAACAGAATCGCGAGTAGCGCGAAACCGTCGAAGCGACTCGTGTCGTCACCGACCGTAGACGACGGCGAATCCGACAGGAGCGCGCCGCGCGGCCAGCCGCGCAAGCGACCCGGCGGCAGATCCCGCGCCGCGACGCGGCAAGGAGATGCGCAATGAATCGTTCTTTCTCCGGCGATGTCCGGCGCGAGTGGACTCGCGAGGATCTGATGCGGCCAAGGACTGCGCAGGAGAGTTTCCGATGGACATGCGGATCGTTCCTTCGTGCAATGCCGTGAGGGCGCGTTCGACGGCCGTTCGACGCACGGACCGCCTCGTCGAGTGGCGATCCGCGCCGACGTCAGCAAGACTGTCCGCGCTTCTTGCTGCGCCGGGTTTGATGCATATCCACTGGAGGCTGTTGGCGATCGGCGTACTGCTCGTGGCGTTGATCTTGACGACACGCATCGCGCTCCGGTCCGAACGTCGGCGCCGCCAGGCGGACCACGAAGCGCGCCACGACCCGTTGACCGGCCTGCCCAACCGGCGCTCGCTGGAGCGCTTGCTCCAGAAGAAGACCGCCGCCATCAGGCCGGGCGAGATTCTGGCTGTCGGCCTCGTCGATCTGGACTTGTTCAAGGAGGTCAACGACGTCTACGGCCATGAAGTTGGCGACGCCCTGCTGCGCGAAGCGGTCTCGCGCATCCGCCTGTGTCTGAGCGGCGGCGATACCTTGGCGCGACTGGGCGGTGACGAGTTCGTCATCGTCATGCGCATTCGTGGTCCGAAACGGAGCGTCAAGGCGGTCGGACGTTCGGTGCAGGTGCAACTGCGCGCGCCATTCGTGATCGGCGGCCACGCCCTGCGCATCAGCAGCAGTATCGGGTGGGCCGTGAACGGTGATGGTGCCGCGCCGGTCGATGGTCGCACATTGCTGCAACGGGCCGACATGACGATGTACGAGGCCAAGCGCGCCGGTCGCGATCGCATGGCGTATTTCAGCCCGCGTCTCGATGAGGCACGTGCCCAGCGTGGACATCTGCGGCAGCGTCTTGCCGACGCAATCAGCGAGGATCGGCTCGAACTGCACTTCCAGCCGATTGTCTCCGTCGGGGGCGAAGCGGCCGAGCCCGGCGTACCCAAAGTCGAGGCGCTGCTGCGCGTGCGCGAGTCCGATGGCAGCCTGAGTTCGGCCGGGCAATATGCGTCGGTGCTCGATGATCCCGGCCTGAGCGTGCGCATCGGCCGCTTCGTCATGCGCGAAGCCCTGGCGCAAGGTACCGCGTGGCGCAAGACGGGATTGCAGGTGGGCATGTCGATCAACGTCAGTCCGGTGCACTTCTTGCTGCCGGGGTTCGTCGAGGAACTGCGGCAGGTGCTCTCGGACCATCCGCAGTTTCCGCCGGATCAGCTCTGGCTGGAAATCACCGAGCGGGGTGCGTTGCTGCCGATCGGGGTGCTGCAGGCGGCGGCGCTGGCCTGCCACCGGCTCGGGGTGCGGCTCAGCCTGGACGACTTCGGGACCGGCAATGCGGCTCTGTCGCATGTCCAGCACCTGAATGTGCTGACGCTCAAGATCGACGCCAGCTTCGTCCGCACCATGCTCACTCGACCACGCGACCTGGCAATCGTCGCCGGCATGGCGCGCATGAGTCAACTGCTGGGCATCGAGGCAGTGGCGGAGGGCGTCGAGACCCGCGAGCAGGCACTGGTGCTTGCGCACCTGGGCTGCACCCAATTGCAGGGGTTCGGTATCGCCCGACCGATGGCGGGATCGCAATGTGCCGCTTGGATCGCCTCGTTTTCCGAACACCTGCCATGGGTGAAGGACGTGATGAGCAACGCTGTCGCGGTCGACCTCGATGCGGTCGCCGCCATGGGACGGCAGTCCCGCATGATCCGGCGCCTGGTCACCGGCAAGCCCTCTCCGGCAGAGCGCACCGATCTCCTGGCGCCCGATGCCGCGAGCCGCAGTGCTCTGGGGCGCTGGTGCCGAACCTCGCCGACGCGCACGCGCATTCCGCAGTTCTGGATGCACGCACTGCACGCCGCGCATGAAGGCCTTTACGCCCGAATCCGGGAGGTGCTCTCCGGATTGGACTCGGGCAGATCCGAACTCGAGACGCTTCACGCCGAGGTCGAGCGCGCCCTTTGGGGCGCCATGATGGCATCTGGGTCGCCACAAGGAGTGGAATTCCCGGCAATCACGGCTGCGGCAACGGCCGACTGATCGCGGACCGACAGCGCGATGTCCTTGGCGCGACGGTCTGCCTGGCGCCATCGCGCCTTCGCGAGCCTGTCTCCGGACTCCCGTCGCAAGCTCCCGGCTTCGTCAGCCGCGCCGCGCGGTCATTGCGAGGTCGCCAGCACTGCGCGTACGTCCCGCAGCAGGCGCATCTCGCGGACTGCGTCCGCCTGATCGTAGATCTTTCGACCCCGTCCCTGCGGATCGACGATCATCATCACGTCTTCGTGGGTGATGTCGTCATCGACGTCGGCATGATCGGCCAGCGGATTGGCGACGATGGGCTGGGGATCGCTTCCGGTCACCGCCAGCGCCGCGGTGGCTTGGGCGTCAGTGGAGGACGAATCGAGCACCTTCTGGTAGTCGACGTGGTAGCCGGGGGGCACGACGCGACGGATCTGGGCTGGCGTACCGGTGAGGTACTGCCACTGCGGGTTCGCCGGCTTCCGGCCATCCTCCTGGACGAGTGCGCGCATCTGGCGCGGGCCGGTGCCGCCCGGATCGACGTCAAAAACGACCTCCTCGATGCGTCGGGCCAGCGGCGTGGCGGCCAGCATGTTCGCGAATCCCACCAGGTGCGCGGCGAACACTGGACAGAAGGAATTGCAGCAGGGACCCAGGAAGGTCACCACCTGCACCTTGCCTCGAAAGTCTGCTGACGACACATGGATGCTGTCTTGGTCGATCAGGCCGCAAAATTCGGCGCCTTGAACAGCACCGCTGGTGCGGCGTCGTGCATCGCGCCCTGGCGTCCGATCAGCCAGCCAGCCGCGCCGGCGGTCACCACGGCCGAGGCCGCAATCCCTCCGAGCACCGCCATGCGGCCTGGAACACCGCTGCTCCGCGGATTTTGCTGAGTCATTCCGGATTCCCAAAGGGACGTTCTCCCGCGTCCTCCTTGACTTCCCGGCGGGTCATCGTAGATGTCGGCCGGTACAGGCGCTGTATCCGGATGTGCAGCGAGCCAGTTCCTTCAGGGAGCAGGCCGGCCATCGCGCCCGCATGATCGTGTCCTCGCACTCCCGCCGTCACGCCGGCGGGCCGAAGGGGAGGGGGCGCTCACCCCGCATGCGCACCGCGTCTCGCGGCAATTTCGCATTCCTGTTCAGACAAGGCCGGAGGAGTCCGGTTGCCGGCCCCGCTCCCTGGGCTGACAGTGATTGCGGTGGTGTCGTCGACGGCCGTCAGTAGCCCGCCGTCAATCCGAAGTCCAGCATCACCTGCGCGCCGGTGACGCCTGCGCAGGCGGGCGACAGCAGCCACACAACATGTTGCGCGACCTCCAGGGGCGTCAGGAAAC
>JAKAIB010000011.1 GCA_021814605.1 Pseudomonadota bacterium | reverse complement strand
CGCGGTAGCGCAGCATGGCAAGAAGAGGAGGTGCGGCAGAACAAAATGTCAAAACCGAGAACGAAGTGTCGAAACACCTCCCGGGCCACCTGGCTGCAGCGGAAAAGAAAGTGTTGAATCACGTTGTCCGGCAATGGCATTTTGCCTTCCTGGCGTCGTGGACGCTCGGCCAGACGCGCTCTCGAGCGCGCCGGCACCCGCAACTCCAGTGCGCGAGCAGACGCCGGCAGTCAGGTTCTGGCGCACATCAGCAACACGCCCTTCGATCTGATCGACGATTGCCAGGGCCACGACATCGTGGTGGAGGCCGACTCGCCGGTGGCTCACGGCGAACTGATGAAGAACGACAGCGCCGCCGGGATGGCCGAGAAACACGGCGTGTCGGTTCCGCAGCTGTCGATCCGCGACTGCCTGGAAGGGGGTCTCCTGCCGCTGCCGAAAGCGGCCAGCCCTGCCCACATGAAGAGCAACGCGCAGGTCGACTTCGCCATCTCCGCCGAGGACATGGACGTGCTCAAGCGGATGGAACGGATCAGGAACCACGGCGACGCGAGCATCCTCCCGGTCTATGGCGGCACGCTCAAGCAGCACCGACAGGTCAGGCGCACGACCACGGCGCTAGCGTGCCGGGGCGCCGAAGCGCCAGTTCGACACCGAAAGGCCGCCGAAGAAATCATCCTCGTGATAGTCGCGTGCGGCGGCATCCAGCTCTGCCGCGCCGACGGCGATCATCAGCGGAAGCAGGTGCTCCTCGCGCGGATGCGCCTGGCGCGCCGAGGGGGCTGACTGCCACGTGGCAAGTGCCGCGGAACGCGCGCGCCCCGTCTTGGCCAGCGCGACGTCGAGCCAGTGATCGAAGGCGGCCGATGCCGACCGTCCCGCCGGCCCGAAAGCACGGAGGTTGTGGTAACTCAGCCCGCTGCCGATGATCAGGATCCCCTCGTCGCGCAGCGGTGCCAGCGCACGGCCCAACGCCAGGTGCTGCTCCGGGTCCAGGCCACGTCGCAGCGACAGCTGCAGGGTCGGCATGTCGGCCCGGGGATAGGCCACGGCCATCGGCGCATACATGCCGTGATCGAATCCACGCTCGGTGTCCTCGGCCACCGCGATGCCGTTGGCCTGAACCAGCGACCGCACCCGCGCAGCCAACTGCGGGGCGCCAGGAGCCGGATAGCGGATGGTGTAGGTGTGGTCCGGAAAGCCTCCGTAGTCGTAGATCATGCCCGGCGCCGGATTCGACTGAACCGTGAAGATCGGTTCCTCCCAATGCGCTGACACCATCAGCACCGCCTGGGGCCGCGCGCCGACGTCCTCGGGCAAGCGGCGCAATGCCGCGGCCAGCCGGTCGTAGGCCCCATGCCACGTGTCCTGCATCCAGGGCCAGGGGCCGCCGCCGTGCGACACGAAGAGGGTTGGAAATCTCATGGTGAGTCCTCGCTTGAACAAGGCTTGATTCGGCACCGCGGCCGTTTCGGCGGGCAGGCGAAGGCTGCAGGCCGCCGCGGCCGCGTGCCACGGTTCAGGTCGTGCGCTTGCCGACCGGACGCAGCGCCAGGGCACCGTCACCGAGCAGGCTGAGCACAACGAGGCTCACGGCCCAGAACGCAGGATATTCCCAGCCGCCGCCCTTGTTGGTGAACAGCCAGCCGTTGTGCCCGTGCACCATGACGATGGTGCCGAGCATTTCCAGCGCCAGGGGAATGGCCACCCAAGGTGCGTAGATCCCGAGAATCAGCGCGATGCCGCCGAGTGCTTCCAGCGCGATGGTCCCATAGGCCATGACGGCCGGCAGGTGCAGGGACGCGAAGTATCCGACGAAGCCGGGAATGGTGAACACGAACACCTTGAGGGCGACGTGCGCGAGAAACAGGATGCCGAGGCTCACGCGCAAGAGCGCGATGCCGTAGGGGGCCGTGGACGAACGAATCATGATGGACTCCGGGACGATAGGCGGTGCAGGGATTCAGGACTGGCGCAGCCAGGTCGGTGCGATCGCGGTGCCCAGCCCTGCGGCATACCCGAGGTAGATGTTGAGCCCGGCCACCGGCTCCAGATAGCGTGCGTTGCGCAGGGGCCCCGCATCGATCACGTCGAAGCCCATCGAGCGCGCCATGTCCGACACACGCGCCTTGGCCGCTGCGTCGTCGGCGGCGACGAAGACTGGAACGATGTTGCCGTTGCCGGCCTGCGCACCGGCGGCCAGACGCTGCGCGAACACGGTGTTGAACGCCTTGACAACGCACAGGCCCGGGAAGGCCGCGGAGATCTGCTCGGCCGCCGAACTCGAGTGACCAAGCGTGAGCCCCATGTAGTCGCTGGTCAGCGGGTTGGTGATGTCGACGACCACCGCGCCGGCGGGCAAGGCCACGTCCCCCAGCGCCCGAATGGCGTCGTCAAACGGGGTCGCCAGCACGATCACATCGCTCGATGCGGCGCGCGCGTGCTCCGAGCTGGCGCCGAAGCGGTCGGCCAGGGCGCGGGCCTTCGCCCGGTCGCGCCCGACGATGTTCAGTGCATGACCGGCGGCGTGGAGTTGCTGCGCAAACGCCGTGCCCATGTTTCCGGTTCCGATGATGGTGATGTTCATGATGCTTCTCCTGGAAATTTGCGTCGATCCCCCAGCGCGCATCGCGAGGTCGCGACAACGCGCTGGGCCATGGACCACACTCTAGAACCGCATAAAACGCAAAGAAACAGCGGGATACGCAGTGCACTATTGTGAAATCCGCAATAAACTGGCTGCATCATGGATGTGCTTGCCGCGACCAGGGTCTTCGTCCAGACCGTCGACGCCGGCAGCTTCGCGCGCGCAGCGCGGGCGCTGAATCTTTCCGCCGCCGTGGCGACCCGGCAGATCGCAGCGCTGGAGGCTCATCTCGGCGCGCGGCTGCTGAACCGGACCACGCGTCGCATGTCGCTGACCGACGCGGGAGAGGAGTTCTATGAGCGGGCGCGTGTGATCCTCGAGCAGGTGGCCGAGGCCGAGGCAGCCGCCGCGCGCGAAACCCAAAGGCCGGTGGGCCTGCTGCGCGTGTCCGCCCCCCTGTCCTACGGCATCTCGCATCTGGCACCCGTGTTGGCGCGCTTTCGGCAACGGCACCCGCAACTGCAGCTGGACATCGATCTCTCCGACCGCATGGTCGACCTGGCACATGACGGCGTCGACGTGGCGCTGCGCATCGCGACACGACTCGCCCCTGGCATCGTCGCACGGCGCATCGCCCCGCTGGACGTGGTGGTCTGCGCCGCGCCGGCCTACCTGCGCCGGCGCGGGTTGCCGCGCGAGCCGGCAGAGCTGGCCGAGCATGAGACCCTCAGCTTCAGCTATTTGTGGGCTGGTGATGAATGGCCGTTCACCGCGCCGGACGGGCGCCGCGAAACGGTGCGCGTGCATCCTGCCGTCCATTCGAGCAACGGCGATCTGCTGCGCGAACTGGCGATCGCCGGCGGCGGGGTGATCTTGCAGCCGCGGTTCATCGTCGAGCAGGCCCTGCGAGCCGGGACCCTGGTGCCGATCCTGGAGTCCTATGCGAGTTTCAATTTGCACCTGTACGCGGTGTACCTGAGCCGCAAGTACCTTCCGAGCAAGGTGCGTGTATTCATCGATTTTCTGCTCGAGGATCTGGCGAACGGCGAAACCCATCCGCGCTGACGCAGAGATCCGGGCAGACCGGCCCGGATGTACGCGCCGGTGGCGCTGCTGGCTGGTGCGCGGCGGCTCCCAGCACAACGGCGGCGGGCGCGGGCCTCGAGCGCATCGTCATTGATCCGGCCATCGCGTTCATGGCCTTGCCGCTCCGGGACCCTCTTCCTGTCAAGCGCGTCTCAGCCCCATCCGGCCCCCCCGATTGTCGCGACTGGGAATGTGCTGCAAAATAGTGGAACGCTCGTTACAGATCCACGGTAGTTCCGGATCCCGATCCGCAGCGTCACGTCAAGGAGAGCAGCCATGCAAGGCCCCCACCTCGTCTACTTCGCCGATCCGATGTGCTCCTGGTGCTGGGGGTTCTCCCCGGTGGTCCAGGCGATTTCGGACACCTTCGGCACGGCGCTGCCGATCCGTCTCGTTCTCGGCGGGCTGCGTCCCTGGACGCAGGAACCCATGAACGCACGCGACCGCGCGGATGTTCGCAGCCATTGGGAGCATGTCCACGAGGCGTCCGGGCAACCCTTCGACTTCGCGTTCTTCGAGCGCGACCACTTCGTGTACGACACGGAACCGGCCTGCCGCGCCGTTGTCGTTCTGCGCCGCCGCGGCATGGACACCGCGCTTGCGGCGTTGCAGCGGATCCAGCGCGCCTTCTATGCGCAAAACCAGGATGTCACGGACGTCGATACCTTGGCGAACCTGGCCGCGGAACTGGGTCTGGATGCTGCGACGTTCCGAGAGGAGTTCGTCGCCGTCGACGCCCTGAATGAAACGCGCGCCGACTTCGCGCTCGCCCAATCTGCCGGGATCCGGGGGTTCCCGACCCTGATCGCTTGCGAGGGCGAAGGTCGCCAGTACGCGCTGATCACCCACGGATTTCAGCCCGCGAGTCGGGTCATTCCGATCCTCGAGCAGTGGCTCGACAGAGCCGGGTCGATTGCTCCCGAAGCAGCGGGTCAGTCCTGCGCCTGGCCGTCGTGACGGACCTTGCCCGTGCCGGCGTTGGACGCGTGTCCGCGATAGCGCGCGCACCACTGTCAGGCCAGCCGGACATGCCGGCGTGCCGATCCGCGCACCTGCGCGGTGATTTCACTGGACCGGCATGGCAGGACGCGCTCGCGTTGCATGCATCAAAGCACGCTCACCTGGGGTAACCGCCCAGCAACATCTCCCGCTGCGCGGCAGATTGCGCGGCGGCGAGCGCCTGCGCGACGCTGATCCGGCCACGCACGGCAAGTGCGACCTGCCGGCCCACCGTGTCGCCGATGCTGCGGAATTCGGGGATCTCCACGAACTGCACCCCGGTGTAAGGGCTTGCCGGGAGCGTCGCATCACCGGGGTCGGCGCTCTGGATGGCCCGCAATTCCACCGTGGCCCAAGGGGCCGCAGCCTCGAATCGCGGATTCGCGTACGTCGACTCGCGCGTACCAGAGGGCGCCAGTTCCCAGCCGAACCGCTGTGCCACCAGCTGCACATAGCCCCGCGAGGTTGCCCAATCGATGAACGCCTGTGCCGCCGCAGCCTGCGCCGCGCTGATGTCGGCGGGAATCGCCAGACCCCAGGCCCAGAGCCAATGCGAGCCCTTGGTCGTGACCTCGACGGGCGCTGGCGAAAAGCCGACCTCGCCGGCCACCTTGCTGTGCTTGGGGTCGGAGACGAAGCCCGCTCCGACCGAGGCGTCCACCCACATCGCGCAATGACCCTGCTCGAACAAGGCCAGGTTGCCGTTGAAGTTGCGATCGACGGCATCCGGCGGGCCGTACTTGCGCAGGAGATCGACATACAGGCCCACCGCCTGCGTCCATGGCTTGCTCAGCAACTGCGGTTGCCAATTCAGGTCGAACCACTGACCGCCGAAGGCATTGACCATCGTGCTGATCAGCGCCACGTTCTCGCCCCATCCGGGCTTGCCCCGCAGGCAGATGCCGTGGACGCCACGCGCCGGGTCGTTCAGCCTGGCCGCCAGGCGGGCGATCTGGCTCCACGTCGGCTGCGCGGGCATGGTCCGACCCGCCCGGCGCAGCAGATCCTTGCGGTACATCAGGATCGAGCTTTCCCCGTAGAACGGCGCCGCGTACAGCACGCCGCGATAGGACAGCCCTTCGCGGACCGGCGCCAGCAGGTCGGCTTCGTCGTAATCCGCATCAGGGCGGATGGGTCGCAGCCAGCCGCGTCGAGCCCACAGCGGCGCCTCGTACATGCCGATGGTCAGGACGTCGAACTGCTGGCCCTGCGTCTGGATGTCCGATGTCACGTCGCGCCGCAGGGCACCCTCCGACAGCGTCACCCAGCGCACCGTGATGCCGGGATGCGCCTTCTCGAACACCGGCGTGAGGCGCTGCATCTGCCGCATCTGCGCGTTGTCGACGGTGGCGACGACCAGGCTGGTGGCCCGGGCGTGAGCCGAGAGTGCAAGGAAGCACAGGCTGGCCATCGCGATCCACCGTGCTCGCATGAGCGCAGACTCCTTCTGATGTCGTTCCGTGAACAGCATGCATCCCGGCACAAGGTCGCGCTTCAAGTGCTCGCCGTCGAGCCCGGTGCAAGGTCGGCCCGGCGCTCGAATTCCTCCAGCGACACCGGCTTGCCGAACAGATAGCCCTGGTAGGCATGGCAGCCATGCGCCGCGAGGAACGCCAGTTGCTCGCGGGTTTCCACGCCTTCGGCGATCACCTGCAGGCCGAGGCCGCCCCCCATCGCGATGATGGTCTGCGCGACCAGCGCCGCGCTTTGACTGTCGGGCAGGTGGTCGACGAAGGACTTGTCGATCTTCAACTGATTCAGCGGCAGCCTGGTCAGGTAGTTGAGCGACGAGTTGCCGGTTCCGAAATCGTCGATCGACAGCAGGATCCCCGCGTTGCGCAGGGCCTGCAGCTTCTCGACCGATGCGTCGAAGTCGTCGATCGCCAGGCTCTCGGTGATCTCCAGTTCCAGGCGATCCGGGCGCGTGCCGAAGCGATCGACTTCGGCCAGCACCTCGTCGACGAATCGGGGCGAGCGGAACTGGCGCACGCTGACGTTGACCGACAGCGTCAGGTCCCGCAGCGCCTCGCGTGCGGACCACCGGGCGAGCTGCTGGCACGCCTGCGTGAGTACCCAGCGCCCGATCGGCTCGATCAGCCCGCTCTCCTCGGCCAGCGCAATGAACTCGCCAGGCGCGATCAGGCCGCGCCGGGGATGCAGCCAGCGCAAGAGCGATTCCGCACCGATCAGGCGGCCATCGGCGTCGACCTGCGGCTGGTAGTGCAGCACGAACTGCTGCTGCTTGACGGCCTCGCGCAACTCGGCTTCCAGGCGCGCGCGCCCTTCGGCCTCGGTCTGCATGGCGTCCGCGAACGATCGGACAGTGTTACGGCCGGCTCGCTTGCTCTTGTACATGGCCAGTTCGGCCTGGCGAAGCAGCAGCTCCGGCGACGCGGCCTCGCCCTGGAACAACGTCACGCCGATCGATGCCGTGCAGACCAGCGATTCCCCGGCCAGACGGACCGGTTCCTCGACGGTGTGGCGGATCTTCTCGGCAAGTTCCAAGGCCACGGTCGCCGCATGCGTCTGCTCAGCGCCGAGATCCTCTGCCACCACGACAAAGCTGTCGCCGCTGAAACGGCTGACCGTGTCGGCGTCGCGGGACGCCCAATGGATGCGTCGCGCCATCGCGAAGAGCAGTTCGTCACCGACACTGTGGCCCAGCGCATCGTTGACACGCTGGAATTCGTCGAGATCGATCATCAGCACGGCGCCGAACTGCTGCGCCTCGGCGCTGGCGCCGAGCGCGCGCGCAATGCGATCGTTCAGCAGCGTGCGGTTGGGCAGGTTGGTCAGCGGATCGAACAGCTTGAGGTGCTCGGCCTGCTCCACCGCCTGCCGTTCAGTCGTGATGTCCTGGAAGGTTTCGACATAGTGCACGAGCCGGCCCTGCCGATCGTGCACCGCGGTGATCGACATGTGCGCGGTGAACAGCTCGCCGTTCTGCCGACGATTGATGATTTCGCCCGTCCAGTGGCCGTGCTCGATCAGCTCCGCCTGGAGCTGGTCGTAGAAGCTCTGATCGTGTCGCCACGAACGCAGCATCTCCGGCGTCTTGCCGATGGCCTCGGCGGCCGGGTATCCGGTGATGCGCGTGAACGCACGGTTGACCCGCTCGATCACCTTGTTGGCATCGGTGACCATCATGCCGTCGTGGCTCTCGAAAGCGACGGCGGCCAGGCGCAGCTCACGTTCTGAGCGCTTGCGCTCGGTGATGTCCCGCCCGATGCCGAGCACGCCGACGATCTCCCCGTCGGGCGACCGAATCGGCACCTTGCTCACGTCCACAATGCGCGCCACGCCGTCCCGCCCGGTGACGGTCTCCTCTCCCCGATAGTTGGTCCCCTCCTTCATGATCCGTTCGTCGACGGTCTCGATCAGCGTGATGAACGACGGATCGAGATGAATCTGGGCATCCGTGCGACCGATGATCTCATCGCTGGGCAACCCGAGGAAATCGGCCGCCGCGGCGTTGCAGTGCAGGTAGACCCCCTGCGGATCCTTCAACCACATGGCATCCGGAGAGTTTTCCATCAGTCCCAGCAACTGCGCGTGCTGGGCGGCCAGTTCCCGGGACTGCTGCTGCAGTTCCTCGTTCTTCGCGGAGATCTCCGCGGTTCGGGCGCGCACCGCCCTGCGCAGCATCCCGATCCAGACGGCCGCGATGGCGAGGATCGCCAGCGCGCCGCCCGCACCGATCGCCAGCATGCGGAAATATGACCGGTACTGGATCGGCTGGGAGAACCACTTGCGCTGCAGCGCCGCCCGCTCGGCAGGGGTGATCCTCTCCATGCCGCGGCTGACGAGCGCGAAGGTGGCGGTGTCGCCGCGGTTCACGGCCCAGTGGAAATGCCCCTCATAGAGGGTGAAGGCCTTGGCGAATTGCACCTGGTCCCGGAACAGGTACAGGTAGTAGTTCGCCGGATCGTCGTCCATGCAGAACATCTTGATGGCGCCGGCCTTCGCTGCGTTCAAGATCCCCATGTAATCGGGGTAGGCCACCACGCGCGTGATGCCCAGGCTGTTGAGCTTGTTGATGCACGCGTCGCCGCGCTCGACGCCGATCTCGAATCCGTCGAGGGATCGGGGCCCGGTGATCCCCTGGATGTTGTGATCCACGTAGATGCCGACCGTCTGCGTGGAATACGGCTTGGAGAATTCGTAGAGCTGGTCGCGCACCGGGGTGCGGAAGATCATGTCGATCACGTCGGCCTTGCCGTCGTGCATCGCGCGCTGCGCAGCCGCCCATTGCATGGGTTCGAGGTCGACACGTACCCCTGTCTTGGCCTGCCAGAGCTTCCACAGGTCGACCAGGTAGCCCTCGGGGTGACCGTCGCTGCTCAGAAACAGATACGGCGGGTAGTTGTCGTCGGTCACGACGCGCAGCGTCCGCGGCGCCGCGCTGGCTGGCACGGTGCTCACGCTTGCCAGCAATCCGAGCAGGCACCAGAGCATGCCCCGCAGGAGGCGGGACAGGTGCCGGCGAGTCCCGGTCCACCTCACACCGGAGGCAGTCCGCAAGCCGTGTCCGTATTGGCGCCGGGGCATTCGCATCGGTTGGTGTTGGGCGATATCACGTTGTTCTTCCCTGGAACTCACAAGAGTACCCAAGCCGGCCGGAATTGGGGCGGCGAAAACGCAGCGTCGGAAACTGTTTCGCAACTGTAGGTAACAGCGCTGGATCGGCGCTGGCTCCAGCGGGTTGCCGAGGTCCCGTTCCGTGAATTCGTTCACACAGCCGACGCGACTCGTCGCGCCGGGAATCGGCGGCGACGTCGGGCCCGGCCATGCGCTGCCAGGCGCGAATCCGCACCCGCTGGCCCGCCCGTTCGCCGACGCGCTACGGATGCGGGGAGCCGTCCGGTCCGGGCGGGGGAAGCAGCGTGATGCCGTGGAACTTCAGGTGGTGCAGCGTTTCGCGCAGGATCAGCAGCGTCGCGGCGAAGTCGCCCGATACCGGCATCGGGTCCTGGCTGGCGGGGCGCCCGAGGACCCGCGCCGTCCAGCGGTCGAACAGCCGTTCGACCGCGTCGATGCCGAGCGTGGATCCGCCGTGGTCGGCCAGCCCGCCGAAGCCGGCCACCGCCGCGATCCGCGGGTCTGCGCTGACGAGGCGGGCGGCGCCCGGGATCACGCGAAGCAGCGGCATGATGGCGTCCTCGACGGCGGCGATCGCCGACTCGACCCCGGCACCGTCGGGAACGCCGCCGTGGAAGTGGCGGGCCTGGATCGAGCCGACCCCCAGTTCGACCGTCAGCAATTGCTCCGGTCGGGGGCCGGCGCCGATCGCGATCGCCGATGTCGTGTCGCCGAGGCACAGCGCCACGAGCGGACCGTCCAGCAGGTCGCGCGCACGCCCATAAGCCTCGAGTGCACCGGCACTCGCGTCCTCGTTCAATTCAGCCTCCGCATCGGGTTCGCAGCCGATCGTACCGGCATCCGCCCGAGGCTTCCCGCGTGTCCGGCGCCTCTCGGCGCGCCGGCCCTATCGGCCGGCTCCGACCAGGAGGCGCCGCAGGGACGGACTGAGCCGCCTGCGCAGCGCCTCGTGGTGGAGGAACAGGCCGCCGATCAGACCGACGAAAGCGCCGAGCACGGTGTCGACCAGACGCGCCTGCAGCAGCGCCCCCGCCGGCACCGCCGCCATGTTCGCCGCATCGGCCAGCAGGATGGTCAACGGCGTGATGAAGATTGCGGCGAACCCGTAATTGCGCACCACGATCGTCTCCACGATGATCGTCAGGACGATGACCGCCGAGGCGATGCCCCACGGACCCAGCGGCAGCCCCAGCAGCGCCCAGGCGAGTCCGACTCCGGTCGCCGTGCCGAAGATGCGGTGCAGCTGCTTGGTCCAGACCGCGCGCAACGAGGCGCCCTGGATGACGGCGAGGCAGCTGACCGGCACCCAGTACGGCCGCGGCATCTGCAGCAACTGCGCCAGCGCCAGCGACAGGCCGACGCCCAGGCCGATGACGACCGAGTCGTACACCACGAAGTCGAAGTCCGGCCGCGGCAGCGGCGAGGCCGGCTTCGCGGGCCGCCGACGCAGGGTGTACACGCTGTAGAGGAAGGCCACGGCGCATGCAACCATGGTTCCCAGCGCGAACAGACCGATGACGTAGGGAAACTGCTCCGCCTGCACCGGCGTGTAGGACCCGATGGCCGCCGACATGACGAAGAACAGCCCTCCGGGCGGGCCGACGGCGTACAGGCGAACCGTCAGCATGGTCAGGACGGCGAGGACGGTCAGCAGGGGAAAGCGCAGCGGCGCCACGAACTGGCTGGCCACCCCGAGGGTGTAGCAGGCCAGCATCGCGCTGGCGCAGGCCATCAGCCAGAGCATCCGGTGCTGCAGCGGTGTCTCCAGCAGGTAGAGGAACACCATGCCGCCGAGCGACGAGATCAGTCCGAATCCGATGTGGCCGAACCAGGCGCCGGCCAGCAGCGGCAGGCCCGACGCCGATGCCGCCGCGATGGGCATCGACCAGTGCCGGTCGGTCGGATGAAACGCGCTGAGGTGCGCGAACTCGGTTCGCGCAATGGCCAGGATGCCTCGCGCGACGGCTGCGGGCCGGGCGTCGTCGCCGGGGGTGCGATGCGGGAGCTTCACGTGTCGAACGCTGACGGATCGGGCCGGATGGCCCGTGTCAGTGCGCCATTGGGAGGCGGCCGAAGACCCGCGTACCGGACGTTCGGCGCAAGTGCGGAAGTTTACCGCGCGGGCCGCGCGCGGCCGGATCGGCGCGACGGCCTGCGCTGCGCGAATGATCTAATCGCCGCAGCCGCAGTTCGGACAACAGCCCGCAGGAGGAGACCCAATGCATCCGTCAGACAACTCAGCGCCGGTCGCCGTGGTGACCGGCGGCGCGCGCGGCATCGGACTGGGCATCGCCCGCTGGTTCCTGGCGCGCGGGCACCGCGTCGCGCTGCTCGACATCGACGCCGAGACCCTCGGCCGGACCGAGGCCGAACTGGCCGACCCCGACGCGGTCCTCGCGCTGCACTGCGACGTGTCCGATCCCGGGCAGGTCGGCGCGGCGGCGCCGGCGGTGATGGCGCGGTACGGCCGGGTCGACGCCCTGGTCAACAACGCCGGCATCGCGCTGTTCAAGCCGATGCTGCAGACCAGCTATGCGGAATGGCGGAAGGTGCTCGGAACCAATCTCGACGGCGCCTTCCTCTGCACCCAGGCGTTCGCGCCGCTGATGCTGCAGGGTGGCGGCGGCGCGATCGTCAACGTCGCGTCGATCTCGGCGCTGCGCGCCAGCACCTTGCGCGTGGCCTACGGCACCAGCAAGGCAGCGCTGGCGCACCTGACGCGCCAGCAGGCGGTCGAGCTGGGCGACCTGGGCATCCGCGTCAACGCCATCGCGCCCGGCCCGGTCGAGACCGAGATGGCCAAGCTGGTGCACAGCGTCGCCATCCGGTCCGACTACCACGACGTGATCCCGCTGGGCCGCTACGGCACGGTCGAGGAGATGGCGCAGACCGTCGGCTTCCTGTGCAGCGCCGAGGCGGGCTTCATCAACGGTCAGGTGATTGCGGTCGACGGCGGGTTCGACGCCACAGGCGTCGGCCTGCCGACGCTGCGCCGCAACCGCGGCGGCGCGGCAGGGTGAATCTCTTATAGTTGTGCCGGGCCTTCGGGCGGCACCGATGCGCCGCCCGAAGGCCCCAGGACAACCATAACCCGGGAGATCAGATCATGGCATTCACGCGACGCGAATTTCTTGCCGGCAGCGGTGCGCTGGCGCTCGGCCTGGGCGGCATCGCCGCGGCCGACGAGGTGTTCAACTACAAGTACGCGAACAACCTGCCGGTCACGCACCCGATGAACATCCGCGCCAGGGAAATGGCCGCGGCGATTCATCGCGACACCAAGGGACGGGTCAACATCCAGATCTTCCCCAACAACCAGCTCGGCTCGGACACCGACATGCTGACCCAGCTGCGCGCCGGCGGCATCGACTTCTTCACCCTGTCGGGCCTGATCCTGTCGACGCTGGTTCCCGCCGCGGCGATCACCGGCATCGGCTTCGCCTTCCCCAACTACGACGCCGTCTGGAAGGCGCTCGACGGCGACCTCGGTGGCTACGTGCGCGGCCAGATCGACAAGGCCGGGCTGGTGCCGATGGACCGCATCTGGGACAACGGCTTCCGCGAGATCACCTCGTCGACCAAGCCGATCCGCACCGCGGCCGACCTCAAGGACTTCAAGATCCGCGTCCCGGTCTCGCCGCTGTGGACCTCGATGTTCCAGGCCTTCGGCTCGGCGCCGACGTCGATCAACTTCTCCGACGTGTACTCCGCGCTGCAGACCAAGCTGGTCGACGGCGAGGAGAACCCGCTGGCGATCATCTCGACGGCCAAGCTGTACGAAGTGCAGAAGTACTGCTCGCTGACCAACCACATGTGGGACGGCTTCTGGTTCCTCGCCAACCGCGATTCGTGGAACCGCCTGCCGGCGGACCTGCGCGCCATCGTCGCCAAGCACATCAACGCCGCCGGCATGCAGGAGCGCGCCGACGTCGCCGCGCTCAACGCCGGCCTGCAGACCCAGCTGACCGCGAAGGGCATGGTGTTCAACACCACCAGCCCCGACACGTTCCGCGCGCAGTTGCGCAAGGCCGGCTTCTACGCCCACTGGAAGGACAAGTTCGGCGCCGAAGCCTGGGGACTGCTGGAGCGCGCGAGCGGGAGACTTGCTTGATCGACGCAGCGGGACCGGCCGGCGGCCGGTCGGCGCCGGCGGTCGCTCTGGTCGACGCCTTGCTGGCGCGGCTGGTCGAGATCCCGGCCGCGCTGCTGGTGGTGGCGGAAATCGGCGTGCTGTTCGCCGGCATCGTCGCGCGCACGGTGTTCCGCCATCCGCTGGTGTGGTCGGACGAGCTGGCCTCGCTGCTGTTCCTCTGGCTGGCGATGCTCGGTTCGGTGGTCGCGCTGCAGCGCCGCGAGCACATGCGAATGAGCGGGCTGGTCGCGCGGCTGTCGCCGGCGCGACGCGCGCAGTTCGAGGCCGTCGCGCTGGCCGCCTGCCTCGCCTTCCTGTTCCTGATCGCCCGGCCGGCATGGCAGTTCGCGCGGGAGCAGCAGCCGATCACCACCCCCGCGCTGGGCTGGTCCGATGCCTGGCGCGCCGCGGCGATGCCCTGCGGCATCGCGTTGATGGCCCTGGTCGCGCTGCTGCGGCTGGTGCGTGACCTGCGGCCGCGCGACGCGCTGCTCGGGCTCGTCGCGGTCGCGGCGCTGGTCGGCGCGCTCTGGCTGGCGCGACCGCTGTTCGCGCCGCTGGGCCAGATCAACCTGCTGATCTTCTTCGTCGGCGTCGGCGCGGGCAGCGTGTTTGCCGGCATCCCCATCGCCTTCGCCTTCGGGCTGGCCGCGTTCAGCTATCTCGCGCTGTCGACGTCGACACCGATGCTGATCATGGTCGGGCGCATGGACGAGGGCATGTCGCACCTGATCCTGCTGGCGGTGCCGCTGTTCGTCTTCCTCGGCCTGCTGATCGAGATGACCGGAATGGCGCGCGCCATGATCGCCTTCCTGTCGGCGCTGCTGGGCCATGTGCGCGGCGGGCTGGCGTACGTGCTGGTCGGGGCGATGTACCTGGTCTCGGGCATTTCGGGGGCCAAGGCCGCCGACATGGCGGCGATCGCGCCGGCACTGTTTCCCGAGATGAGGGCGCGCGGCGCCCGGCCCGGCGAACTGGTGGCGCTGCTCGCCGCCACCGGCGCGCAGACCGAAACCATTCCGCCCAGCCTGGTGCTGATCACCATCGGCTCGGTCACCGGGGTGTCGATTGCCGCGCTGTTCACCGGCGGCCTGGTGCCGGCGCTGGTGACCGGGCTGATGCTGTGCGTGGTGGTCTGGCTGCGGCATCGCGGCCAGGACGTGTCGGCCGGCCCCCGCGTGCCGCGGCGCGAAGTGCTGCGGCTGTTCGTCGTCGCGGCGCCGGCGCTGGCGCTGCCGTTCGTGATCCGCGCCGCGGTGGTCGACGGCGTCTCCACCGCGACCGAAGCCTCGACCCTCGGGATCGCCTATGCGCTGGTGGTCGGGCCGCTGATCTACCGGCGCTTCGACGCCAGCCGGATCCTGCCGATGCTGATCGAGACCGCCAGCCTGTCAGGCGCCATCCTGTTCATCATCGGCACCGCCACCGCCATCGCCTGGGGGCTGACGCAATCGGGCTTCTCCGGCGCGCTGGCGCAGGCGATGGCCGCGCTGCCCGGCGGCGGACCGACCTTCCTCGCCGTGTCGATCGTGGTGTTCATCGTCCTCGGTTCGGTGCTCGAAGGCATCCCGGCGATGGTGCTGTTCGGCCCGCTGCTGTTCCCGATCGCACGCGAGCTCGGGGTGAACGAGGTGCACTACGCCATGGTCGCGGTGCTGTCGATGGGGCTGGGCCTGTTCATGCCGCCGCTGGGCGTGGGCTACTACGCCGCCTGCGCCATCAGCCGGGTCGACCCGGACGACGGCTTGCGGCCCATCGTCGGCTACCTGCTGGCGCTGCTCGTGGGCATCGTGATCGTCGCCGCGGTGCCCTGGCTGTCGACCGGCTTCCTGCGGCCCGGCATGGGCTAGCTAGTCGCCGCGGTTCATGCGGCGGAAGCCGTCGTCCAGGTCGCGCTTCAGGTCGTCGACGTCCTCCAGGCCGGCATAGAAGCGCAGCGTCGGGCCGGCGGCGGTCCAGGTCGTCGCGGTGCGCTGCAGGTCGTGATCGATCGGCGTCACCAGGCTCTCGAAGCCACCCCACGAATAGCCCATGCCGAAGAGTTCGAGTCCGTCGAGCATGCGCGCCAGGCGTTGCGGAGCGACGGGCTTGAGCACCGCCGAGAACAGGCCGCTCGATCCGTCGAAGTCGCGGCGCCAGATGGCGTGGTTGGCGTGCCCCGGCAGCGCCGGGTGCAGCACCCGCTCGACCTCCGGCCGGCGCTGCAGCCAGTGCGCCAGTTCGAGCGCCCGCCACTCGGATTCGCGCAGCCGCAGTTCCAGCGTGCGCAGCCCGCGCAGCGCGAGGAACACGTCCTCCGGCCCGGGCATGCAGCCCAGCGTCAGGTGCGCGGCGCGCAGCGCCGGCCAGGTCGCGGCATTGGCGCTGGCCACGCCGATCAGCAGGTCGGACGCGCCGCCGAGGTACTTGGTGCCGGCCTCGACGCTGACGTCGACGCCGTGCCCGTGGGCGTCGAACAGCAGCGGCGTCGACCAGGTGTTGTCCATCACCACCACGGCGCCGCGCGCATGGGCCGCCGCCGCGATGGCCGGAACGTCCTGGATCTCCAGGGTCAGCGATCCGGGGGATTCGAGGTAGACGAGCCGGGTCGCCGGCTCGAACAGTTCGGCGATGCCGGCGCCGCAGGCCGGATCGAAGTAGCGCACGCGCACGCCCAGCCGCGCCAGCATGCCGTCGCAGAACTGGCGCACCGGGCCGTAGACCGAGTCGGTGACGAGGATGTGGTCGCCGGCCTTGACCAGCGCCAGCAGCGCGGTGGTGATGGCGAGCAGGCCGGAGCTGCACAGCACCGTTCCGGCCGCGCCGGACAACTGCGTCCAGGCGTCTTCCAGCGCACGAAGGGTCGGGTTGCCCTTGCGGCCGTAGGTGAACTCGTTGCGTCCATGAACCAGATCGTCCATGGATGCGAACAGCACCGTCGATCCGCGATAGACCGGCGGATTGACGAAGCCGTGATACGCCTCGCGGTCGCGCCCGAGGTGGGTGAGGAGGGTCTGCTTGGCCAGCGGCTTGCGGCGCGGCATGGCGGCAACCGGCGCCGCGGTCTTGGTCGGCATGTCCATGATGGGGATCGACTCGCTGCCGGGCGCCCGATGCGTCCGGATGGGGAAAATTATGCTGGCGCTACCCGGTCAAAATGTTCCAATTTTCCCTATCCTTCGGTCGATTCCGGCAATCTGATTCTTCTGTTTCCGAGCCTCCTGAAAATTTCTTGCAAACCACCGCGATGGATCGCTTCGACCGTGAAATCCTGCGCTGCCTGCAGCGCGACGCCGCGATGCCGGTGGCCCGGATCGCCGAACAGGTCGGCCTGTCGCCGACGCCGTGCTGGCGGCGCATCCAGAAGCTGGAGGAAGCCGGCGTGATCCGTCGCCGCGTGGCGCTGCTCGACGCGCAGCGGCTCAACGTGGGCGTGACCGCGTTCGTGTCGATCCGCACCAGCGAGCACACCGCGGCTTGGCTGGAGGGCTTCGCCCGCGCGGTGGCGGACATTCCGGAGATCGTCGAGATCCACCGCATGAGCGGCGACATCGACTACCTGCTGCGCATCCAGGTTCCCGACATCGCCGCGTACGACGCGGTCTACCAGACGCTCATCCGCAAGGTGAGGCTGTCGGACGTGAGTTCCAGCTTCGCGATGGAGCAGATCAAGTCGACCACCGAACTGCCGCTCGACTACCTGCCGCTGGATTGAACCGTCGCCGCGCCGCTCCCTAGAATCGGCCGACGACCCGTGGGGAGCCGTCGATGAACGAACCGGACCTGCCGGATGCAACCGATCCGCCCCCGCTGCCGGCGGGGGTCCAGGCCATGCTGATCGGATCGTCCGTGGTGCTGCTGCTGGCGGCCCTGACCCTGGGCATCTCGATCCGTCCGAGCGCCGCCTTCGGCATCGCCGTGACCCCGTTCGCGCTGGCGGCCTGGCTCGGACTGGCGCTCAGGGTGCAGCCGGGAATCGTCGGATGCCGCGTCGGCCGCAGGCGCGACTCCCGCGCCTACGGCCCGTGGGGCGCCTGGGCGCTGGCGCTGGCGGCATCGCTGTTCGCCGTCGCCACCACGGTCGGCGTGGGCGCCGAGATCGCCAACCGCGCCATCGGGCACGACGCAACGCAGGACTACGAAGTGCTCGGCAAGTACGTCACTCACGCCAAGTCGACCTGCTACGGGCTGGACCTGCGCAGCATCGGTCAACCCCAGGACCGCCTGCATCTGTGCGTCGGGCCGGACACCCAGGCGGAAGCCGTCGTCGGGCGCCCCATGGAATTGACGCTCTGCCGCTCATGGATCGGCGAACAGGTGCTGTCGGTCCAGCCGGCGAATCCCACATCCTGACCGCTCCGGCCGCTAGCCACCGCAGGTTGAAGTCGAGCGATCGTTTCCGCGAACAGCGGCGAGACGCAGCCACTGGTTGATCCTGGCGAAATCCATGAGGACGTCCCTTGGGCCGACCAACCTGAACGCGCTGTGCACGTGCTCCAGATAGACGTAGGACAGGCCCCAGTCCAGGACATACTTGAACCAGAAGCCCTGCCTCGGGAACGGAATCCACGTTGCCGTCGCGGGTCTCCTGGGAAACAGGCGCACCCGGCGGCCGTCGCGCTGAATCTCGATCCCGCCGCGATAGAGGCGCCGTCCGGCGAACGCGGTTTGCATGAACGAGATCAGCATCGACTCTGCCTCAGGCATCGTCACGCCGGGTTCCATGTCCAGCCAGACCGTCGCTGGCACCGCCCGAAAGCAGAAGTACAGGGGCGCGATGGCTGCCCCGAGAAATCCGCCCTCATGGAATGTCGGCGCGGGAGTGCTCCGCATGACGGCAAGAATTGCGTCGGCTGCCATGGCAGCGGCCACCGCCGCACAGTAGACGACCGTATAGGACCAGATGCGGCCGAGGACCCTGGACACGGGGCGACCCACCTCGACGCGTGTTGACGTTGTGCGCATGACTGCCTTGCATCGGACCGTCGGTCCGCGTGCAATCCGTCGTGAAAGCCAGACACCCTAGACGCTCGCACTGACCACCTGATGACAGGCAGTCATTGCCTTTTGCGTCGATGGACAGGCACGGCGTGCAGCACACCTCCACCGTGCGTCGATCATGGCTGGCGGGCGCAGCCCACCCCCGCACCCACGCCGTGCGCCCCCCTCATGGGGTGGGGGCGCGCCGGGGGATGTCGTCCTTACACTCGGTTCCCGTCTCCTTCCCGCTCGCGCCGACCGCGCGTTGTCCGCCTCAGTGCGCCGTCTCGTAGCCGTGGCATCCGTCCCCCAGCCGCCGTGCAGCGGCCCCGTGCAACGCCATCCGCCGGCGTCCCGCGTGGCGGCGGACCGGCGCGGGCGATTGCTGCGGGCGGTCGCGGCGATCGTCCTGCTGCTGTGCGGGTTCGCGGGCGCCGCTCCGGCGGTGCCGCCCAAGCCGACGCCGGCGCCGACGTTCCAGGTGCCGACGACGCTGACGCAGATGGCGATCGGCGCGCCGCTCCAGGTGCTGCGCGGCCATGCCGCGAAGCTGGATGCCGCCGCGGTGGCGTCGCTGCCGCAGGCGCGCTTCGCCCCGGCGACAGAGAGCCGCGCCATCGCGGGCGGGCCGGTCTGGCTGCGCATTGCGCTGCAGCGGTCGCCGCAGTCGCCGCGGCAGCTCGTGGTCCAGCTCGGCCGGCCGCTCTGGCGCACGGCCGACGGCTACCTGGTCACCGGCAACGGCGGCGCACAGCGCGTCGAGCCGCTCGAGGCCGTGCCGACGCGGCTCGCAGCGTTCGCGGTATCGCCGCCGACCGGGCCGAGCACGCTGGTGCTGCGGGTCGCGCCGTACGAGGTGGCCACCCCGGTGGTGCGCCTCTGGGACGCCCATGACTTCCGCCGCTACAGCGACGACGACGTGCTGCTGCAGGGCCTGCTGTTCGGCATGATGCTGGCGCTGCTGATCCACAACGCGCTGCTGTTCGCGCGAACGCGCGACGCGGCGCATCTGGCCTTCGTCTTCTGGCTGTCGGCCGCAGCGTTCTATCTGCTGGGTGAAACCGGCCTCGGCCAGTTCCGCTTCTGGCCCGGCGCCACGCCGTGGAACGACGTCAGCCTGTACGCCGGCCTGATGTTCGGCAGCGCCGGCGCGCTGCTGTTCGCCCGGACCTACCTGCTGCTGCCGGCGTCGGCGCCGGCTGCCGACCGGACCCTGCAGGTGGCGCAATGGCTGGCCCTGGCGCTGGCCGTGGTCGAGGTCGTGCCGCACAACGCCTGGCTGTCGATCCCGACCCACGCGGTGGCCGCGGCGGCACTGCTGCTGGTGGCCGGCGCGGCGGCGCTGCGCTGGCGTCAGGGTTTCCGGCCGGCGACCATCCTGCTGGCGGGCCTGGCGCCGGCAGTCGCGGTCTGCGGCGGCGAGATCGCGCGCGACCTCGGCTGGCTGGCGGACGCCGCTGTCCCCGGCGACGCGCGGCAATGGGCCTTCGCGCTGCTGGCGCTGGTGGCCACCTACGGGCTGTCGGTGCGGGGAACGCAGCTGCGCGACCGCACCGACCGAGCCGTCAGCCCGCGGCCGACCCGCGATCCGCTGACCGGCCTGTTCAACCGGAACGGACTGTTCGAGGAAGGCCAGCGCGTGCTCGACCGCACCCGCGCCAGCCATGCCGTCGCCGCGGTGCTGTGGTTCGACCTCGACGGCCTGCGCCGGGTCAACAGCCGCTTCGGCCATACCGCGGGCGACGCCCTGATCCAGGCGACCTCGGCACGGCTGCGCGACGCCTTCGGCCCCGAGGCCGTGTGCGCCCGACTCGGCGGCGGCGAGTTCGGCGTCATCCTGCCCAACCTGCCGTCGGCCCAGCTGGTGGCCGAGCTGACCGGCCACGCGCTGGAACGGTTGCACGCGCCGTACGCGCTGTCCGGCGAGGCGTTCCGCGCCTCGGGCAGCATCGGCGTGGCGCTGTATCCCGACGACGCCTCGACGCTCGGCGACCTGCTGCGGCTGGCCGAGGCCGCGATGCGGGGCGCCCGGGCCCGCGGCCGCGATCCGCTGCCACGCGAGGAGTCGCCGGCCGACGCGGGATCACCGCCGGCGTTGTTCGGCTTCCCCCTGCCGCCGCGCCGCGCCTGACACGCCGCCCACTTCCCGGCGGACCAGGCCCGCTACAGTGCGGGCATGCTCGCCTATCGCCACGCCTTCCACGCCGGCAACCATGCCGACGTGCTCAAGCACCTCGTGCTGATCCAGGTCCTGCAGTACATGAACCGCAAGGACAAGCCGTACTGGATGATCGACACCCATGCCGGCGCCGGCGGCTACGCGCTGCACGACGCCGCCGCGCAGAAGAAGGCGGAGTACGCGCAGGGCATCGCCCGGCTGTGGACGCGCACCGACGCGCCGGCGGCGGTCGCCGACTACCTCGGCGCGATCCGCGAATTCAACCCGGCAGGCCGCTCCGGCGCAGGGGACGGCGGCCAGGCGCCGCTGATCTACTACCCCGGATCGCCGGCGATCGAACAGCGGCTGCTGCGCCCGCAGGATCGGCTCTGGCTGTTCGAGCTGCATCCGTCCGACCATCGCCCGCTCGACGCCAGCTTCGGCGCGCAGCGCGGCGTGCAGGTGCGTTGCGCCGACGGCTTCGTCGCGCTGCGCAGCCTGCTGCCGCCGCAGGTCCGCCGCGGCGTGGTGCTGCTCGACCCGTCGTACGAACTCAAGACCGACTACGCGGCGCTGCGCAATGCGCTGGCCGACGCGCTTGAGCGCTTCGCCACCGGCACCTACCTGGTCTGGTATCCGGTGCTGCAGCGGCGCGAATCGCACCTGTTGCCGCAGCAGCTGCGCCGCATCGCCCGCGGCGTCGACTGGCTCGACGCGCGGATGCAGGTCGCTGCCCCCGATCCGAGCGGGTTCGGCCTGCTCGGCAGCGGCATGTTCGTGATCAATCCGCCGTGGACGTTGCACGAGACGCTGCGCGCCACCCTGCCGTGGCTGACGCGCGCGCTGGCGCAGTTCGAGGGCGCGCATTTCCTGCTCGAGCAGCAGGCCCGCTAGCGCCGGCCCGCCGCGGAACTGCCAATTCGTTCCGATCCAGCCCCGGAAATGCTTGCGTTTGTCACGAAATCGACGGACCATGCGGACGGTCATCGCCATCGAGGAGTCGCCATGACAGCCCGCTTTGAACTGCACAAGAACGACCGCGGCCAGTTCCATTTCTCGCTCCGCAACGCCGACGGCGGCGTCCTGCTCGTCAGCGAGGGTTACGCGTCCAAGGCCTCGGCCGAGAACGGCATCGCATCGGTCAAGAAGAACTGCATCGTCGCCGAGCGCTTCGAGAAGCGCGTCGCCGACGACGGTCGCCTCTACTTCAACCTGCACGCCGCCAATCACCAGGTGATCGGCACCAGCCCGATGTTCAAGTCCGCCGAGCAGCGCGACGCGGCGATCGCGGCCATCCACGCCGAAGCGGACAAGGCGGCGGTCGACGACCGCGCCTGAACCGCGGCTTTCCGGCCGCGGTCTATCATCCGGGATCGTTTCCGGCGCGACCGCGCCGGCGCGGCGCGCAGCCGGTTCGGCCGTCCCGTGCGTGACTGCGGTCAACCCGGGTCGCGCCGGCGCTGTCTAGAGTGCGTGCTGGTGCATCAGCCGTCAGGACAGTCCTCATGCAATTCGATCTCGCCATCATCGGCGCCGGCCCGGCCGGTCTCAGCATGGTCCGCGCGCTGGCCGGCAGCGGCCTGCGCATCGCCCTCGTCGAACAGCAGGCCGCGGCGGCGCTGGCCGACCCGGCGTTCGACGGCCGCGAAATCGCGCTCAGCCAGCGCAGCCTGCGGCTGATGCGCGAATCCGGGCTGCTCGACCGCATCCCGGCGGACCAGGTCTTCCCGCTGGAGAACGCCGCGGTGTTCAACGGCGACACGCCGCGGCCGATGCGGGTGCTGCCGCTGCGCGGCCAGGACGCGCTCGGCGCGCTGGCTGCCAACCACCTGATCCGCCGTGCCGCATGGGACGCGGTGCAGGGCCAGGACGGGCTGACGCTGCTCGACCAGACGCGGCTGAGTTCGGCGCGCTACGTCGACGATGGCGTCGAGATCGGACTGGTGCCGTCCGACCCGGCGTCGGGCGTCGCGCCGCGCACCCTGCAGACGCGGCTGCTGATCGCCGCCGACAGCCGGTTCTCCGACACCCGGCGGCTGATGGGCATCGGCGCCGACTCGCACGACTTCGGCAAGACCATGCTGGTCTGCCGCATGCACCACGAACAGCAGCACCATCACACCGCCTGGGAATGGTTCGGCCACGGCCAGACGCTGGCGCTGCTGCCGCTGTCGGAGCATCTGTCGTCGGTGGTGCTGACGCTGCCGCAGCGCGAGATGCAGGCGCTGCTCGCACTGCCCGACGACGCATTCGAGCAGGACATCGCGCGCCGCTTCCAGCACCGCCTCGGCGAGATGCGCCGCGCCGGCAGCCGCCACAGCTATCCGCTGGTCGGCGTGTACGCGCAGCGCTTCGCCGCAGCGCGGTTCGCGCTGATCGGCGACGCCGCGGTCGGCATGCACCCGGTCACCGCACACGGATTCAACTTCGGGCTGCACAGCGTCGATCTGTTGTCGCGCGAGATCCTCGGCGCGGTCCGTGCCGGCGGCGACATCGCGGCGCCCGAGCGGCTGCAGCGCTATGCGCAGGCGCACCGCCGCGCGACCTGGCCGCTGTACATGGCGACGCAGGCGATCGCCACGCTCTACACCAACGACAGCGGCCCGGCCCGTCTGGTGCGGCGACTGGCGCTCGACGCTTCCAGCCGCATCGCCCCGCTGCGGCTGGCCATCGCCGCCGCGCTCAGCGAGGACGGCCTGTCGCTGCGCGGCCTGCTGCCGCCGGCGTTGCGTTCGCCCGTGCGCGTCTGACGGCCGGGCTGGGCCTTCGGCGCGCGCCGCGCGCACAATACTGACTTGCCGATGGTGTCGGCAAGTCAATCCGCCGTTCCGCCCGCACCCATGGCCCATCCAGAAACTCCCGCCTCGTTCGCCGACCTCGGCCTGCCCGCGCCGCTGCTGCAGTCGCTCGCCGACGTCGGCTATGAATCGCCATCGCCGATCCAGGCGGCGACCATCCCGCCGCTGCTCGCCGGGCACGACGTGCTCGGTCAGGCGCAGACCGGCACCGGCAAGACCGCGGCCTTCGCGCTGCCCATCCTCGCCCGCATCGACCTGCAGCGCCCGCAGACGCAGGCACTGGTGCTGGCGCCGACGCGCGAGCTGGCGATCCAGGTCGCCGAGGCCTTCACCCGCTATGCCGCCCATCTGCCGGGGCTGCACGTGCTGCCGATCTATGGCGGCCAGAGCTACGTGCCGCAACTCAACGCGCTGCGCCGCGGCGTGCATGTCGTCGTCGGCACTCCGGGGCGGATCATCGACCACCTCGAACGCGGCACGCTCAAGCTCGACGCGCTGGCGCACGTCGTCCTCGACGAGGCCGACGAGATGCTGCGCATGGGGTTCATCGACGACGTCGAAACCATCCTGAAGCAGACCCCCGGCCAGCGCCAGGTCGCGCTGTTCTCGGCGACCATGCCACCGGCCATCCGGCGCATCGCGCAGACCTACCTGCGCGAGCCGGAAGAGATCACCATCAAGGCCAGCACCACCACCGCGACCAACGTGCGCCAGCGCTACTGGACGGTGAGCGGCATGCACAAGCTCGACGCGCTGACCCGCATCCTCGAGGTCGAGCCGTTCGACGGCATGATCGTGTTCGCCCGGACCAAGCAGGCGACCGAGGAACTGGCCGAGAAGCTGTCGGCGCGCGGCTTCACTGTCGCGGCGCTCAACGGCGACGTGCCGCAGCAGCTGCGCGAGCGGCTGGTGCAGCGGCTCAAGGACGGGCAGGTCGACATCCTGGTCGCCACCGACGTGGCCGCGCGCGGACTCGACGTGGAGCGGGTCAGCCACGTGGTGAACTACGACATCCCGACCGACACCGAGAGCTACGTCCACCGCATCGGCCGCACCGGCCGCGCCGGACGCAGCGGCGACGCGATCCTGTTCGTCACCCCGCGCGAGCGGCACCTGCTGCGCGCGATCGAGCGCGCCACCCGCCAGCCGATCACGCCGATGCAGCTGCCGAGCGTCGAGGCGGTCAACGACAGCCGGATCAACCGCTTCATGCAGCGCATCAGCGAGGCGCGCGAGCAGGAAGGACTGGCCGAATACCAGAGCCTGGTCGAGCGCTACGAGCAGGAATACGACATCCCGGCGATCGAGATCGCCGCGGCGCTGGCGCGGCTGGTGCAGGGCGGCAAGCCGCTGCTGCTCGAACCGCGCGAGGAGCCCGCCGCACCCGCAGCGGCGTTCGACGAGCGCCGGCGGCCGGCGCGCACCGAGGCGTTCGCGCGCGAGGAACGCACCGACCGCCCGGTGCGGCCGGCCCGGCACGAGCCGGCCGAGCGGGCGGTGCGCAGCGCCGGATTCGCCCCCGACGACGACACCGCCGCCCCGCGCCCGGCGCGCCGGCCGAAGCCGGATGCGGAAGGCCTGCGCTTCGAAACCTACCGCGTCGAGGTCGGCCGCGACCATGGCGTGCAGGTCCGCAACCTGGTCGGCGCGATCGCCAACGAGGCCGGGCTGCAGAACAGCCAGATCGGCAACATCGCGATCCGCGGCGAGTACAGCCTGGTCGACCTGCCCGAGGGCATGCCGCGCGAGGTGTTCCGCATCCTGCAGAAGACCTGGGTCGGCGGCCGCCAGTTGCAGATCAGCCGCGCCGGCGAGCCGCACCATGCGGGCGAGCGGCCCGCCAGGCCGGCACCGCGGCGCTTCGCCGCTGCCGAACCCGCCGCGCCCCGCCGCAAGCCGGCCGCCGGCACCCATCCGGCCAAGCGCAAGCCCTGAGCCGCCGCGCCTGCGGCGTCAGACGCCCATGTAGCGTCCGGGCTTGTGGTTGACCGCGAGGATCATGTTGAGCGCGACCGCGCCGAGCACCGACATCGCGATCTTCTCCGGCGTGACGATGGCGAAGGCCGCGAGCACGATGCAGCTGTCGATGCCCATCTGCACCTTGCCGGCGCGCCAGCCGAACCGGTTCTGCAGGTAGAGCACGAGCACGCCGACCCCGCCCAGGCTGGCCTTGTGCCGGAACAGCATCAGCAGCCCGACACCGACGAGGAAGCCGCCCATCACCGCCGCGAACACCGGATTGATCTGCGCCAGCCCGAACCAGCGCGGCAGCAGCTCCGACCACAGCGACACCAGCCCGATCGCGGCGAAGGTCTTGAAGGTGAACTCCCAGCCGAGCACCCGCACCGCCAGCCAGAAGAACGGCAGGTTGATGACGAAGAAGATCAGGCCGAAGTTCCAGTGGGTGAGGTAGAAGACCAGGAAGGCCATGCCGGCGGTGCCGCCGGTCAGCAGACCGGCGTGGCGGTAGAAGGCCAGGCCGAGGGCGACGAACAGGCTGGCGGTGAGCAGCGCCTGGACATCCTCGAAACGGGTATGGGTGAGGGCAGGTGTGGCCATGGTGCGGAGCGGTCGGGCGCCGCGGCGGGGCCGCCGGGCTGCGCGCGACGGCAGTGTAGGCGCTGCCTGCGCGGCGCTGTGCGATAGTGCGGGCTGCACGCCACAGCCTTGCGCCGCCGATCGCCGTCATGCTCAACCGACTCTGGTTCGGATTCTTCCTGGTTGCGGCGATCGCCGCGCTCGAACGCTGGCTGGTCGGCGACGCCGGGGTGTTCGCCGCGATGGTCGACAGCCTGTTCGCGATGGCGAAGCTCTCGGTCGACGTGATGGTGCTGCTGTTCGGCACGCTGACCCTCTGGCTCGGGCTGCTGCGCATCGCCGAACGCGCCGGACTGGTCGACGCCCTGGCACGACTGCTCGGCCCGCTGTTCCGGCGATTGATGCCCGAGGTGCCCGCCGGGCATCCCGCGATCGGCCTGATCACCCTGAATTTCGCCGCCAACGTCCTGGGGCTGGACAACGCCGCGACGCCGATCGGGCTGCGGGCGATGCGCGAACTGCAGACGCTCAACCCGAGCAACGACACCGCGAGCAACGCGCAGATCCTGTTCCTGGTGCTCAACGCGTCGTCGCTGACCCTGCTGCCGGTGACCATCTTCATGTACCGCGCGCAGCAGGGCGCCCACGACCCGACGCTGGTGTTCCTGCCCATCCTGCTGGCCACCAGCGCCTCGACCCTGACCGGGCTGCTCAGCGTCGCCTGGATGCAGCGGCTGCGGCTGTGGGATCCGGTGGCGCTCGCCTACCTCGGTGGCGGCGCGCTGCTGCTTGGCGGGCTGCTCGCCTTCCTGGCGACGCTGTCGGCGGCGGCGCTGGCCGCGGCGTCGGCGCTGGCCGGCAACCTGGCGCTGATCGGCGTGATCGTCGCCTTCCTGATCGCCGGGGCGATCCGCCGGGTGCCGGTGTACGAGGCCTTCATCGAGGGCGCGAAGCAGGGCTTCGACGTCGCCCGCGACCTGCTGCCCTACCTGGTGGCAATGCTGTGCGCCGTCGGCCTGCTGCGCGCCTCGGGCGCGCTCGGCGACGCGCTCGCGGCGATCCGCTGGGCGGCGCAG
>JAKAIB010000203.1 GCA_021814605.1 Pseudomonadota bacterium | reverse complement strand
CCGCGCTGCTCGGCGATGGATTTCACCATGAGATTGGGCGCATTGCCGATATAGGTCGCGCCGCCCATGAACACCGCACCGGCCGATATCGCCGCAAGGATCGTGGCCTCGGCCATCAGGCGTGCCGGATCGCCGCCGGCCATGTTGAAGAACACCAGATAGGTCGGCGCGTTGTCGAGGAACGAAGACAGACCGCCGCTCATCCAGAAATAGGCCGCCGCAACCGGATGGCCGTGCGCGTCGCCCGCCAACCGCACCAGCGGCGCCATCGCGCCAGCCTCACCGGCGCGCAGGATGGCGATCACCGGGGCGATGGTCAGGAAAATTCCGAGGAACAGCTTGCCGACCTCGATCATCGGCGCCCAGACGAAGTGGTTTTCCCGTCGCGCCGCCGCCGGCGTGGTCCGCAGGGACAACACGGCAATCACGATCAGCGCCGCGTCGCGCAACAGATGCTGCAACTCCACCTGCTGGCCAGCAATCGACACGGCGGTACCTGGCTTCCAGAGTCCGCTAGCGAGAACCGTCGCAACGACCGCGGCCAGCCAGAGCAGATTCCAGCGGCCGACGACGGCGACCGGGCTGTCGGGCGTCGGATCGAAGCGCTTGCGCTCGTCCTCCTGTTGCCAGTACCAGCGGTCGAGCAGGTAGAACCCGCCGAGCAGCAGCCCGCACAGCAGCGCGGTCGGCGCCAACAGGTGGCGCAGCGTCCAGAAGAAGTCGACGCCCTTGAGAAAACCGAGGAACAACGGCGGGTCGCCCAGCGGCGTCAGCGCACCGCCGGCATTGGCCACCAGGAAAATGAAGAACACCAGCACGTGCGCGTTGTGGCGCCGTCCGTCGTTGGCGCGGATCACCGGCCGCACCATCAGCATCGCGGCGCCGGTGGTTCCCATCACGCTCGCGAGCAGGGTGCCGATGCCGAGCAGCAGCGTGTTCTGCGCCGGACTGCCGTGCAGGTTGCCCCGCACCGCGATGCCACCGCTGACGGTGTAGAGCGCTGCAAGCAGGATGATGAACGGGACGTACTCGTGCAGCAGCGCCTGCGCCACCGTCCGCGCTGCCGCGTCGGCGCCGAACTGTGCCGCGTACGGCACGAGCAACAACAGCGCCCAGCCGACCGCAATCTTGCCCTGGTGATGCCATGCCGCAGGCGCGAGCAGCGGCAGCAGGGCGATCGACAACAGCATGCCGGCGAACGGCAACGCCCACCACAACGACAGCGCCGCGGGATCCGGAGCCGGTCCGGCCGCCCACGCCATGCCCGGCGCGACCGCCAGCGCCAGCGTCAGCGCGAGGCTCGAACCCGGGTCAAGCCGCATCGACGATCACCACGTGGACGCGGTACGGGCCGTGGGCGCCGAGGACGATGGTCTGCTCGATGTCGCCGGTGCGCGACGGTCCCGAGACGGTACTCAGCGCCCGCGGCAATTCGCCCAGTTCGGTGCGCAGCAACGCGTAGGCGTCTTCGAGGGTGGGAACGATACGCGTCGCCGGGACGATGGCGACATGTGTTTCCGGCAGCAGATGGGTCGACGCCGGAGTCGCCTGACTGCTGGCGAGGACCAGCGATCCGGTCTCCGCGACTGCACAGAAGCAGCCCGTGATGCCAAGCTTGTCGGCGTCGACGGGCGGACGGAATTCGAGCGTCACCCCCGCCGCGCTCCACGGCAGGCCGTCCAGCGCGGCCCAGGCCACGCCCCGCATCGGCAGATCCTGCTCGCGCAGGTAGCCGGCCACGGCCTGCGGCACGTCGCCCTGACCGGCGACGCGCGCGACGCTGGTCTGCAGCGCGGTCGCCTGCGCGATGAACGCGGCGACCGCGTCGGCCGGGACGGACGGCTGCGGGCCGCGCTGATGCCGCCCGATCTCGAACTCGACGTCCCGCAGTTCCTGTTCCCGCATCCCGGCGGGACGGCCCCGCCGCGCGCGGATCTGGGCAAGGATGGCGGCGCGGGCGGTGTCGGTGTCCATGCGCCGCATTCTAGAAGTCCGGACCGCCTGCGGTCCGGTCCGGGCCGTACCGCCCCGCCGTCGCGTCAGCCATCCTCCCCGTCGTGCTCGACCAGCCGGTCGGGCGGGATCTGGAACACCTCGCGCAGGTAGGCGAGATAGGCCGGGTCGTCGCACATGTTCTTGCCCGGCGCGTCGCTGACCTTGGCGACCGGCTGCCCGTTGCATCGGACCATCTTGATCACCATCTGCGGGGCCTCGTAGCCGAGGTCGTGCATCAGGTGCGTGCCGATGCCGAAGGCCAGTCCGACGCGCTGGTGGAACTGCCGGTGGAGCGCGATCACCTTCGGGATGGTCAGCGCATCGCTGAACACCATCGTCTTGGTGCGCGGATCGACCCGGTGGCGCAGGTAATGCGCGATCATCGCCTCGCCCCAGGCGAACGGATCGCCGGAGTCGTGCCGCGCACCGTCGAACAGCTTGCAGAAATACAGGTCGAAATCACGCAGAAAGGCCTGCAGCCCGTAGACGTCGGCCAGCGCGATGCCGAGATCGCCGCGATACTCCTTCGCCCACATCTCGAAGGCGAAGACCTGGGTGTCACGCAGCCGGGGCCCCAGCGCCTGGCAGGCCTGGAGGTATTCGTGGGCCATCGTTCCGAGCGGGGTCAACCCCATGTCCCGCGCCAGCAGCACGTTGCTGGTCCCGGCGAGCTGCCGGCCCAGCCCGGCGTGCAGCCGTTCGAGCACCTGCGCCTGCCAGCGACGCGAGTAGCGCCGGCGGGTACCGTAATCGGCGATGTGGCACTCGGCAAGCTCCGGGGTGCGCAGCATCGCCACCTTCTCGTCGACACGCCGCAAACCGGCGGCGAGATCGGCGTCGGCATGCGCGTGGCGCGCGTAGATCTCGCCGACGATCGCCAGCACCGGCACCTCGAACAGGATGGTGTGCAGCCAGGGGCCGCGGATGGCGATGTCGATCTCGCCGCGCTCCCGCGCCGCCGGATCGGCGGCCGGCGTTGCCGTGATCCGCCGGCGGTTGAGCCGGAACAACTCGAGGAAGTCGACGAAATCGCTCTTGATGAACCGCAGCCCGCGCAGGTAGGCGAGTTCGTCGGCACCGAACCGCAGGCTGCACAGCGCATCGAGCTCGGCGTCGATCTCGGGCAGCAGCGGTACCAGATCGACGCCCGCGGTTCGGCACTTGAAACGGTATTCGACCTCCGCACCCGGAAATTGATGCAGCACGACCTGCATCATCGTGAACTTGTACAGGTCGGTGTCGAGCAGCGATTCGATGATCATCGCGGGCTCTCGCCCGATCCGGGGCCGGGTTCGCCGGCAGCCTGGCGGCGCCGCTCCAGCGCCCGCGCCCAGAGCAGCCGCAAGGCCGCGCGCTCGCGCCGATCGGCGGCGGCATCACTTGCCGGGCGCCGTGCGCGTTCAAGCAGATCGAGCGCGAGCCGCGCTTCGGCATCGAGGCCGGCGTCGCGGCGGGTCAGGTCGAGCGGCCTGCCGGCCCCGGGCAGATCGTCGAACGCACCGGACTGCGCCGCCTGCGTGATGCGGGTCTCGCCGATCCAGGCCAGCGCGTTCATGCGTCGTGGAACTGCGTGAATTCGGCCACCTTGGCACGCTCGGTGACCAGGCCGTTCTCGACGGCGTCGGGATCGGCCCGGCCAAGCGACATGCCGCAGACCACCTGTTCCCGCTCCGGATCGAGGCCGATCTCATCCTCGATGATGCGATGGAACTGGGTGAACGCCGCCTGCGGGCAGGTGTCGAGGCCCCGGGCACGCGCCGCGATCATGACGTTCTCCAGGAACATCCCGTAGTCGAGCCAGCTGCCCCGCTCCATGACCCGCTCGATGGTGAAGATCAACCCGACCGGAGCGTCGAAGAACAGGAAGTTGCGGCGGTGCTGGGCGTGCATCGCCACCTTGTCGCCCTTGGCGATGCCGAGCAGCCCGTACAGATCCCAGCCGACCTTGCGGCGCCGGTCGATGTAGGGCGGCACCCAGCGCTGCGGGTAGTAGGCGTAGTCCTCGGTGTGCTGCGCCGACTGCTCCGCGTCGTCGTATGCCGCGACCAGCCGGGCGCTCAGCCGCCGCAGCGCACTGCTCGTGAACACATGGACCCGCCAGGGCTGGGTATTGGTTCCGGACGGCGCCCGCGACGCGACCCGCAGAATGTCCTCGACCACGCCACGCGGCACCGGATCGGGCAGGAAACGGCGGATCGAGCGGCGCGAGGTGATCGCGGCGTCGACCGCGGCGGCATCGGCTTCTGACGGTCCGAAAAATGCGGTCGATGTCTGCAGCAGACTGGCGGGAGGCATGCGGGTCATGTCGTCGGAGAGAGTGCATGGCAGTCTAAATCCGTTGCCCGCGGCCTGCCGGCGCCTGCAATGGAGCCTCGTCGGGCGGTCGGTGCGATCACCGGGACCGGGGGATGGGCAAACGGCGGCGCCACGCGGATCATTCGCCGATTCGAGTTTGCAACACGAGTTGTCGATGAAACGCATCGCCCTGTTCGCCGACGGCACCTGGAGCAGGCCCGACCAGGACAGCGGCGGTCGACCCGCGCCGACCAACGTCGTCAAGCTGTCGATCGCCGTCGCATCGCAGGACGCGAGCGGCGTGGACCAGGTGGTCTACTACCAGAGCGGCCTCGGCGAGCGCGGCGGATGGTGGGCGCGGCTGACCGGCGGCGCCTTCGGCCTGGGGCTTTCGGCCGACATCCAGGCGCTGTATCTGTTCCTGGTCCAGAACTACCGGCCGGGCGATCAGTTGTTCCTGTTCGGCTTCAGCCGGGGCGCCTACGCGGTGCGCAGCCTCGCCGGGCTGATCCGCAACTGCGGCATCCTGCGCCCGCAGAGCGTCGGGCGCTACGCCCAGGCCTATGCGCTGTACCGCGACCGCAGCCCGCGCAGCCATCCGAACGCGCCGCAGTCGGTGGCGTTCCGCGAGAGCTATTCCTGGGCGGCCAGCCCGATCGAATTCATCGGCGTCTGGGACACCGTCGGGGCGCTCGGCATCCCGGTCACGCCGCTGCGCTTCTGGACCAAGCCGTTCTACGAATTCCACGACGTCGCGCTCAGCAGCCATGTGCGCTATGCCTACCAGGCGCTCGCACTGGACGAACGCCGCGCCGCGTTCTCACCGGCGCTGTGGCACAGCCAGCCGCATGCGACCACGCAGGTGCTCGAACAGGCGTGGTTCCCTGGGGTGCACGGCGACGTCGGTGGCGGCCGTGCGTCGGCCGGACTCTCGGACGGCGCGCTGCTGTGGATGGCCGACCGCGCGGCCCGCTGCGGGCTGGCGCTCGACGCCTCGCTCCTGCCGCCGCACGGCGACCCGGACGCACCGATGGGCCATTCGGTGACCGGCGTCTACCGCCTGCTCGGCTGCCGCGTGCGCCAGCCGGGCCTCACCAATCCCTCGGGGCAGGAAGGCGTGCACACCTCGACCCTGCTCCGGCACGCAACGCTGCCGGACTACCGCAGCCCGGAACTCGAACGCTTCCTCGCGACGCGGCCGGTGACCTACCTCCCCTGAACCGCCGGCGCAGACGCCGCCTGCGGCGCCGACGCCGGGGCGGACGGCAACGGTGCGCCGGGCGCGAGATCCAGCTTCAGCACCACGGTCCGGCCGGTCGCCGTCGAGTCCACCGCCGGCGGCGCCACCCGCACCCGGGCGGCGGGAAGCGCCGGGTTGCCGGCGGTCAACGCCGCGACCACCGCCTGCGCCCGCGCCAGCGCCAGCGCCGCCACGGCGGCGTCCGGAATCGTCACCGTCCGAGCGACCTGCTCCAGCATGGCATGCTGCAGCGCATACGGGCGTTGCGGCGTCTTCGGGAGCGAGCGCTCGAGTGCCAGCATCGCGCTGGTCGGGAAATGGTCGATGTAGAGCGCCTGCACCGCGTTGCGGG